>NZ_QKTH01000008.1:0-163384 GCF_003234485.1 Curtobacterium sp. MCLR17_034
AGCGAGAGGGAAACGCCCGGTCACATTCCGAACCCGGAAGCTAAGCCTCTCAGCGCCGATGGTACTGCAAGGGGGACCTTGTGGGAGAGTAGGACGCCGCCGGACTTAACGGAGAAGAACCAGGGAACCCCTGACCATTCGTGGTCAGGGGTTTTCTGCGTTTGCGGCCCGTCCACAGGGCAGGTGGCAGGGACAGGCTCCGCGGTAGGGTTGTCGGGTCATGACTGCGCCATTCACCACTGCCTCCGGCTCCGACATCCGTGTCCGCTTCTGCCCGAGCCCGACGGGGACCCCGCACGTGGGGCTCATCCGCACCGCGCTCTTCAACTGGGCCTACGCCCGCCACACCGGCGGCAAGCTCGTGTTCCGCATCGAGGACACCGACGCCGCCCGCGACAGCGAGGAGTCGTACGCGCAGATCCTCGACGCGCTCCGCTGGCTGCGGCTCGACTGGGATGAGGGCGTGGACGCCGGCGGCGAGCACGGACCGTACCGGCAGTCCGAGCGCACCGCGATCTACGACGACGTGATCGGGAAGCTCAAGGAGTCGGGTCACATCTACGAGTCCTTCGTCACGCCGGACGAGATGGAAGCCCGGAACAAGGCGGCCGGTCGTGACCCCAAGCAGGGCTACGACAACCACGAGCGTGACCTGACCGATGCCGAGCGCCAGGCGTTCCGCGACGAGGGCCGCGAGCCGGCGCTCCGCCTGCGCGTCCCCGACCGTGACCTGAGCTTCGACGACCTGGTGCGCGGGGAGATCACCTTCAAGCAGGGCACGTTCCCCGACTTCGTGGTGGTCCGCCCGAACGGCAAGCCGCTGTACACGTTCACCAACCCGGTCGACGACGCCCTGATGGGCATCACCCACGTGCTCCGGGGCGAGGACCTGCTGTCGTCGACCCCGCGCCAGATCGCCCTGTACGAGGCGCTGTACGAGATCGGCCTCGTGCCCTCCATCCCCGTGTTCGGACACCTGCCGTACGTGATGGGGGAGGGCAACAAGAAGCTCTCGAAGCGTGACCCCGAGTCGAACCTGTTCCACCACCGCGCCGCCGGCATGATCCCGGAGGGGCTCGTCAACTACCTGGCGCTCCTCGGCTGGTCGATCGGCCCCGACCGCGACGTGTTCTCGATCGACGAGATGGTCGCGGCGTTCGACGTCACCGACGTGAACCCGAACCCGGCCCGTTTCGACCACAAGAAGGCCGAGGCGATCAACGGGGACCACATCCGTCTGCTCGCTCCCGAAGACTTCCGGTCGCGTCTGCTGCCGTACCTGTCGGAGTTCATCAGCGACCCGGCGACCCCGGAGCAGCTCGAGGTCCTGACAAAGGCCGCCCCGCTCGTGCAGGAGCGCATGCAGCTGCTCGGCGAGGCGCCGGCGATGCTCGGCTTCCTGTTCACCTCCGACGCCGACCTGGTGGTCGAGGACGACGCACTGGCCTCGCTCAAGGGCGACACGGCGACGGTCCTGACCGCGAGCACCGCCGCGCTCGAGGGCGTCCAGGACTGGACCACCGAGGCCATCGAGGGTGCGCTCCGTGCGGCCCTCATCGACGAGCTCGGCCTGAAGCCCCGCGTCGCCTTCGGCCCGCTGCGCGTGGCGGTGTCCGGACGCCGGATCAGCCCGCCGCTGTTCGAGTCGATGGAGATCCTGGGCAAGGAGTCCACCCTGACCCGGCTCCGCGCCCTCGCGGCGCGCTGACCGACCGTGAGCAGTACGGAGCACGCCGACCAGGTCGTGTACGACGTCGCGGTCATCGGCGCCGGGCCGGCCGGCCTGAGCGCTGCGCTCAACCTGGTCCGGGCGAAGCGCACCGTGCTGCTCGTCGACGCCAACCGTCCCCGGAACGCCGCGACGCTGCGGTCGCACGGTTTCCTGACGCGGGACGGCATCTCGCCGCTCGAACTCCGCAAGCTCGGGCGGACCGAGGTCGAGGGGTACCCGGAAGCGACGGTCGTCCAGTCCGTCGTCGACCTGGTGGCCCCGGACCCCGACACGGACACCTGGCAGGTGCACGGCTCGTGGCGCGGCACCGAGCTCGAGGCCCGCGCCCGGACGGTCGTCGTGGCGACGGGGTTGCGTGAGGAGTTCCCGGCGCTGCCGATGCTCCGCGCGTTCTACGGCACCGCGGTGCACAGCTGTGTCGAGTGTGATGCGTACGACAAGGCCGGGCAGCCGCTCGCCTTCATCTGCGAGACCGACGACGTGGTCGACCGGGCGCTGCTCATCGCCGCATGGACCGACGACCTGATCGTCTACACGAACGGGGTGGCACCGCTCGACGACGCCGGCCGCGCTCGACTGTCGGCCGCGGGGGTCGTCGTGGACGAGCGGGTCGTCGAGGACCTCGAGGGCGATCGCACCGGGATGACCGGCGTCCGACTCGCCGACGGCCACGTCGAGCCACGGACCGGTGGGTTCGTCCGACCGGTGTGGCACGCCGACCTCGACTGGCTGGGCACCGGCGCCACCACGAGTCCGAGCGCAACGAGCGGGAACACGGCCGCGAACGGCGACACGCCCGGAGCGCTCGACGGGCTCCAGCGCGACACGCAGGGACTCCTCGTGGTCGACCGGGTGGGCCGGACGTCCGTCCCGGGGCTCTACGCCGTGGGAGACGTCACACCTCCCGGGCCGGAGCAGCTCATCGTCGCCGCCGGACACGGAGCCGCGACCGCCGCCGCCGTGCACCGAGACCTGGTGGGTGGTCTTGCGGACCTCCGGGATGCTGTACAGTAGTTGATCGTGCCCCGGGTGACCGGGCCAGAAGGCCGACAGGCCTTTTGGGGTATGGTGTAATTGGCAACACAGCGGTTTCTGGTAC
Source organism: Curtobacterium sp. MCLR17_034 (assembly GCF_003234485.1). NCBI lineage: Bacteria > Bacillati > Actinomycetota > Actinomycetes > Micrococcales > Microbacteriaceae > Curtobacterium > Curtobacterium sp. MCLR17_034. The sequence continues at coordinate 2,832 of NZ_QKTH01000008.1, forward strand.
CGTCGTTCTTGGTTCGAGTCCAGGTACCCCAGCACTCGACGAACAGCCCCCGGGACATCCCGGGGGCTGTTCTCGTTTCCGGGACCTTCTCGTTCCGAGCGTCCTCATCGGCGATGCACGGCGCATCCACGGTCACGCCACGGCTCATCCGGAGGTTGCGCGGAACCGCACGATCCCCGAGCCGGGCGAGCCGCCGTGCGGGAGGCGCCCACGGCGGTGCACCGGTCGTTCCGGAGTCGTACCGTCCGTGGCGGGCGCAGGCCGCGCCTCCAGGCCGGTTGCGGTTCCCCGCACCGGGCCGGAGCCTGCTCGCGGGTCGGGGGAGCGCGGACCTACGGTCGGAGGACCGTCGCGGGAGTCGTGGCGGTCCGCTGCTGAGCACCCGAGGTGTCATCGTGACCTCCGTCGACCCGCTGACGACCGTCGATCCCTGGAACCACCCCGCAGCCGTGCCCGCGGCGGCCGACCACTCCGTGCTGGACCGCTGGGACCGCGTGGTGGCGCTCCGGGGCGACGCCGCCGCGCTCGCGGGGGACGGTCGTCCGTACACCTACGCCGAAGCGGACCGGGCCTCGCGCGCGCTGGCCGCAGACCTGGCCGTGACGCTCCGACCCGACGACCACAGCGGCGCCGGTGTCGGCGACACCCCGGGCGGGGCATCGAAGCCGGTCGGCCTGATGGCGGGGCAGTCGACCGAGGCCGTGATCGGCATCCTGGCGCTGGTGCGTGCCGGACGGACCGTGGTGGTGCTCGACGACCACCTGCCCGCAGCACGCCTGGCACACGTGGCCCGGCTCGCCGGCGTCGACGAGATCGTCGCCGACACCGAGCGTGCAGCGCTGGCCGCCGACGTGGTCGCGGAACGGGACGGCCGGGTGCACGCACTCGGCGAACTGCTGGACGCGGGCGAACCGGGCGCGGCCCCGTCGGCGGACACCGTCGGCGTGCGCCCCGGCGGGCGGGACCCCTTCGCCATCGTCTTCACCTCCGGCTCGACCGGCATGCCGAAGGGCGTCGTCCTGACGCACCGGCAGCAGATCGCCGACGCCGAGCAGGACGCGGTCGCGCTCGGCCTCGGCCCGGGTGACCGGCTCGGTCTCGTCCTGCCGCTGTCGTTCGCCGCCGGGCTCCTGTTCTCGTTCGACACGTTGCTCTGCGGCGGCACCATCGTGCTGCTCGAGCCGCGTGAACTCGGTGTCGAGCGGCTGCTCGGGCGGTTCCGGGACGACGACGTGAACGTGCTCGTCTGCACCCCGCACCTGCTGCGCTCGATCATCGGGTCGCAGAATGCCCCAGGGGCGCACGGGACCGCCGCCGGGACCGCGCCGGTGCTCGGCGGGCTGCGTTTCCTGATGACCACGGGCGAGTCCGTCACCGGCGCCGACCTCGCCGCGGCTCGACGCCACCTGGACCCGGACACGCTGCTCCTGAACGCCTTCGGCTCGAGCGAGACCGCGTGCGTCGCGTACTGCCCGGTGGCGCCTGGGGAGCCGGTGCCCGAGGGCGTCGTGCCCGCAGGGTGGCCGTTGCCCGGCAAGACGGTCCTCGTGCTCCGTGAGGACGGCAGCCCCGCCGACCCGGGGGAGACCGGTGAGCTCGTCGTCGTCTCCGACGCCCTGACCGCGGGCTACTGGGGCGCGCCGGAGAAGACCGCCGAACGGGCCGGACGCACCGGCGAGGCCGAGGCCGTCGTCGGCATCCCCGTCGGGACCCCGAGCTGGCGGCAGGGCGACCTGGCACGCGTCGACCCCGACGGGCGGCTCGTGCTGCTCGGCCGGTCCGACGACGCCGTGAAGGTCCGCGGCTACCTGGTCGAGCCGAGTGAGGTCGAGGCGGCGCTCCGCGCGGTCCCCGAGGTGCACGATGCGGTCGTGACGGCACAGGTCGACCCCGGTTCCGTCACCCGGCTCGTCGCCTACGTGGTCGGTCGCCCGGGGCACCGCACCCCGGCACCGGGTGCGCTCCGACGGGCGCTCCGTGAGCGGCTGCCCGAGTACATGGTGCCGGCGTCGATCGTGCCGATGACCGAACTGCCGCGGAACGAGCGCGGCAAGGTCGACCGGGCCGAACTCCCCGGGGCACCGAGCGTCGAGACCGAGATGGTCGAGGGCGAGTACGACCAGTGGGAGCTCGTCGTGGGGCAGATCTGGGCCGAGGTGCTCGGCCTGCGGGGCGTGCACCTGGACGAGGACTTCTCCGCCCTCGGCGGCGACTCGCTGTCCGCCGAGGAGATGCTCGCCGTCGTGCAGGACCGGCTCGGGGTCGACCTGCGCTCCTCGGACGTGCTCGAGCACCCGACGCTCCGCGCCTTCGCCCGACGGGTGCGGAGCGGGACGAGCGCGCTGCCGAGCCACCCGGACGTCGTGAAGGTCTCCGAGGCGCGCGAGGGCGGCCGTCCGCCGGTGTTCTGCTTCGCCGGTGGCGGTGCCCTGGCGCTGACGTTCCTGCCGCTCTCGCGGCACCTGCCCGCGCACGACCTGTACGCGTTCCAGCAGCACGCCCTCGAGCGCCGTGGGATGCCGGACTGGAACATCGAGCGGAGCGCCCGCCGCTACCTCGCGCTGATGCGCATCGTGCAGCCCCGCGGCCCGTACCTGCTCGTCGGGCACTCGCTCGGCGGACTCGTCGCGCTCGAGATCGCCCGGCTCCTGACCGAGAGCGGCGAGCAGGTGGAGCACGTCGTCCTGCTCGACACCTACCTGCCCCGCACGAAGTCCGAACAGGCCCGCCTGCACTTCGGCCGGATGGAGCCGCGCGACCAGCCGAACACCGCCGTCCGCGCCGTGCAGCGGGGGCTCGACCGCGCCGTCAGGCGGGTGCTGCCCGCGGGTGTGCCCTACGGAGCGCTGTTCGCCAAGCGGCTCCGGGCGTACACCGCCGGCGTGCTGCGGCACGGTGGGCAGAAGGACTTCGACGCCTTCTTCGACCAGGCCGAGATCGTCACCAGGCGCCACCACCCGACGCCGTTCCACGGGCGCGCCACCTACGTCCTCGCCGACGCCAACCCCGACGCCGCCGGGTGGTCCGCCCTGCTGCGCGGGCCCACCGAGATGGTGCGGATCGCGAGCGAGCACACGTCGCTGCTGCGGGAACCGCACGTCGCCGAGCTGGCGGTCGCGCTGCGGGCCGCCTTCGAGACGGCGGACGTGCCGCAGGTCTGAGATTGGCCCACGACCGGACGGGAGGCGCGGTGCCGGCTGGCACCGCGCCTCCCGTCCGCTCGTCCTGCGTCCACCACCCGCCGGCCGCCGCGCCGGACCGCCAACCTGCACGACCGTTGCGGGTTTCCGTATCCGCACCCGGGTGTCCGCAAGGGACCGCACCGCGCATTGACCCTCCCGCTGGCCACGGCGATGGTTGGAACCGCGGGGGAGAGTACCCACTCACCCGCGGCAAGCAGGCGGCGTCGTACCCGCGTCCCGCTGCTCGACCGACGACGGTCACCGTCGTCGATGCGTCATCCGAGGACGCGCCGCTCGTCTCGACGAGCCACCACCCGACAGCAACCCTGACCCGACAGGACCGCGCCATGCCCGCACGTACCGTTCGCCCTGCAGACCCGAGGGTCTCCGTCGTCATCCCGGCACGGAACGAGGCCCGCAACCTCGAGATCATCCTCCCGAAGCTCCCGCCCGTGTACGAGGTGATCCTGGTCGACGGCAACTCCGTCGACGACACCATCGCCGCCGCGCAGCGCGTGATGCCCGACATCCGCGTCGTGCACCAGACCCGCAAGGGCAAGGGCAACGCCCTGGCCTGCGGCTTCGAGGCCGTCACCGGCGACATCGTCGTCATGTTCGACGCCGACTGCTCCGCGGACCCAGACGAGATCCCGCGGTTCGTCCAGGCACTCATCGACGGCGCCGACGTCGCGAAGGGCACCCGGTACTCGCTCGGCGGTGGCAGCGACGACATCACGATCGTCCGGAACATGGGCAACCGCGGTCTGAACATGCTCTGCAACATCATCCTCGGCACCCGCTACAGCGACCTCTGCTACGGCTACAACGCCTTCTGGGCGGACGTCCTGCCGGAGATCGGTCTGCTGTCGTCCGAGCTGCCGAAGCCGGCCGACGGTTCGATGCTGTGGGGCGACGGGTTCGAGATCGAGACCGTCCTGACCTGCCGCTGGTCGGCCGCCGAGCTCGCGATCACCGAGGTGCCGAGCCACGAGAAGCTCCGCGTGCACGGTTCGAGCAACCTCAACGCCGTGACCGACGGCATCCGCGTGCTGAAGTCGATCATGCACGAGCGTCGTCGCGCCGCGATCGGCCGTGCCGAGGTCCGTCGCGCGGCGATGAGCGTCGTGCCGCCGGCCGAGCAGCTCGCCGCGCCGGCTGCTGCGCCGGTTGCTGCTGCTCCCGTCGCTGCGGCGCCGGTCGCTGCGTCCGTCGCGACCCCCGTCGCTGCGTCCGCCGTCGCCGGGGCGTCCGTTGCCGGGGCAGCCGTCGTCGCGTCCGTCGTCGCCCTCGAGGAGGACGTCGCGTGACGACCGTCGCGGTCGTCATCTGCGCCTACACCCAGCAGCGCTGGGGTGACCTGCAGGACAGCGTCGAGTCGGCCAAGCGCCAGCCCGAGGGCCCCGAGGTCGTCGTCGTCATCGACCACGAGCCCGAGCTCCTGGCCCGCGCCGCCGCGCGCTGGCCGGAACTCCGGGTCGTCCCGAACACCGAGGACCGCGGACTCTCCGGGGCCCGGAACACCGGTGTCGCCCTGACCGACGCCGACGTCGTCGCGTTCCTGGACGACGACGCCACCGCGGACCCCGACTGGCTCGGGCACATGCTCACCGCGCTCGAGGACCCCGGCGTCGTCGGTGTCGGCGGTCGTGCCACGCCGTCCTGGCCGACCGCGACCGGCCCCGGCCCGTACGCCGACGAACTGCTCTGGATCGTCGGGTGCTCGTACCGCGGGCTGCCCGAGACCCCGGGCGACGTCCGCAACGTCATCGGGTCGAGCATGGCGTTCCGCCGTGACGCGATCCTGCTCGCAGGCGGCTTCCGCTCCGGCATCGGCCGCGTCGGCAACCAGCCGCTCGGCTGCGAGGAGACCGAACTCTGCATCCGCATCGCCCAGGCCCGTCCCGGCGCGCGGATCCGGCACGAACCGCGCTCGAACGTCTCGCACCGGGTCTCGCCGGACCGCGTGACGATGCGCTACCTGCGCCGCCGCAGCTACTACGAGGGCATCTCGAAGGCCGTGCTGAGCCGTCGGGTCGGCACCGGCGACTCGCTCGCCAGCGAGTCGACCTACCTGACCCGGGTGATCCCGGGCGCCGTGTTGCGCGAACTGCGCCACGTCGGTCGTGGCGGAGGACTGCGGGCGTACGCCATCGCGCTCTCCGTCGTCTCGACGGTCGCGGGCTACGCCGTCGGCCGGGTCCTCGGCACCGTCGTCGTGCGGACCCCACCCGCACCCGCCCCGCTCCCGCAGCCGGTGGGCACACCGTGACCCGCGCGACCCTGGCGATGGTCCTCTCGCCGGTCGTGACCGGGCCGCTCGTCCCCACCTGGGACGGCGCGCTCTGGGTCGGCGAGGTCGACCGTGCCGACGTGCACGCGTCGAGCCACCGGGACGTCATCGCCCTGCAGGGATCCGCCGGGTACGGGCGTGCCCGCCTGCTCGTCCGCGACCACGGCGAGCCGCTCGGCTTCGTCGAGGCCGAGATCACCGAACGCCGTCGCATCGGCGGCACCATCGACGTCCGTGCGCTCCAGCGCGCGATCCGGCCCATGCCGGCACCCGAGCGTCGGCCGGCAGCAGGTCTGGTGCTGCCGTCCGTCACCGTGGTGCTCTGCACGGACGGCGCCGCCGGCACGACCATGCGGTCGGTGCTCGCCAACGGGCACGCCGACTTCGACGTCGTCGTCGTCTCGCACGGCGCCGACGACGGCGGCGTGGCGACGGTCGACATCAGCGGACGTCACGTCACCACCATCCCGGCGCCCGAGGGCGGCCTCGCCGCCGCGCGGAACGCCGGCCTGCTCGTCGCGACCGGCGACGTCGTCGCGTTCGTGGACGAGGGTGCCGTCGTGGACGGCGACTGGATCGCCGCCATCGCCCGTGCCTTCGCGGCCGACCCCGACGTGGCCTGCGTCACCGGGCTCGTGCCGAGTGCCGAGCTCCGGACGCCGGCGCAGCGCTGGCACGACGACCGCACCCCCGGTGGGCGGACCGTCCGCCGGCGGGTCTTCCGGCTCGACGACCCGGTCCACGACCTCCCGCTGCACCCCTTCGCCGCCTCGGCCTACGGCACCGGCGCGAACCTCGCCGTGCACCGCGCGACCGCGCTCCGGATCGGCGGGTTCGACACCGCCTTCGGTCCCGGCACGCGCGTCGGCGGTGGCGACGACCTCGACCTCTTCACACGACTGCTGTTCGCCGGATCCGCGATCGCCGTCGAACCGGCCGCGATCGCGTGGCAGCGATCGGCGGACGACGTCGCGTCGCTCCGCGCCGCCGCTGCCGCGCACGGCCACGGACTCGGAGCCTGGATGACCAAGAACGCACTCGACCGCGACACGCTGACCGCCTCGGTGGACGCGGCGCCGGAGGCCATCAGCGCCTTCGCACGCCTCGGCCTCGAGCAGGGCGACGACGCTGCCGACGCTGCTCCGGCGAACGGCCACGGGACGGGCGCCGCGCGTGACGCGGACACCGTCGACGCCGTCGACGCGGAGTTCGCGGCGACGAAGCGCCGGTTGCGTCGCGTCGAGCGGCGATCCGTGCTCACCGCACCGGTCCTGGCGCTCCGCGAACGCATGGGCGGCGCGGGGACGATCGACCGGACGGCGCACGGTCGCCACGAGCTGCAGCGCGGCCTCGACACCGCGGGTCCGGCACGACCGATTCCGGGTGGCGCGATGGGCCCGGTGGCCCGACTCGGCGCCGCCGCGATCGTCGTGCTGACGCTCGTGCTGGCCGCCGTCGGCAGCGTCGTCGAGTTGCCCACCCTGCGGGCGAGCGCCGTCGCGGTCTTCCTGTTCGCGCTGCTCGGGGTCGCCCCGATGCTGCTCGTCCGTCCGATGTCCCTCGCCCGGTTCGCCGTCCTCGCCGTCACCGGGTCGCTCGTCGGCACGATCGGCATCGGCTACACCATGGCGACCTTCCACATCTGGGCGCCGACGGTCCCCTTCGTCGGTGTCGTCGTGCTCACCGCGGCGGCGCTCGCCGTCTCGGTACCCCGTGACGTGGCGGAGCTCCGTCGCGCCGGTCTCGTGCGCCGCGAGACCGCCCGGCCCCGGTGGAGCACGACCGCCACGGTGACGGCGCTCTCGCTCGGCGGGCTCGTCGTGGTGGTCGTCGCCGCGCTCACCCACATGGGCGACCCGGTGCCCGCAGGCCTGTTCGGCTCGCTCGGCCCCGGCCTGGTCGTCGGCCTCGTGCTCGTCGTCGCCGCGGCGGTCATCGCCCTGGTCCGCGGCCGCGCGCTCGCCGTGCCCGTCGTCGTGCTCGGCGGTGTCGTGCAGCTCGCCCAGGCGATCACGTACGGCGTGCCCACCGTGACCGCCGCCGCGCGGCACATCGGTGTCGTCGAGTACATCCGCCAGTTCGGTGGGACCAACCCGTCGGCCGACATCTTCCAGACCTGGTCCGGCCTGTTCGCCGGCGCCGCCTGGGTCGCCGACGTCGGGGGCATCGTCAACACGATCCTCATCGCCGCGTGGGTGCCGGTCCTGCTCGCCTTCAGCACGACCATCGCCGTCGGCGTCCTGGCGGCGCACTGGCTGCCCGGCGCCCGTCGGCCGTGGATCGCAGCGCTGCTGACCGCGATGACCGGTTCGCTCAACACCACGTACTTCTCGCCGCAGTCGACCGGCATCCTGATGTCGATCGTGATCCTCGTGCTCGCCACCGGACCGCTGCGCGATGCCGCCGTCACCACCGCCGACGGCTCCGTCGCCGCCAAGCCGCGGGCACGGCGCGTGGGGCTCTCGCGGATCGTCGCGATCACCCTCATCGGCATCGTGCTCGCCGTGACCCACCAGATCTCGCCGTACCTGACGGTCGCCGCACTCGTCACGCTCATCGTGTTCCGGATGCTCCGCCCCTGGTGGCTGCCCGCCGTCGTGCTCGTGCCGGCGGTGGTCTTCGCCGCGCTGAACGGCGACATCCTCGGACGGTTCCTGTCGCTCGCGGCGGTCGGACGCGTGCTCGACAACGTGCAGCCGCCCGCGCACGACATGACGGTCCTGCCGAAGCCGCTCGTCACGCGTCTGGCGTTCGACATCCCCGCAGCCGCGCTCGTGGTGCTCGGGCTCATCGCCGTGGTGACCGTCCTGATGCGGCGCGACCGGACGCACTGGGCGCTCCTCGCCACCGCCGCGAGCCCGATCTCGCTGCTCGTCGCCACGAACTACGGCCAGGAGGGCGTCTTCCGCGTCGTGCTCTTCGCGACGCCGTGGATCGCGATCCTGGCGGCGGCGCTCCCGATGCCCGCCGGTCGGTTCGCCCCGGTCGGGGCGGTCCTGCAGCGGGGGATGCGTCCGTCCGCGGTGCGGTTCGCGGTCGCCGGAGCAGCGGTGGCGGCGCTCGTCGCGATCGGTGCGTTCGGGCAGACCTCGCTCGACTGGAACCGCGTCATGACCCGGAGCCAGTCCGCGGCGACGCAGTACTACGACCGCACGGCACCCGCGGGCTCCGTGATGCTGCTCACCGGGTCGGCCAACGCCGTCCCGAGCAACACCGGCGCACGGTACTTCGACGTGGGCTACCTGTCCCGCGAAGCACTCGGCCCGTACCCGGACCCGACCGGCGGCTACGACGCCGAGGCGGACCTGTCGAACGTGACGCGGGAGCTCGTCGTGAACTGGTCGGCCACCGGCTACTACGCCCTGGTCGCGGAGCCCTTCGGCGCCTACGACGAGCGGTACGGCTACCAGAGCGACGCCGACTACCAGGAGCTCGCCGCCGCCATGGCGTCCTCGCCCTACTGGAAGCGGGTCTGGTCGTCCGGGACGACCGCGATGTACGAGCTGACGACGGAGGGCCTGCGCCATGCAACCGACTGAACCGACCTCCGACAGACCGCGACGGACGCGACGGGCCACCGTCGCGTCCGTCGCGGGCGTGCTCGCCACCGTGCTCGCCGTGCTGGTCGCGCCGAACCTCGTGGTGCAGCCCGCCGTGGCCGCGGCGGCCGACTGCAGCGCCGGGCGGGTGCTCAACGTCGTCGCCCACCCCGACGACGACCTGCTCTTCCAGGGCACGGACCTGCGGAAGGACATCGACGCGGGGCGCTGCGTGCGCTCCGTCATCGTCACGGCCGGTGACGCCGGCAAGCCCGACTGGTACTGGCAGGAACGCCAGGTCGGGCTGATGGCCGCCTACGCGAGCATGGCCAGCGTCGACCCGGCGTCGACGACCGGCTCCACGACGGTCGCCGGACGGACCCTGCTCACCGAGACCCTGACCGCCGACCCGCGGATCAGCCTGGTCTTCATGGACCTGCCGGACGGCAACGTCGAGGGCAACGGCTTCTGGGCGAACGGCTACGAGAGCCTCCAGCGCCTGTACACGGGCGACATGGACACGCTGCACACCGTCGCCGATGCCCCGCACGCCGCCACGTACACGCTCGCGCAGCTCCGGGCGACGCTGCAGGGGATCGTGCAGGACTTCGCGCCGACGGACATCCACACCCTCGACCACGAGGGCGAGTACGGCGACGGGGACCACAGCGACCACCACACGGTCGCGTACCTGACCGACCAGGTGCAGCAGCAGTACACCGGCGCGCACGGCTTCACCGGGTACATGGGGTACCCGATCGCCGACCGTCCGGCGAACCTGACGACGGCCGAGACCCAGGCGAAGGCCGACGCGTTCTTCACCTACGCCGCGCACGACAGTGAGACCTGCGCCTCGTACGAAGCCTGCTCGGCTCGACCCGAGACCTCGTGGCTCAGCCGGCAGTACACCGCCGGCTCGCCGGTGCCGACGGACCCCACCGACCCCACGGACCCGACCCCCGCACACAAGGACGTGACGGGTTCGGCGTCGGTGACGGCGAGTGCGGAGAACCCGGCTGATGGTCAGACGGCCATGAAGGCGGTCGACGGTGTGGTGAGCGGGTACCCGGATGCGCCGACGGCGGAGTGGGTTGCGCCGTCTGGTCGTGCGGGGACGTGGATCCAGCTCGGGTGGGCGGGGGCGACGGCGTTGGACGCGGTCGACCTCGCTGATCGGCCGAACGCGGTGGACCAGGTGCTGGGTGGGACGTTGACGTTCTCGGACGGCTCGAGTGTGACGGTGCCGGCGTTGAACAACGGTGGTGCGGTGCAGCGGATCACGTTCGCGGCGCGCAGTGTGAGGTGGGTGCGGTTCACGGTGACGGCGGTGAGCGGCGGGACGCAGAACGTGGGGCTCGCCGAGATCCGCGCGCTGGCCCCGGCCGACACGACGACGCCACCGACCCCGACCCGGACGGACGTGACGGCTTCGGCGTCGGTGACGGCGAGTGCGGAGAACCCGGCTGACGGTCAGACGGCTGTCAAGGCGGTCGACGGTGTGGTGAGCGGGTACCCGGATGCGCCGACGGCGGAGTGGGTTGCGCCGTCTGGTCGTGCGGGGACGTGGATCCAGCTCGGGTGGGCGGGGGCGACGGCGTTGGACGCGGTCGACCTCGCTGATCGGCCGAACGCGGTGGACCAGGTGCTGGGCGGGACGTTGACGTTCTCGGACGGCTCGAGTGTGACGGTGCCGGCGTTGAACAACGGTGGTGCGGTGCAGCGGATCACGTTCGCGGCGCGCAGTGTGAGGTGGGTGCGGTTCACGGTGACCTCGGTCAGTGGCGGGACGCAGAACGTCGGACTCGCCGAGATCCGGGCGTTCTCCCCGGCGAGCAACGGCGGTACGACCCCCACGCCGACGCCGACGCCGACTCCCACCCCGGGCCTGCGGGACGTCACCGGCTCGGCCACCCCGACGGCGATCGCCGACAACCCGGCCGACGGCCAGACCGTCGCGAAGGCCGTCGACGGCGTGGTGTCCGGCCACCCGGTCGACCACACCGCCGAGTGGGCCGTGCCCTGGGGACGGACCGGCATCTGGATCCAGCTCGACTGGGCCACCCCGGTCGCGCTCCAGCGCATGGTCCTGCACGACCGTCCGAACAGCGACGACCAGATCACGAGCGGCACGCTGACGTTCTCGGACGGCAGCCAGGTCGCCGTGGGCGAGCTCCCGAACGACGGCAGCGCCCGGACGGTCGACTTCACCGCCCGCAACGTCACCTGGGTGCGGTTCACCACCACCGGAGTGTCGAACAGCACGATCAACGTCGGTCTCTCGGAGATCCGCGCATGGACAGCTGGATGACCCCGGACGAGGACGGCCCCCGCCCCGTCGCCGAGCAGTCGGCCGCCGCGCACGGTGCCCCACCCGCGCACGGCCTCGGCGCCTCCCGTCACCGCACCCCGCTCCGGACACGGGGACGACGGGTCGCGATCGTGGCCGCCGCCCTGGTGGTCGCGGTCGGTGCCGTCGCCGCGGCGACCACCGGCACGACGTCCGTCGGCCCCGGACCCAGCGGGGTCGCGATGCCGACCGGCGACGGGGACGGCTGGAAGCGGGTGTTCTCCGAGGACTTCGACGAGTCCGCCCCGTCCGGCGGGTTCGAGGCGGCCTACGACGACCGGTTCACCGTCTACCACGGCTTCGCGGACACCGCGGGGACCGGTCGGTACCAGGCGTCCACGCTGAGCGCCCACGACGGGATGCTCGACATGCATCTGCGCACGACGAAGGCGGGCACCCCGCTCGCCGGCGGGGTCGTGCCGCTCGTCGACGGACGATGGGGCGGACAGACCTCCGGCCGCTACAGCATCCGGATGAAGAGCGACGAGGTCGACGGCTACGGGGTGGCGGTGCTGCTCTGGAGCGACGAGAACGTCTGGGCGCACGGCGAGATCGACTTCCCCGAGGGTGCGCTCGGAGCGCCCGCCTGGCTCAACGTGCACTGCCTGGTCGACCCGGCCGAGAAGTGCGTCCACCACGAGACCGACGCGTCGCTGGCCGACTGGCACACGTACACGATCGAGTGGACGCCGTCGCGGATGTCGTTCCTGGTCGACGACGAGGTCGTCGGGAGCACCACACAGGACATCCCCGTCGAACGCATGCACCTGGTCGTGCAGACGGGATCGCTCGAGGGCCTGCCGCCCCGGGACGCCGCCGGGTCGTTGCTGGTCGACTGGATGACGATCGACGTGCCCGCGGACGGCGAGAGCCCCCGGGCCACGCTGCCGTCCACGGAACCCACCGCCGGCTGACAGCGCCGAGCCCGGCGCAGACCGACGCCGCCGCCCGGTGCACGCAGACGACGCCGGGCCCGGCCCGGTCAGCGCCGGGCGTGTGCCAGCAGCGCCTGCAGCAGCGCGCGCACGTGCGGCTCGCGCCCGTAGCGGTCACGCACCCACGCGCGGCACCGTGCGGCGAGGGACGGGTCGAGCTCGGCGTCGTCGAGGGTGTCGAGCAGCTTCTCCGCCAGTGCGTCGGGGTCGGCCGGGTCGACGGTGTACCGCGCCCAGTCACCCGACAGGATCTCCCCGGTGCCGCCCGATGCGGCCGCGACGACGGGACGGCCGGTGGACATCGCCTCGACCACGACCCGGCCGAAGCCCTCGGGCTCGATGGACGGCGCCACCACGACGTCGGCGGCGTGCAGGAGCGGGACGACATCGTCCCGCTCGGGGAGCACGAGCACGGAACCGGCGGGGAGCGCGTCGATCGCGGCGTGCACGGCGTCGGCTTCCTCCGGGTAGAGGGCACCGGCCAGCACGAGGAGCGGCGCGGGCGCCGTGTGACCGGCCACGGGGGGAGTGGTGACCGGCACGCGTGCCGCGGCGGTCGTGCGGACGCGCCCCCACGCCTCCAGGAGGGCGAGCACGCCCTTCGACCGGGTGAGCCGACCGTAGTAGAGCACCGTCGGGGTGTCCTCGGCGATGCCGAGTGCCGCGCGGGCGTCGTGCACCGACGCCGGGGTGGCGGCCGGGAACGCGTCGGTGTCGACGCCGTTCGGCACGATCGTGATGCGGTCCGTCGGCACGCCGGACGCCGCCCAGGCGCGCGCCATCGCGTGCGAGACGGCGAAGTAGCGGGTGCGGCCGCCGGCTATCGGTCCGAGCCGCCGGTAGTTCGGCGCGTGGTGCAGGTGCACCGCGAGCGGGACTCCGGAGACGAGCGACGCGACCCGGCCGAACGGCAGGTACTCGGGGCGGTTCAGCCAGAGGACGTCGAGGTGTGATCGTCGGATCCGCAGTCCCTCGCGGGCGAAGCGCCAGGCGTCGCGGAGTGCCGTGGTGATGCCGAACCGGTAGTCGGTGGCCTCCACCAGGCGCACGCCCATCGCCTCGTAGGGCGGCGGGCCCTCGGCGGCGCGCGGGGACTGGGCGTTCCGGTGCCAGACCTCGACCTCGTGGCCGGCGGCGACGAGCTCGTGGGTGTCCTCGAGCACGCAGCGTTCGAGTCCGCCGGTGATGGCGAGTCCGGTCACCAGCACGCCGACGCGGAGTCGGCGGGTGCCGTCGGTTGCAGTCTGTCGCGGTCTCACGAGACACCACCCCTTGCGGTCTTCAGTCGGCGGAGGAACCAGGGGAGGCAGGCGACCACCCCGGCGATGCGGACCCAGTTCCAGAGCACGTCCTGCGGCAGGAGCAGGGACGCGGCGGCCACGACGAGCGCGGCGAGGGTCGTCAGGACGATCCGGGCTCCCGGTCCGCGCCATTCGCGGCGGTCGGGCAGGGCCAGCAACTGCATGGCGGCCAGGATCGCGTAGGCGACGACGGTGGCGAGGCCCGCGCCGGCGATGCCGAGCACGGGCACGAGCACGAGGTTCGCGCCGATGTTCACGGCGCCGGCGATCGCGGCGATGACGCCGACGGCGACACCGCGGCGTTCGACCAGCAGCAGGCGTCCGGTCGCACCGCTGGCGACCACGGGGAACGCGGTGATCGCGACGACGAAGACGACGACGGAGAGCTCCTGCACGCGGTACGACGCCGGGGCGAGGATCGGCAGCGCGACCGGTGACACCAGGGTCACGGCGAGCAGGACCGGTCCGAGCATCTTGTACAGCTCGTCGCGGGAGTGCATCGCGAGCTGCCGGCGGGCGACCGGGTCGCGGAGGGCGGCGAAGTGCGGAGCCCACGCTTGGTTCGTGAAGGTCAGGAGCAGGATGACGGCCGAGCCGACGACGTAGGCGATCTGGTAGCGGGCCACCTCGTCCGGGCCGAGCAGCCGCTGGACGACGATCCGGTCGCCGGCGTTCAGCACGAAGTACGACAGGTTGCCGAGGGCGATCGGCACGCCGAGGCGGAACGCCCGGGCGGTGGTCTTGCGGTCGAACAGGCCGGCGAGACGCGGGCGGGTCGCCGCGATGCCGATGACCATCGCCACGCCCTGGGCGACGACGCCGCCCCACGCGTAGGTGGTCGCGTCGGCCTGCACCCAGGTGAGGAGCCCGAGGCCGATGACCGAGCCGCCGATCGAGGACAGCAGGCTCGTGACCGCGAAGACCCGGATGCGGTCCTGGGCGACGAGCAGCGCGAGGGAGATCTGCACGATGGCGGCGGGGCCGGTCCAGAGCACGGCGACGAGGAGCAGCGGGTGGTTGCCGACGAAGCCAGCTGCGTCGGCCCAGACCGGGATCGTGGTGAGCGCGGCGACGGTGACGACGATCGCGGTGACCATGCCGACGGCGAGCAGGCCACGCGCCCGGCGGTCGTCGCCGTCCTCGGCGCGCTGCAGCACCGACGCCTGGTCGATGCCGAGGACTGCCAGGACGACGAGCGCCTGGTACAGGGCGATGGCCGAGGCGAGGACGCCGAACTCGGCCGGCGGCATGAGGTGCGCGAGCACCGGGGAGATGAGCGACGAGACGACGAGCTGCATCGACCAGACGACGACGTACAGCAGGCCGCGGCCGAACAGGACGGAGGCGCCCTTCCGTACCGCGACCGACCCGGTGTCGAGCGACTCGGGCACGGCGGCGACGGGTACGGGTGCCTCGCGCGCTGCGCGGGCCTCGCGGCGGGTCTGCGGGGGGAAGCTCACGGCGCGACCACCGCTGCCGCATCCTGCCGCGCCGACGCCGACGCCGACGCCGACGCCGACGCCGACGCCGACGCCGACGCCGACGCCGTCGCCGCGCCCGCGTTCTGGCGCAGCCCGGAGGCAGCGTCAACGACGTCGAGCAGGTCACCGCTCCGGTCGGTCGAGAACTTCCGCGCGAACAGGTGCTGCACCTCGACGTCCGCGTCCGTCCGACGCTCGAGCAGCTGCCCCGCGTCGGCGACGGTCAACCACGGCGGGCTCTTCCGCGCGGTGCCGTCCCACCCGATCCACCAGAGCGGCTGGGAGACGTGCTCGTCGGCGAACCCCGGTGTCAGCGACGGCGAGTTGAGCACCGACGGCACGAAGGTCTCGTCGGCGACCCAGGTGCGCTGCCAGAACCGGACCAGGTCGGGGCGCTGGTCCACGGTGTCCACGACCGCGGCGGCGTGCCGGCGGGCGAGGACCTTGAGCTGTGAGCCCCCGGCGAAGGAGACCTTCGCCGGCACGCGGCGGGGGACCGGCAGCCGGAGCATGTGCTTGCGCCACGCCCAGTGCCGGAACCGGATGCGGGAGATGCCGCCGTCACGGCCCCACGGTGCGAACGGCAGCGGGTTGACCGAGATGAACGACTCCTCCCGGTGGGACTCGAGCAGGGCCGTGATCTCGGCGGGGTTCGCGAGCGGGTAGTCGCTGCCGGTCAGGACGGCCACGTGCGAGGCGTCGGTCTCGGCCAGGGCGGCCCGGTAGCCGGACACCTCGGCGGCGACGTTCTCCCAGCGGGCCCAGCCCGTCCGGATGCGGGGGAGCAGCCGGACGCGGTCCGGCAGTCCGTCGGTCATGGCGCGGAACACCGTCTCGGGCGTGCGCGCGTCGCAGTGCAGGAACACCGGGAACGGGTCGAGCGCCTCGACGAGTCGGCGCACGTGTGCCGGGTCCTCGTGGGCGAGGACGATGCACGCGGGGACCGCGGGGGAGATGGCCATGGACGCGACGCTAACCGCGGCGTTCCGGGGCCGACAAGGCGACCCGTGCCCGTCTGCGGGGAAGCGGCGGTTTCCCGCACCGCCCCCGATCGGTCAGTGCTCGAAAGCGCCTGATCAGCGCTTCTTGCGGAACTTCTGGCAGTCGCAGAGTGCGCAGTCCGTGCCCGGACGGTAGTGCTCGTGGGCGTCCTGCACGTGGCCGCAGACGCAGGTCACGGCGTCGACCACGAAGACGCTCTGTTCCGAGTGGAGCACGGCGCCGAGCTCGTCGGTGGGGCCCATCGACATGCGTCCTCCTCGTGCCCGGCGTGCTGCCGCCGAGTCGTCCTCACGATCCTACCGTCCGGGGGTGTGCACTGGCGGCAAACCGCAAGTCGGACGACCGTCGCCGCAACCGCGGGCGGCCGCCGTTGACCCCGCAGCAGCCCCACCGGAGCATCGGACCATGACCGACCAGCAGGCCACCACCACCCGCGTGCTCACGCTCACGCCCGCGATGCCGTCCCCGGACGTGCCTGCCTGGGCCGGCGCGGCCTGGGTCGGCGCCGTCGACCGGCAGGAGGCGCTCGCCGCGTCCGCCGTCGAACTCGCCGGTGCCACCGGCTTCCGCCGCGCCCGCCTGCTCGTCCGTGACGGACGCGAGATCGCCGGGTTCGTCGACGTCAGCGTCGACGCGGACGGCGGCGTGGACCCGGCCGAGCTGGGACCGGCCCTGCGCGCGCTGCGCACCACGGGCCTCCCGGCCGCCCCCGCGGGGACGCCGGTCGGGCGCATCTCCGTCGTCATCGGTACCCGCGACCGGCCGGACGACCTGCGCCGCTGCGTGCGCTCGGTGCTCGCGTCCGAGCACGACGACTTCGAGGTCCTGGTCGTCGACAACGCGCCCACCACCACCGCGACCCGCGACGTGGTCACGTCGCTCGCGGACCCGCGCCTGCGGTACGTCCTGGAGGCCCGACCCGGCGTCTCGCGCGCACGGAACGCCGGACTCGCCCTCGCGTCCGGGGCCGTCGTCGCCTTCGTCGACGACGACGTGGTCGTCGACCGGCACTGGCTCGCAGCGCTCGCCGACGCGTACGCCCGCGACGCGGACGTCGTCTGCGTGACCGGCCTCGTGCCCAGCGGCGAACTCCGGACTCCCACGCAGCGGTACTTCGACGAGCGCGTCACCTGGGCGCGCAACACCGACCGCCGGGTGTTCCGCACGTCGGCGCCGCCGGCCGACCTGCCGCTGTTCCCGTTCTCCGTGGGCGCGTTCGGCACCGGTGCCAACATGTCGCTCCGCCGCTCGGCCGCGCTCGCCCTGGGCGGGTTCGACGTCGCGCTCGGCCCGGGCACCCTGGCCCGCGCCGGCGAGGACCCCGACCTGTTCACCCGGGTGCTGTTCTCCGGCGGCGCGCTCGCCGTGGAGCCCACGGCCGTCGTCTGGCACAAGCACCGGCCGGACCGTGCGGCGCTGCGCTCGCAGGCGCTCGGCTACGGCACCGGCCTCGGCGCGTGGGTCGCGAAGCTCATGCTGCGACCGCGCACCGCACTGGCCGTGCTGCGTCGGGCGGTCGGGGCGCTGCGGCAGCTCGGCGCGCTCGGACAGGGCACCGGTGCCGACGCCGACCAGGTGTCCGCCGCGGTGGACGCCGTGGGCGGGTGGCCCGTTGACGACGCGTTCCGCGAGGCGACGGCCGGCCTCAAGCGCGTCGAGCTCGTGGCGGCGCTCGGTGGTCCGTGGCGGTACGTCGTCGGGCGGTCGCGACGCGGGTGACCGCGGCGCGGGCGACCGCGCTCCGCGTGCGCGGTGCGCACGGTAGGCACCGCGTGCACCGCACGCACGTACCCGACGGACGGGAGGCCCGTGGCGACGCTGCCACGGGCCTCCCGTCCGTCCGGTGCGGACGTCTGCTGCACGCCGCCTACGGGCGGAAGCGGCCCTCCTCGACCTCGCGCCAGAACCGACGGCTGCGGAAGTACGCCGCCGGACCCGCCGGGAAGCCGCGGAACTCGTGGTACGCCAGCGAGCGCGGGATCCGGGTCGTGGAGGCCTCGGTGATGCTCTCCGCCGCGGCGTCACGCCGGCCGGCCAGCCTTGACACGAGCTGCTTCAGCTTGATCTTGCCGGCGCGGGGCATCAGCCGCGCGAGCACGATCGCGTGCCGGCGGTCCTTCGCGATGAGCTCGCACATCAGCGCCGTGAACCCGACGCCGTTCGAGTGGAGCTGCCCGTGCAGCCCGGCGAGGTCCTGCCGGTGCCGGTGGTGCACGACCGCGCGTGGTTCGAAGCCGATCCGGCCACCGCTCCACAGGATGTCGATGAAGATCGCCAGGTCCTCGCCGCCGCGGGCCGGCACACCGGCACCGAGCACGGGGTCGAACCCGCCGACGGCGTCGAACGCCGATCGTCGGACCGCCCAGTTCGCGCCGGCGCCGTAGCCGCCGATGCCGTACACGGCGAAGTGCTTCTGCACCGAGCCGTCGGGTCGGACGGCGCGGGCCTGCGCGTGCCGCATGACCCCGGGGACGTCGTCCGGCACGATCGTCACCGGCTGGAAGGTGCGCTCGCCGCTGAAGCCGCCGTAGTACGCCTCGTACCAGATCTGCGCGGGGGTCTCGAGCTCGACGGGCAGGATCATCCCGGTGACCGCGGCGACCTCGGGCTCGCGGACGAAGCGCGTGCCGATGGACCGGAGCCACTGTGCGTCGACCCGGACGTCGTCGTCGGTGAACGCGATGATCTCGCCGTGCGCTGCGGCGACCCCGGCGTTGCGACCGGCGGAGCAGCCCGGACGGCGTTCGGTGACCAGCCGGACGTCGCGGCCCTCGAGCAGCCCGGGCAGGGCGTCGACCTCGGGCAGCTTCACGCGGTTGTCGACGAGGATGACCTCGTACCGCGGGTAGTCGAGGTGCTCGAGGAAGTCGAGCAGCTTCCGGATGTCCTCGACCCGGGTGACGATGGTCGACACGACGATCGAGATGAGCGGGAGCTCGAGGTCGGGGATGGGGGTCTCCGTCGCACCGGAGGTCCGTGCGATGCCGTCGACCAGGGGCGCCATCGCGCGTGCGGCGTCGGCCGGGTCCGCGGTGAGCAGCACGTCGAGGGTGGTGACGGGGAAGCCGTCGCGGTAGCCGACGACGAGCGCGGAGGAACCCGACTCGTCGGCGACCAGGCGCGGCAGCGGAGCGTCGAGGTCGACGCTGACGACCCGACGGGGGCCGGGCACGGTGACGGAGGAGTGCAGGGTCATGGTCGGGACGCTACGACCGCCCGCGGTGTCCGGACAACGGACCGGACCAGCAGTGGCGGGGTTCGTGCGGGGTTCCGCAGCGCGGTGCGTGTGCCCCCGACGGGGGTGAGCGCTCACCCAGGAAGCCACGGGAACCTCATGGGTCACGCTCAGGTCACGGAACCGATGCAACCGGTTGCGCTCCCGCCGGACCGGGCGTAGCTTCCTCCACCAGCAGGCAGCGGCGCCTGCTCCAGGGCAGTGTCGTCGAACCCGGTCGATGCCCCCTGGTGATCTCAATGAGGAGACAACGCTGTGAAGACAACACGCTCCAGGGTGCGGTTCGCATCCGTTGCCGGGGTCGCCGTCATCGGCCTCGTGCTCACCGGCTGCTCGAGCGGGAGCTCCGGCGCCGGATCGGACGACGCCAAGAGCGGCCAGGACAGCCGCGGCCCCATCACCTACGTGCAGGGCAAGGACAACTCGAACGTCGTCCGCCCGCTCATCGCGAAGTGGAACAAGGCCCACCCGGACGAGAAGGTCACCTTCAAGGAACAGTCCGACCAGGCCGACCAGCAGCACGACGACCTCGTGCAGCACTTCCAGGCGAAGGACGAGAACTACGACGTCGTCGACGTGGACGTCGTCTGGACCGCCGAGTTCGCCGCCAAGAGCTGGCTGACGCCGCTGACCGGCGACATGAAGCTCGACACCTCGAAGCTCCTGCCGTCGACGGTGAAGACCGCCACCTACAACGACACCCTCTACGCCGCTCCGCAGACCTCGGACGGCGCACTGCTCTACTACCGCAAGGACCTCGTCAAGACGCCTCCCACCACGTGGAAGGAGATGATGGACGACTGCAAGATCGCGAAGGACGCCGGCATCGGTTGCTACGCGGGGCAGTTCGCGAAGTACGAGGGCCTGACGGTGAACGCCTCCGAGGCGATCAACGGCTCCGGCGGTTCGGTGCTCGGCAGCGACGGTGCGCCCGACGTCGACACCGACAAGGCGAAGGCCGGCCTGCAGAACCTGGTGGACGCGTTCGAGGACGGGAACATCCCGGCCGAGGCGATCACCTACCAGGAGGAGCAGGGCCGCACCGCGTTCGAAGCCGGCAAGCTGCTGTTCCTGCGCAACTGGCCGTACGTCTACAGCCTCGCCAAGACCGACGGCTCGTCGAAGGTCAAGGACACCTTCGGCATCGCGCCGATCCCCGGTGCCGACGGCGTCGGTGCCTCCACGCTCGGCGGCCACAACGCGGCCATCAGCGTGTACTCGAAGCACAAGGCCACGGCGCACGACTTCCTCGAGTTCCTGACCTCGGACGAGACGCAGAAGTTCTTCGCGACCCAGGGCTCGCTCGCCCCGGTCGTCGGTGACCTGTACACCGACCCCGAGCTGACGAAGCAGCTGCCCTACCTGCCGACGCTGCTCAAGTCGATCGAGTCGGCGGAGCCGCGCCCGGTCACGCCGTTCTACCCGGCCGTCACGAAGGCGATCCAGGACAACACCTACGCGGCGCTCAAGGGATCGAAGTCGGTCGACGAAGCCATGAAGGACATGCAGGACGCCCTCAAGTCGGCGACCAGCAGCTAGCGGCGCACGCCGCTTGATGGACGGGAGGCCCGTGGCGGGTCCGCCACGGGCCTCCCGTCCGCCCCCTACTTGCGTTCCGACACCCCCGGCAAGGAGGCCGACACGTGTCAGCAGCAACCGAGATCCCCGCAGCCATCCCCAACCCGACGGGCACGGAACCGAAGCGCCGACGGCGCAAGGGCGGACTCAACGCCGAGCACGGCCGCTGGGCCGTGTACCTCATCGGCCCGACGATCGTGCTCCTGGCGGTCGTCATCGGGTACCCCGTGGTCAGCGCGGTCATCCAGTCGTTCCAGCTCGACCAGGGCCTCGACAAGGCCACCGGCCTGTTCGTGCAGGGCGGGTTCGCCGGCGTCACGAACTACGTGCACTGGCTCGGCCAGCGGTGCGGGGACGTCGCGTGCCCGCCCGGCAACCTCGGTTCCCAGTTCTGGGTCGCCTTCGGGAACACGTTCTTCTTCACGTTCGTGACCGTGATCCTCGAGACCGTCATCGGTCTGTGGATGGCCATCATCATGAACCGCAACTTCAAGGGCCGCGCCCTCGTCCGTGCCGCGATCCTGGTGCCGTGGGCGATCCCGACCGCCGTCACCGCGAAGCTCTGGTACTTCATCTTCGACGCGAACGGTGTGCTCAACCACGTGATCGGGCACCAGGTCCTCTGGTTCTCCGACGAATGGGCGTCACGGTTCGCGATCGTCATCGCCGACACCTGGAAGACCACGCCGTTCATGGCGCTGCTCATCCTGGCCGGCCTGCAGCTCATCCCCGAGGACGTCTACGAGGCGGGGAAGATGGACGGCGCCTCGACCCTCCAGCGCTTCTTCCTCATCACGCTCCCGCTCGTCCGGCCGGCCCTGATGGTCGCCATCCTGTTCCGTGTCCTCGATGCCCTGCGCATCTACGACCTCATCGCGATCATGACCGGCGGTGGTGGTGGTTCCGGGAACGCGACCGTGTCGCTGTCGGTGCTGGTCGTCGACCAGATCCGGCAGGGGTTCAACGCCGCATCGGCCCTGTCCACCATCACGTTCCTCATCGTCTTCATCGTCGCGTTCGTCTTCGTCCGGTTCCTCGGCGCGAACGTCGTGCAGACGCAGGCAGCCCAGCAGAAGGGTGAACTCAAGTGACCCTCGCAGCAGATCGTCCCCGCCGCACCGCCGAGACCCGCGACCGGGCGACGGACCGTCCCGACGTGCGGGTCCGGCGCGAGACGGGCCCGAAGCTCCGGACCGCCGTGCAGGCCGTCGTCATCGCCGTGTGGTGCCTCCTGCCGTTCTACTGGATGGTCGTCACGAGCTTCCGCGAGGTCGGGTACACGTTCGACGCCACCCCGTGGTTCACCCACGTGACCCTCGACAACTACGCGACCGCGTTCTCGACCGCGCTGGGCAACCACCTCGGCCGAGCGCTCCTGAACAGCGTGTTCATCGGGGTCGCGGTGACCGTCATCGCCCTGCTCGTCGGCACCACGGCGGCGTACGCCCTCGCCCGGCTCGAGTTCCGCGGCAAGTCGCTCATCGCCGGCGCGATCCTGGCCGCGTCGATGTTCCCCGGCGTCGCCCTCATCTCGCCGCTGTTCCAGCTGTTCACCGACATCGGGTGGATGGGGTCGTACCAGGCGCTCATCCTGCCGAGCATCTCGTTCGTGCTGCCGCTGACCGTGTACACGCTCGCGTCGTTCTTCCGCGAGATGCCGTGGGACCTGGAAGAGGCAGCCCGCATCGACGGGTGCACCCGGGTGCAGGCGTTCCGGCGGATCATCCTGCCGCTCGCGGCGCCGGCGGTGTTCACCACGGCGATCCTGGCGTTCATCTCGAGCTGGAACGAGTACCTCATCTCGTCGCAGCTGTCGAGTGACGCGACCCAGCCGGTGACCGTGGCGATCGCCTCGTTCGCCGGGTCGCAGCCGCACCAGGAGCCCTACACGGCGGTGATGGCCGCCGGCACGATCGTCACGATCCCGCTGGTCATCCTCGTGCTGATCTTCCAGCGGCGCATCGTGGCGGGGCTCACCGCCGGCGGCGTGAAGGGCTGACGACCATGGCCCAGCGCGGACCCACCCGTCCCACCGCCCACATCGAGGAGTCGATCGGCTTCGTCGGGATGTTCGGCGTCCTGTTCCTCGGCGTCACGGTGTTCTGCGAGCTCACCGGGCGACCGGCGCTCGGCTGGGCGCTCACCCTGCTCGTGTGCGTGCTCGGTGTCGTCGCGCTCGACCGGTGGCGGGTCGCCGTCCTCCGCCGGACCGCACCGCAGGACGGCACGGGTGCGTCCGTGCCCCGGGGCGTCGGTGCTGCGCCCGCGGTCGCCCCGGTGCACACGTCGGTCACCGACCCCACCGGTCGCCGACCCCGACCCGGCGCGGACGGACGGGTGCACCAGCACGCCGGCTGGGACGAGGTCGCACCGGCTGCACGACGACCGGCGCGCCCCGCACGGGTCCCGCAACGCCGGGCGGACCGCGGCGTGCCCGCGGTGGCGGCCCGACGGGGTGGACCCGACGCACCGGCGGACGTGACGCACGGCACGGACGGCTGACGGGCCTCCCGGGTCGCACCGATGGGGATCCAGGAGATCGCGACCGTCACGGGGCTGTCGAAGTCCACCGTTTCGCGGGCGCTCCGCGGCATGTCGAACGTGGCCGACACCACGATCGAGCAGGTGCAGCGGGTCGCCGACGAACTCGGGTACGTCCCGAGCTCGGCGGCGGCCGGCCTCGCCACCGGGCGTCAGCGCGCCGTCGGGGTGGTCGTGCCCGTCATCGACCGCTGGTTCTACGTGAAGGCGCTCGGCGGTGTCGACGCGGAGCTCCGCCAGGCCGGGTACGACCTGGTCCTCTACAACCTCGGCGGCCCGGGCGGCGACCGCGACCGGGCGTTCCGGCGCTCGATGCTGCGGCACCGCGTCGACGGCCTCGTCCTGCTCTCCCTGGTGCTCGACGCCACCGAACGGGCCGAGCTCGAACTCAGCCGGCACCCCATGGTCGTCATCGGCGGCCCGGCACCGGGCCTGCGGAACGTGGGCGTCGACGACCGCGAGGTCACCCGGATAGCGGTCGAACACCTGCACGGCCTCGGCCACCGACGCATCGCCTACGTCGGCGGGCAGGACGAGGCCGGCATGAACGTCGCCGTGCCGCACCTGCGACGAGACGGGTTCCTCGACGCCGTGCGGTCGTCGGGACAGGCGGTGCCGGAACGGTGGTCCCTCGACGGCCGGTTCTCGTTCGCCGGCGGGACCGCTGCCGGGGCCGTGCTGTTCGCCGCGCCCGCGTCGGAGCGACCGACGGCGGTGCTCTGCGCGTCGGACGAGATGGCCCTCGGTGTCCTGCTGGCCGCACGCCGAGCCGGCCTCGCGGTCCCCGAGGACGTGTCGGTGATGGGGATCGACGGCCACGAGTACGGCTCGACCGTCGGACTCACCACCGTCGCGCAGGACCCGGTGGCGCAGGGACGCACCGCCGCACGGGCCGTGCTCGCCGAGGTCGACGGCGGTGTCGCCGGCCCGATCGCGGCGGCACCAGCGCACCTGGTCGTCCGCGCGACCACGGGTCCCGGCCCGCACGGTCCCGCGTAGGGTCGCCCGCATGGAGGTCACCAAACTCGAACACGCCTGCCAGGTCATCACCGAGGGGGACGCCCGCCTGGTCCTCGACCCGGGGAACCTCACCCGACCGGTCGACGTGACCGGGGTCGTCGCCGTCGTCGTCACGCACGAGCACCCGGACCACGTCACCCCCGAGCAGGTCCGGCGCATCCTCGACGCCAACCCCCGTGCGGTCGTCATCGGACCGGAGGGCGTGCGCGCGGCGCTCGCCGAGGCGGGCGTCACGGTGGACGTCGTCACGGACGGTGACCACCGGACGGTCGGCCCCTTCACGCTCACCTTCCACGGCACGCGGCACCAGCTGATCCACGCCTCGGTGCCGATCGTCGACAACACCGGCGTGCTCGTGAACGGCCGGCTGTTCCACCCGGGCGACTCCTACACGGACCCGGGCGTCCCGGTCGAGGTCCTCGCGGCACCCGTCGGGGCGCCGTGGCTCAAGGTCGCCGAGATGATGGACTACGTCGCCGCGATCGCGCCGTCCCGGGCGTACCCGATCCACGAGGCCACCCTGTCCGAGGTCGGCCTCGGCATGCACACGGGCCGGCTCCGCGAGGCCGTCGAGCCCGCCGGGTCGCTCGTCGTGCTGCGTCCGGGGGAGTCGCTGACGCTCTAGGGCTGCGCGGCGCGGCGCTGCGCTGCGCTGCGCTGCGCGGCCTGGAGGCCCGTGGCGGCGCCGCCACGCGCCTCCTGTCCGCATCGTGTGCAGGAACGGTCGGGTCCGTCCGCCCGAGGCGACCATTTCTGCTCACGAAGCGCGGCGCAGTCGCGCCGCGACCAGGCGGTCGAGCGTCAGGGCGTCCCACGGAGCGTGCCGCTCGGCGTCGTTGTCGAAGTACACGTAGACGTCCCGGCCGGCCTCGGCGTGCTCGAGGACCGTCGTCGCCCACCCGCCGAGCGCCTGGGGCGAGTACCCGTCGTGGTAGGTCCGAGGCGCGCCGTGCAACCGGAGGTACGCGAGCGGCGCCCCGGTGTCCGCCCGGAAGCGGGGGAAGTCGCCGGCGTGCGAGTCGACGAGGGCGACGCGGTGCCGGCCGAGCACGTCGAGGTGCTCGTCGCCGAAGCCGGCTGCCCGGACCTCGAGCGCGTGGTGGATCGACCACGCCGGTTCCTCGGGCACCGCGAGTCCGTCCGGTTCGGCGGGGACCTTGTCGTCGTGGTGGCGTGCGAGCTCAGCGGCGGCACCGTGCGTCCGGGGGAGCAGCCCGAGGAACGCGTCGAGCACCTCCGGCGTCGGCAGCAGGCGCTCGGGCAGCTGCCAGAGCACGGGCCCGAGGGTGTCCCCGAGCTCCAGCGGACCCGAGGCGAAGAAGTTCGCCAGCGCGGTGTCGACGTTCCGCAGCCGCAGCATGTGCGTGACGTACCGGCCGCCCTTGACCGCGAACCGGAACGGCTGCCCGCCCGAGGCCGCACGCCACGCCCGGTAGCGCGCCGGGCGCTGCAGCGAGTAGAAGGATCCGTTCAGCTCCACCGTCGGGAACCGCGACGCCACGTGCTCCAGCCACCGCCGCTTCGCGAGTCCCTCGGGGTAGAAGTCCCCGCGCCAGCCGTCGTACTGCCACCCGGACAGGCCGATCCGCACCGTGGCCGACGGGCAGCCGCTCACGTGTCTGGCCCGGGCGATCGCGTCGTGGTCGGCCGTCATCGATCCACCGTATGCCTGCTCCGACATGGCGGCACACCCGGGCGACACGCCCCGTTTTGGTGCGGATGCGAGCCTTGTGCAATACTTGTCGAGTTGTCGGAACGGCCCCATCGTATAGCGGCCTAGTACGCTGCCCTCTCACGGCGGTAACGCGGGTTCGAATCCCGCTGGGGTCACCACAGGTGACATGCTCCGAGTCCGACAACAGCCGCGGCCCCATCGTATAGCGGCCTAGTACGCTGCCCTCTCACGGCGGTAACGCGGGTTCGAATCCCGCTGGGGTCACCAGCACGCAAACCCCCGTCCAGCTCCGGCTCGGCGGGGGTTTCGTCGTCTCGGCTAGCCTGGATCGTCCCCGTCACCCGGGGAACGATCGCCTCGCGACGGGAGCACGATGCACGCCGAACGCCCACCGCACCTGCGCTGGAGGCTCGTCGCCCTGGTCGCCCTCGGCGGCGCGATCGGGACGGCCGTCCGCGCACTCCTCGCAGCGGCGTTCCCCGCGCACGACGGGATCAGCTGGACCATCCTCGGGATCAACGTCGTCGGGGCGTTCTGCCTCGGGTTCCTGCTCGACGCGCTCGCACGCCGCGGCCCCGACATCGGTCGTCGTCGCGCGGTCCGGCTGTTCGTCGGCACCGGCGTCCTCGGCGGTTTCACGACCTACAGCACGCTCGCGGACGACACCGCGCAGCTGCTCGACCTCGGGCGCTGGACGGCGGGCACCGGGTACGCGCTGCTGTCGGTCGTGCTCGGACTCGTCGCGGTCGTCCTCGGTCTGTGGGTCGCCGCGGCCACCCGGCCCCGCACCCGCCCCGAGCCGCTGCAGGACGTCCGATGAGCCCGCTCGAACTGGTCCTGGTCGCCGTTGGCGGAGGAGCCGGTGCCGCCCTGCGCTTCGTGCTCGACGGCGTCGTCAAGGGCCGCATCGCCGGTTCCCGGTTCGCCGGGTTCCCGGTCGGGACCCTGCTCATCAACGTGTCCGGATCGCTCGTGCTCGGGGTCCTGACGGGCCTCGGGCAGGCCGGCACCATCCCCGCCTCGACGGTCGCTGTGCTCGGGACGGGCATGATGGGTGGGTACACGACGTTCTCGACGGCGAGCGTCGAGACCGTACAGCTCCTCCGATCCGGCAAGACCCGGCTCGCCGTCCTGAACGGCCTCGGGATGCTCGTCGTCTCGGTCGGCGCAGCTGCGCTCGGCCTCTGGATCGGAAGGAACTCATGACCTCGGAACGCCCCGGCGAACTCGTCCTCGTCCGTCACGGAGAGACGGAGTGGTCGAAGAGCGGGCAGCACACCGGCCGCACCGACATCCCGCTCACCGACAACGGTGTCGAGCAGGCGAAGCGCGCGGGCCGGTACCTCGGGGACCGGTCGTTCGCGCTGGCGCTGTCGAGCCCGCTGCAGCGCGCCCGCGACACCGCGCACCTGATCGGCGTCGAGCCGGAGCTCGACGAGGACCTGTACGAGTGGGACTACGGCGCGTACGAGGGCCTCACCACCCCGCAGATCAAGGTGCTGCGCCACGGTCCGTGGGACCTCTGGACAGACGGCGTCCCCGCCGGCGACACCCCCGGTGAGAACGCCGCCGAGGTCCGGGTGCGCGTCGAGCGCATCCTGAACCGTGCCCGTCCGGTGCTCGCCGAGGGCCACGATGCGGTGTTCATCGCCCACGGCCACGTGCTGCGCGCGCTCGGTGCCGCGTGGATCCGGCTCGCGCCGCAGGACGGCGCCGTGCTGAAGCTCGGCACCGCCTCGGTCAGCATCCTCGGCTACGAACACGGCCGCCCCGTCATCGACGCCTGGAACATCCAGCCGCGCGACTGACGCGCTGGTGGGGTGGACGGGCTCGCGAAAGCGACAGACCCGCGGCACGCGGTGCCGTCCCGTCCGCGAAAGCGACAGATCCCCGCGGTTGTCCCGCAGCGATCTGTCGCTTTCGCAGGACGCAGTGGTCGCGACCATCGGCGGACGGGAGGCCCGTGGCGGCGCCGCCGCGGGCCTCCCGTCCGCCGTCCGCGCACGTTGCTTCCTCTGTCACGCGCGATGGCAGGCGGATTCGGGCGTACCTGGTCGAAAGGAACGACCAGGCACGCCCGGTTCGACCAGGCATGCCCGGTTCGACCAGGTATGCCCGGTTCGACCAGGCACGCCCGGTTCGACCAGGCATGCCCGGTTCGACGAGGTACGCCCGGTTCGACGAGGTACGCCCGGTTCGACGAGGTACGCCCGGTTCGACCAGGTACGCCCGGTACGCCCGGTTCGACCAGGTACGCCCGGAACGACCAGGCGCGTCAGACGGTGCGGATCGCGCTCGTCGCACCGAGGGCACGGCCACGCCGGCGCTCGATCGCACGCCCGACGAGCAGCAGCCCCACGCTGACCACGGCACCGAGCACGGTCTGTGCGATGCGGTCGAGCGCCAGCAGCTGGGGTGCCTCGGGGAGGCTCAGCCACGAAACCGCCAGGGCGAGCGGGGTGAGGAACAGCAGGCACACGGCGTAGTTCCGGGCGACGAAGATCTCGGCGAAGAACTGCCCGACGACGGCCAGCACGACGATCCACCACGCCGACGGCTCGAGCAGCAGGATGCCGACCGCGATCACGGTGCCGCCGATCGTGCCGACCACACGCTGCCCGGCGCGGACCACGGTGTGCCGCTGGCGGATCGCCGGCAGGGTCGACACCACCGCGATGACCGCCCAGTACGGGTGCCCGAGCCCGGGGATCGACTCCGCGACGGCCCCGGCGACGAGTGACCCGACGACGTTGAGCCCGACGGTCTCCCACAGCGCCGGCGTGCGGAGGACCGCGAGCGACCGGTGCTTGCGGTCGGCCAACGGGCGGAACCGGTGCGGGGCGTGCGGGTGGAACACGCGGCGGAGCACCGCTCCGGACATCGCGACGAGCCAGGCCCAGACCACCGAGCAGACGATGATCGTCGTGACGAGCGGGACGTCGGCCGGGCGCATCGGCACGAGTGCGGACACGACGAACGCGAACACCGGGAAGATCGGCTGCGCGGGGATCGCCCGGAGCGTGGAGAGGGTGCAGACCGCGACCACCAGGACGACGACGAGACCCACGGCCTGCAGCCAGAGCGGCGACCCGACGAGCCCGACCCCGATGCCGGCGAACATGCAGAGCGCCTGCAGCGCACCCGCGACGCCGGTGGTGACGGCACGCTGCCGGTAGGGCTCGGTCGCGCCGAAGATGGCGGTGAACCCGGCGAACATGGCGAAGGCGGCGTACGCCGGCATGCCGAGGGCGATGAGCAGCGCGAGCGGTGCGCCACCGGCGATCGCGGCGCGTGCCGCGCCCTCGAGGTTGATGGTCCGGGTCGAGTGCGCAGGTGTCGTCATGTCGTCACCATCTTCCCACCGCGACGGGTGTCGGGGAGTCGCCACGGGCCTCCAGGCCGTGCCGTCACGGGGTGACGGGCGTGCGACGGCGGGGTGACGGGCCCGCGGCGGGCGGGGTGCCGCGCGTTGGTATACCAATGGTAGAGTCGCCTGATCGCGCCGCGGTCGCGGCGCAACGACGAGGACGAGGAGGGCTGAGCTCATGGGAAAGACGCTCGCCGAGAAGGTGTGGGACGACCACGTCGTGGTCAAGGGCGAGGACGGCAACCCCGACCTCCTCTACATCGACCTCCACCTCGTGCACGAGGTGACGAGTCCGCAGGCGTTCGACGGCCTGCGGCAGGCCGGGCGACCGGTGCGTCGCCTCGACCTGACGATCGCGACCGAGGACCACAACACCCCGACGCTCGCCATCGACCGCCCCATCGCGGACCCGACGAGCCGGATCCAGATCGAGACCCTCCGTCGCAACTGCGAGGAGTTCGGCGTCCGGCTGCACTCCCTGGGTGACAAGGAGCAGGGCATCGTCCACGTGGTCGGCCCGCAGCTCGGCCTGACCATGCCCGGCATCACCGTCGTCTGCGGCGACTCGCACACCAGCACCCACGGGGCCTTCGGCGCGATGGCGTTCGGCATCGGCACGTCCGAGGTCGAGCACGTCCTCGCCACGCAGACCCTGCCGCTCAAGCCGTTCAAGACGATGGCGATCACGGTCGAGGGCACGCTGCGCCCGGGGGTGACGGCGAAGGACATCATCCTGGCCGTCATCGCGAAGATCGGCACCGGCGGCGGCCAGGGCTACGTGCTCGAGTACCGCGGCTCCGCGATCCGCGCCCTCTCGATGGAGGGCCGCATGACGATCTGCAACATGTCGATCGAAGCCGGCGCTCGCGCCGGCATGGTCGCCCCCGACCAGACCACCTACGACTACGTGCAGGGCCGTGACCACGCGCCCACCGGTCAGGACTGGGACGACGCCGTCGCCTACTGGGAGACCCTCGCCACCGACGACGACGCCGTGTTCGACGCCGAGGTGTTCATCGACGCGGACGAGCTCGAGCCCTTCGTCACCTGGGGCACGAACCCCGGCCAGGGCGTCTCGCTGTCCGAGAGCGTGCCGGACCCGGCCGCCTACAGCGACCTCAACGACCAGGCCGCCGCACGCCGCGCCCTGGAGTACATGGACATCACCGCCGGTACCCCGATGAAGGACATCGCCGTCGACGCGGTGTTCATGGGCTCCTGCACGAACTCACGCATCGAGGACCTGCGGGCCTTCGCGTCGATCATCAAGGGCCGTACCAAGGCCGACGGCGTCCGGGTGATGGTCGTGCCCGGCTCCGCGCGGGTCCGGCTCGAAGCCGAAGCCGAGGGGCTCGACAAGGTGTTCAGCGAGTTCGGCGCCGAGTGGCGGTTCGCCGGCTGCTCGATGTGCCTCGGGATGAACCCGGACCAGCTGGCACCGGGGGAGCGCTGCGCGAGCACCTCGAACCGCAACTTCGAGGGCCGCCAGGGCAAGGGCGGCCGCACACACCTGGTGTCGCCGCTCGTCGCCGCGGCCACCGCGGTGCGCGGCACGCTGTCGAGCCCGTGGGACCTGGAGACCGACGACGAGATCGCGGCGGCGACGTCCGCCACCGCCACCGAGGGGACCTTCTGATGGACAAGATCACCACCGTCACCGGCATCGCTGCCCCGCTCAAGCGGTCCAACGTCGACACCGACCAGATCATCCCCGCGGTCTACCTGAAGCGCGTCACGAAGACCGGCTTCGAGGACGCCCTGTTCTCCGGGTGGCGTCAGGACCCCGACTTCGTCCTGAACCAGGAGCGCTACCAGGGCGCCCGCGTCCTGATCGCCGGCCCCGACTTCGGCACCGGGTCGTCCCGCGAGCACGCCGTCTGGGCGCTCCGTGACTTCGGCTTCTCGGTCGTGATCTCGCCCCGGTTCGCGGACATCTTCCGGGGCAACGCCGGCAAGCAGGGCCTGGTCACCGCGATCGTGACCGAACCGGAGGTCGAGCGCCTGTGGGCCGCCATCGAGGCGAACCCGGGCATCGAGGCGACGGTCGACCTCGTGACGCAGCGCGTGTCGCTGGGGGATGTGGACGTCCCCTTCGAGATCGACGCTTACACTCGTTGGCGGTTGATGGAAGGGCTCGACGACATCGGGCTCACCCTCCGTGACGAGACCTCGATCACGGAGTTCGAATCCCGCCGCTCCAGTTGGCGGCCGAAGACATTGCCGGTGAAGTAGTGAACTCTCTCGTACAGGACGCAGCGGCCGCAGGGGCGCGCGTGGGCCTCAAGTCGGACGAGATCGTCATCCGCGGGGGCAAGCCGCTCGTGGGACGCATCGAGGTCCGTGGGGCGAAGAACCTCGCGACCAAGGCCATGGTGGCGTCGCTGCTCGGTGACACCCCGTCGATCCTCCGTGACGTGCCGGACATCTCCGACGTCAAGGTGGTCCGCGGGCTGCTCGAGGTGCACGGCGTGCGCATCACCGATCCTGCACGAGGCGAACTCATCCTCGACCCGTCGCGGGTCGAGTCGGCGCACTTCGCCGAGATCGACGCGCACGCCGGCTCGAGCCGCATCCCGATCCTGTTCTGCGGTCCGCTGCTGCACAAGCTCGGCGAGGCGTTCATCCCCGACCTCGGCGGCTGCCGCATCGGCGACCGCCCGATCGACTTCCACCTCGACGCCCTCCGCGCCATGGGCGCGGTCGTCGACAAGCAGGTCAACGGCATCCACCTGACGGCCCCGGACGGCCTGAAGGGCGCCTCGATCGAGCTGCCGTACCCGAGCGTCGGCGCCACCGAGCAGGTCCTGCTCTCCGCGACCCTCGCCAAGGGCGTCACGGAGCTGCGGAACGCCGCGATCGAGCCCGAGATCATGGACCTCATCGCGATCCTGCAGAAGATGGGCGCCATCGTCTCGGTCGAGCCGAACCGCGTCATCTTCATCGAGGGCGTCGAGTCGCTCCGCGGCTACACGCACCGCGCGATCAACGACCGCAACGAGGCCGCGAGCTGGGCCTCCGCCGCGCTCGCCACCAACGGCGACATCTTCGTCGAGGGCGCGAACCAGCAGGAGCTCATGACGTTCCTCAACGTCTTCCGCAAGGTCGGCGGCGGGTTCGACATCCAGGAGGACGGCATCCGGTTCTACCGCGAGCTGGACACCCTGAAGCCCGTCGTCATCGAGACCGACGTGCACCCCGGCTTCATGACGGACTGGCAGCAGCCGCTCATCGTCGCCCTGACCCAGGCCGACGGCCAGAGCATCGTGCACGAGACCGTCTACGAGAACCGCTTCGGCTTCACCGACGCCCTGAACGAGATGGGTGCCGACATCGTCGTGCACAAGGAGGGGCTGCCGGGCCACGACCGCCGTGTCGCCCGCCGCCCGTTCGAGCAGGCCGCCGTCATCACCGGTCCGACGAAGCTGCACGCCGCGAACGTCCGCGTCCCCGACCTGCGCGGCGGGTTCAGCCACCTCATCGCGGCGCTGACCGCCGACGGCGAGTCGCACATCACCAACGTCGGCATCATCAGCCGCGGCTACGAGCACTTCATCCCGAAGCTGCGCAAGCTCGGCGCCGACTTCGACTTCGCTGGGTAGGCACAGTGCCGGCAGAAGGAAAAGGCGACGGTCTGGAGGCCCGTGGCGGCTCCGACGCGCAGGTCGCGACCGGCCTCCCCGTGCGTGGGCGCCGGTGGCGCCGCGGTGAGCTGAACACCGCGTTCCGCATCGTCGCCTCGATCGTCATCCCGACGTTCCGGTTCTCGGCGCGCTACCACTGGCACGGCCCGAACCGCCTGCCGGCCGAGGGCGCGTTCGTGCTCGCACCGAACCACTTCACGAACATCGACCCGCTGGTCGTGGGCACCGCCGTGTACATCTCGAAGCGGGCGCCGCGGTTCCTCGCGAAGGCGTCGCTGTTCAAGGTCCCCGTGGTCGGCAAGCTCATGTCCGGCATGGGGCAGATCCCGGTCGAACGCTCCGGCCGGACGCGCCTGAGCGACCCGCTCGGTGGCGGCCGGTCCCTGGTCGAGCAGGGCGGGGCGATCATCGTCTACCCCGAGGGCACGCTCACCCGCGACCCCGACCTGTGGCCGATGCGCGGCAAGACGGGCGCGGTGCGGATCGCGCTCGAGAACGACGTGCCGCTCATCCCGATGGCCCACTGGGGCACGCAGAACATCATGGCCAGGTACGGCAAGAAGCTCCGGCTGTTCCCGCCGTCCCGGGTCGACGTGATCATCGGTGACCCGGTCGACCTGTCGGCGTACCGCGGTCGGCAGATCGACCAGCAGATGCTCGGCGAGGCCACCGAACTCGTCATGCGCGAGATCACCGCGCTGCTCGAGGTGCTCCGTGGCGAGCGGGCACCCGCGACCCGCTGGGACCCGGCGGCGAACAACCAGAAGGAGACCGGCCGGTTTGAGTGACCTCCGACCCCACGACGACCGACCCGACCCCGCCGCCGCGGCTCCGGGGGCCTTCGACACCGCCGCGATCCGGGTGGTCATGCAGTCGACCGACAAGCCCCGGGTGGCCGTGATCGGTGCCGGTAGCTGGGGCACCACGTTCGCGAAGGTGCTGGCCGAGGGCGGTGCGTCCACCGTGGTGTGGGCCCGACGCCCCGAGGTCGCCCGCGAGATCACCGAGACCAAGCGCAACTCGGACTACCTGCCCGGCATCAACCTGCCCCGCACCCTGACCGCCTCGACGTCGCTCGAGCGCGTGCTCGACGGCGCCTCGCAGGTGTACGTCTCGGTGCCCTCGCAGACCCTGCGCTCCAACCTCGCCGCGATCCGCGAGCTGCTGCCGGCCGACGTGCCGGTCGTCAGCCTGATGAAGGGCGTCGAGAAGAGCACGGGCCTGCGGATGAGCGAGGTCCTGCTGCAGGGCCTCGGCATCGACCAGGACCGCATCGCCGTGGCCAGCGGCCCGAACCTGGCGCTCGAGATCGCCCGTCGGCAGCCGACCGCCGCCGTGGTGTCGTCGTCTTCGTTGGAGACCGCCACCGACGTCGCCGCCGTCGCGACGAACCCGTACTTCCGGTCGTTCATCAACACCGACGTCATCGGCACCGAGTTCGGCGGCGTGCTGAAGAACCTCATCGCCGTCGCGATCGGCATCGTCGACGGGGTCGGCTACGGCGAGAACACCAAGGCCTCGATCATCACGCGCGGCCTCGCCGAGATGACCGACTTCGCGGTGTCGCTCGGCGCGCAGTCGTCGACGCTGTCCGGGCTCGCGGGCCTCGGCGACCTCATCGCCACGTGCCAGTCGCCGCTGTCGCGGAACAACACCGCCGGGCGGTTGCTCGGCCAGGGCTACCGGTTCGACGAGGTCGTCCGCCAGATGAACCAGACGGCGGAGGGGCTGGCCTCGGTCGCACCGATCCTCGAACTGGCCGCGGCGAACGGCGTCGACATGCCCATCGTCAGCCAGGTCGGCGAGGTCCTCGCCGGTAGGCTCGATCCGCGCAACATCGCGCCGCACCTCACCGAGACCGACGAGCCGCAGGGCGAGTGACCGGTCCCGCACCGAGTCACGAAGGGACTCCCGTGCCCACGATCCCCGAGGGAACCCCCATGCCCAGGACCACCGTCGCCGTGCTCTTCGGCGGTCGCTCGAGCGAGCACGAGATCAGCTGCGTGACCGCCGGCGGCATCATGGACGTCGTCGACCGGGCCGAGTACGACCTCGTGCCGATCGGGATCACCCAGGACGGCGCGTTCACGCTGCAGTCCGACGACCCGGCGCAGTGGACCATCCGCGACGGTGCGCTGCCCACCGTGCCCGACAACGGCACGCGGATCGCGTTCCCGACCTCGCCGGCCACCAACGAACTCGTCGTGTCCCACCCCGACGGCACGGTCACCGCGATCCCGGTCGACGTGGTGTTCCCGATCCTGCACGGCCCCTTCGGTGAGGACGGCACGATCCAGGGTCTGCTCGAGATCGCCGGGCTGCCGTACGTCGGCGACGGCGTGCTCGCGAGCGCCCTGGCGATGGACAAGCACGTCGCCAAGGCCGTGCTCGAGCACGCCGGGCTGCGGGTCGCACCGTGGACCACGGTGCTCCGTCGGCAGTGGGCGGCCGACCCGGTGGACGTCGCCGAGACGATCGCCGCCCACGGCTGGCCGCTGTTCGTCAAGCCGGCCCGCGCCGGGTCGAGCATGGGTGTCTCGCGCGTCGACGAGCCGTCGCAGCTGGGTGCCGCCATGGACCTGGCGTTCGAGCACGACTCCAAGGTCATCGTCGAGCCCCGCGTGGTCGGCCGCGAGGTCGAGGTCGCCGTGCTCGAGGGTCGTGACGGTGTGCCGCGCACGAGCCTGCCGGGCGAGATCGTCGTGGCCGAGGACGGCTTCTACGACTTCGCCTCCAAGTACCTGGGCGGCGACGAGTCGCTGCTCTGCCCGGCCCCGCTGACCGACGACCAGACCGACGAGATCCGCTCCATCGGTGCCCGCGCGTTCGAGGCCATCGGTGGTTCGGGGCTCGCTCGTGTCGATTGCTTCCTGACCGACGACGGCTTCGTCGTGAACGAGGTCAACACGATGCCGGGCTTCACGCCGCTGTCGATGTACCCGCGCTGCTGGGCGGCGTCGGGGGTGTCCTACGGCGAACTGATCACCGAGCTCATCGAGCTGGGTCGCGCCGCCGTCCGCTGACCAGGCCGTGCTGACCAGGCCGTGCTGACCAGGCCGTGCTGACCAGGCCGTGCTGGCTCGGTCGGCGCGCGAGCGCCAGCCGGGCGTCAGCCCTGCACGTCGGCGGGGTCGAGGCACTCGTGTCCGTCCTTGGGCAGTGACGACACGGCGTCGGACAGCTCCTGCACGACCGATGACGTGGTCTTCGTCGAGTCGACCACGACCTGCACGGCCGGTGACCGACCGAACGTCGTGTAGACGACCTGGTCGCCGCGGTCGTCGCGGATCCAGTCGACGCCGCCCTGCGAGAAGCACGGCAGGTCGGACACGGTGGGGACGGCGACACCGCAGTGGTAGATCGCCACCTCGGGGTCGCCCCAGGCCGCCGTGGCCTGCGCGTTCGTGTTCCGCAGGTCGAACTTCGAGTCCACGGTCGCGGGCAGTCGGACCTGCACGGCAGCGCACGCCGCTGTGTTCGCCGAGGGGGCTGCGGACATCGACACGGCGTTCGTGCACCCGGTCAGTCCGGCGGCGAGGGTGATCACGGCCCCGACGATCGCGAGGGTGCGAGGGGTGCGGCGCGCGGTGTCCATCGCCGTCCAGGCTACCGTTCTCGTGTGGATGCGACGGACGACGCCTGGGCCGGACCGACGGTGGGGGAGCTCGGCGAACTCGTCGTCCTCGACCGGATCACGAGCCG
Organism: Curtobacterium sp. MCLR17_034; assembly: GCF_003234485.1. Taxonomy (NCBI): domain Bacteria; kingdom Bacillati; phylum Actinomycetota; class Actinomycetes; order Micrococcales; family Microbacteriaceae; genus Curtobacterium; species Curtobacterium sp. MCLR17_034. Next base: position 39,668 of record NZ_QKTH01000008.1, read on the forward strand.
TCTGCCCGCGGGCACGCCGATCCTCGGCCCCGGTGACGACTGCGCCGTCGTCGCCGCTCCGGACGGCCGGTTCGTCGTCACGACGGACATGATGGTGCACGGTCCGGACTTCCGGTGGGCGTGGTCGTCGCCGACGGACATCGGCTGGAAGGCGGCCGCCACGAACCTCTCCGACGTCGCCGCGATGGGGGCTGTACCGAGCGGCCTCGTGATCGCTCTCGCTGCACCGCAGGGCACCCCCGTGGCCGTCCTCGAGGGCATCGCCGACGGCTTCCGGCTCGCCGTCGACGCACTCGCGCCGGGGTGCGGGGTCGTCGGGGGAGACCTCTCCACCTCGGCGACGTTCACGGTGGCCGTCACCGCCTTCGGTGACCTGCTGGGCCGCGCGCCCGTGCTCCGGTCGGGTGCGACCGTCGGCGACGTGCTCGCGGTGTCCGGCGAGCTCGGACGTGCCGCCCGTGGGCTGTCCCGGCTGTTCCGCGAGGGCGTCGACGGCCGGGGCGAGCCGGACCGTGCCGCGACGGTCGCGAGCGGCGCGGACGTCGACCCCGACGTGGGACGCCAGCGCCGCCCGGTCCCCCCGATCGCCGACGGGCCGCTCGCGGCCGGGGCCGGGGCCACCGCGATGCTCGACCTGTCCGACGGCCTGGCGATCGACGCCGGTCGGCTCGCCCGTGCCAGCCGGGTGACGCTCGAACTCGATGCCGCCACCGACCTGGACGAGGTCGCGCTGCACGGTGGCGAGGACCACGGACTGCTCGCCACGTTCCCGGCCGACGCGGTCCTTCCCGGGGGCTTCCGGCGCATCGGTGTCGTGCGGGAGCGCGGCGACGCGGACCTGCTGCGCGCCGGTGCCGCGGTGCCGACGACCGGCTGGGACCCCTACGCCGACTGGGACGGCGTCGCCGGCTGACCCGGCCCGGTCGGTGCACGACCGTGTTGCGACAGAACACGCGTCGTTCGACAGGTGCACTGTCGCAGAGCGCGCACGCGCCAGAACGCCTCAGCCGGCGGCGACGGCCTCCCACGCGACGGTCTCGCCGTAGCTGCGCTTGCTGAACGGCGCGAGCCCCGCCGGCCAGGTGGGCTCGGGGGAGCGCTTGCTCCGCTCGACCACGACGACGGCATCCGGCGTCAGCTTCGGCGACAGGGCCTCGAGCACCTCGGCGAGCTCGTGCTCGGTGACGTCGTAGGGCGGGTCGATGAACACCAGGTCGAAGGTGCGGACCGTCCCGCGCAGGTACCCGAGCACCGGCTGCGGCTGCACGTCGATCCGGACGCCCGGCACCCGCTGCTGCACGGCCTTCGCGTTCGCCCGGCAGGCCTGCGCGGCGGCGGACGCCCGGTCGACCAGAACGACCTCGGCCGCACCGCGCGAGGCCGCCTCGAGCCCGAGCGCGCCCGTCCCCGCGTACAGGTCGGCCACCGACGTGGCCTCGACGAGCCCCCGTGCCTCGAGCGACGAGAACAGCGCCTCGCGCACGCGGTCGCTCGTCGGGCGGGTGCCGGACTTCGGCACCCGGAGCGTCAGGGAGCCGGCGGCGCCGGCGATGATGCGGGTCATGCAGCCACCGTATCGGCCCGGCGGGTCCGGTCCGGCGTTCTCCACAGGCCGCTCGGGAGGCACGGGTGGGGTCGGTCGTGCCCGGTACCGTTGGAGCGTGGTCACCTCCGGAACCCCCGCTGCGCCGGCCGCGCCCGACCTCGGTCCGGCGCCGCTCGACGCGCGGCTCGCGAACGTGCTCGGCGGTCGGACGGCGACCGCGATCGAGAAGGCCTTCGGCTACCGCACGGTGGGGGAGTTCCTCGAGCACGCGCCCCGCCGCTACGCCGAGCGTGGTGCACTGACCGCCCTCGACTCGCTCGCGATCGGCGAACCGGTCACCATCGTGGCCGAGGTGGTCGATGTCCGTGAACGCACCATGCGCGCGCGCCGCGGCTCGATCCTCGAAGCGAAGATCGGCGACGGCAAGGGCCTGCTCACCCTCACGTTCTTCAACCAGGGGTGGCGCACGAAGGACCTCGTCCCCGGCGCCCGGGGCATCTTCTCCGGCAAGGTCAGCGACTACCGGGGTGCCCGGCAGCTCGCCCACCCGGACTACGAGCTGTTCGACCCCGACGACCCCCGCGCCACGGCCGAGCCCGGTTCCGACGAAGCGATCCGGTGGTCGCGCCAGCCGATCCCGATCTACCCGGCGACGGCCTCGCTCACGTCGTGGCAGATCGCGAAGTCCATCGGGATCGTCCTCGACACCCTGCCGGACCTGCCCGACCCGGTGCCGGCGTCCGCGCGGTCCCGGCTCGACCTCGTGCCGTTCCGCCGTGCCCTCGAGCTGCTGCACCGCCCCGAGAAGGTCGCGGACTTCAAGCGCGCGCAGGACGCCCTGCGCTACCGCGAGGCGTTCGTGCTGCAGACCGCCCTGGTGCAGCGCCGGATCGCGGCCCGTCGCACCGCGGCCACCCCGCGCGTGGCCGCCCCCGGTGGCATCCTCGAGCGCTTCGACGCCACCCTGCCCTTCACGTTGACGGACGACCAGCGCGCCGTCGGGGCCGACATCGACCACGACCTCGCCCGCACCTGGCCCATGCACCGGCTGATCCAGGGCGAGGTCGGTTCGGGCAAGACGCTCGTGGCGATCCGGGCGATGCTCACGGTGGCCGAGTCCGGCGGCCAGTCCGCGCTCATCGCCCCGACCGAGGTGCTGGCGGCCCAGCACCTGCGCTCCATCGTGAAGTTCCTCGGTCCGGACCTCGCCGCCGAGCTCCGACCGGTGATCCTGACCGGTTCGCAGTCCACCGACGAACGTCGCCGGGCCCTGCTCGCGGCGGTGTCGGGCAGCTCACGGCTGGTCGTCGGCACCCACGCGCTCCTGGGCGACCGGGTGGACTTCGCCGAGCTGGGGCTCGTGGTGGTCGACGAGCAGCACCGCTTCGGTGTCGAGCAGCGCGAGGCCCTCCGCACCAAGGGCACGACCCCGCCGCACGTGCTCGTGCTCACCGCGACGCCGATCCCGCGCACCGTCGCGATGACGGTGTTCGGCGACCTCGACGTCTCGACCATCACGGGCATGCCGTCGGGGCGCGCCGGCGTCGAGACCTTCACGGTCCCGCTGGCGGAGCACCCCGGATGGGAACCCCGGATCTGGTCCCGCATGTCCGAGGAACTCGCCAAGGGCCGCCAGGCGTTCGTCGTCTGCCCGGCCATCGACGACGCCCACACCGAGGACGACGGCGAGCCGGAGCCGGCCGACGGCGAGGACGACATCCCGAAGCGTGCCCCGGCGACCGTGCTCGCCACCGCCGAGCGGATGCGCACCATGCCCGTGCTCGAAGGGCGCTCGATCGCGGTCCTGCACGGCCGGATGACCGCCGACGAGAAGGACCGCGTGATGACGTCCTTCGCCGCCGGCGACCTCGACGTGGTCGTGGCGACGACAGTGATCGAGGTCGGCGTCGACGTCCCGAACGCGGCGATGATGGCCGTCCTCGACGCCGACCGGTTCGGGGTCTCGCAGCTCCACCAGCTCCGCGGCCGCATCGGTCGTGGGCAGTGGGCCGGCGTCTGCTTGCTGGTCACCTCGGCCGAGCTCGAGACCACCTCGCGCGAGCGCGTCGACGCCGTGGCCGCCTCGGACGACGGGTTCGAGCTCGCCCGGGTCGACCTCGAACTCCGACGTGAAGGCGACGTCCTGGGCGAACGGCAGTCCGGTGGGCGGTCCTCGCTCAACCTGCTCCGGGTGGTCGAGCACGCCGACCTCATCGTCGACGCGCGCGGAGAAGCGGAGCGCGTGCTCGAACCCGATCCCGAGCTCGAGGGGTCCCCGGCCCTCCGCGACGCCCTCGCCCGGCGTCTCGACGAGTCCGACGCGGCGTTCCTCGGCAAGAACTGACCCGGAGCCCGACGGCCCGCGCGGTATCGTCGCTGCCATGGCGCAGATCGCGGTGGTCCCCGGTTCCTTCGACCCCGTCACGCTCGGGCACCTCGACGTCATCGGCCGCGCGGCCGGGCTCTTCGACGAGGTGCACGTCCTCGTGGTGCACAACCCCGACAAGAAGCCGGCGATGTTCGAGGCGGTCGACCGGGTCCGGCTCATCAAGGACTCGCTGGTCGAGGTCGGCGCGCCGGAGACGGTCACGGTCGGCGAGTGGACGTCCGGGCTGCTGGTCGACTACTGCCGGCAGGTCGGGGCGAAGGTCCTGGTGAAGGGCGTGCGGTCCGGCGAGGACGTCGCGTACGAGACTCCGATGGCCATCATGAACCGCCACCTGGCCGACGTCGAGACGGTGTTCCTGCTGCCCGAGGCGTCGCGAGCGCACGTGTCGAGCTCGCTGATCCGCCAGGTGTCGTCCCTCGGCGGTGACGTCACGCCCTACGTGCCGAAGACGGTCGCCGACGCGCTCGCGTCCCGCTGAGCACGCTCGCTGAGCACACCCGCTGAGCGCGCCCGCCCAGTCCGCCCAGCCCGCCCAGCAACCGCACTGCGCTCATCGCGTCCGGACACGCCTGTCGCCACCTCGACTCTCGGCCCCGATCGCGCTAGGCTTGTCGATCGTGTCTTCCCCCGTGAACAGCCCCTACGCCCTGCGCGTGCGCGACCTCGCGCACCGGCCGGGTGAGATGCGCGAGCACTCGCTCGACATCGAGGTGCCCGACGCGATGGGGGCCGGTCTGATCGGCGTCCGACAGGGTGCCGAACTGCACATCGACGTCAAACTCGAAGGCCTGCACGAGGGCGTCCTCGTGTCCGGACACGCTTCGGCCGACGCCACGGGGGAGTGCTCGCGCTGCCTCATCGACATCAGCGAACCGATCGAGGTCGATTTCGCCGAGCTGTTCGCGTATGATGCCTCGGAGGATTTCGACTTCTTCGTTCGCGATGACCACGTGGACACCGAACAGGTCGTTCGAGATGCGGTGGTGCTGTCGCTGCCGTTCCAGCCGGTCTGCCGACCGGACTGCCCAGGACTCGACCCGGTGACGGGCGAGCGTCTGGCCGACCTCGGCGAGCAGCCCGCTCGTCAGGTGCTGGATCCCCGCTGGGCAGCGCTCAGCGCAATCGAGCTCGACGACAGCACCGACGGTGACACCACCGCACCGAAGACCACCGAGGGCGAGGAGCGGGCCGAGACCGAGTAGGTCCCGACACCGCCAGCCCCCGTACCGACCACCGACCAACCGAAAGAGATTCACCATGGCCGTTCCCAAGCGCAAGCAGTCCCGTGCGAACACGCACGCCCGTCGTTCGCAGTGGAAGGCCACGCCGATCCAGCTCGTGAAGACGATCGAGAACGGTCAGGTCACCTACAGCCTCCCGCACCGCGCGAAGGTCGTCGAGGACTCGGCCGGCACGCCCCTGTACATGGAGTACAAGGGCCGCAAGGTCGCCGACGTCTGATCGGACCGAACGCATGACGACAACGTCCGGCGCTGCGGGGTCTCGCCCCGCGGGGCCGGACGTCGTTCGTCTGCAGGGCATCCTCGGGGCCGACATCGACCTCGAGCTGCTCCAGCTCGCCCTGACGCACCGCTCCTACGCCTACGAGCACGGGGGCATCAAGCACAACGAGCGCCTCGAGTTCCTCGGGGACTCGATCCTCGGCCAGGCCGTGACCGTGAAGCTCTACCGGTCGTTCCCCGACCTCGACGAGGGTGACCTCGCCAAGCGTCGAGCGAGCCTGGTGTCGACCGTGGCGCTGGCCGAGATCGCCCGGATGATCGGGCTCGGCCGCTACCTGCGCCTCGGCAAGGGCGAGGAACAGACCGGCGGCCGAGACAAGTCGTCGATCCTGGCCGACACCGTCGAAGCCGTCATCGGCGCGACGTACCTGTCGGCCGGTCCCGACCCGGCGACCGAGCTCGTGCTCCGTCTGGTCGAACCGCTCATGATCGACCCGGACCGCTTCGGCGCGGCGATGGACCCGAAGACGAGCCTGCAGGAGCTCGCCTCGAGCCGCTCGCTCGGCAACCCGGCGTACCGCGTCACCGAGACCGGCCCGGACCACGACAAGACCTTCATGGCGACGGTCGTCCTCCAGGGCGAGGACATCGCCACCGGCACCGGGTCGAGCAAGAAGGCCGCCGAGATGGCCGCCGCGCTCGACGCCTGGACCCGGCTGTCCGGCCGAGCGGCCTGACCGCGTGCCCGAACTCCCCGAGGTCGAGGTCGTCCGCGCCGGCCTCGAACCCGCCGTCAGCGGTGCGCGGGTCCTGCACGTCGACGTGGTCGACGACCGTGCCCTCACCCGGCACGACGGCCCCGCCGAGGACTTCGTCGACCGACTGACCGGTCGCACGATCGCCGCGGCCGTCCGCCGGGGCAAGTTCCTCTGGATGCCGCTGCAGCCCGAGCACGACGGGGACCGCCCCGAGGCACTCGTCGCCCACCTCGGCATGAGCGGGCAGATCCTGCTCGGCCGTGGTCGACCGGCGGCCAAGCACCGGCGGATCCTCATCGACGTGCAGCCCGCGGGCACCGACCGCTCGGGTGCGGCGGAGCCCCCGGTGGAACTCGAGTTCGTCGACCAGCGCACGTTCGGCTCGATGGCGATCGACGTGATGGTGCCGACGATCGACGGTGCTCCTGCCGGGTTCGGCGGGCAGGTCGACGCGATCGACCCCGATGCCGTGTGGCGTCGGTGGGTGCCCGGGCAGGTGTCGCACATCGCCCGTGACCCGCTCGACCCCGCGTTCGACGACGACCGGTTCGCCGCGATGGCGCGGAAGCGTTCGAGCGGGATCAAGCGGGTGCTGCTCGACCAGGGCGTCGTGAGCGGCATCGGCAACATCTACGCCGACGAGTCGCTCTGGGCCGCGAAGCTGCACTACGACCGTGCCGCCGACCGGCTGACCCGTGCCGACCTGCGCCGGCTGCTCGACGAGGTCCGCGCCATCCTGCGCCGGGCGCTCGAGGACGGCGGCACGAGCTTCGACGCCCAGTACGTCAACGTCAACGGGCAGTCCGGGTACTTCTCGCAGCGCCTGAACGTCTACGGGCAGCAGGGGAAGCCGTGTCCACGCTGCGGCACGACGATCGTGCGCGAGGCCTTCATGAACCGGTCGAGCCACATCTGCCCCGTGTGCCAACCCCGTCCCCGCGCCCGCACGCGTTAGCCTGACGCCAACCAGAGCATCCGGAGACCGCATGTACTTGAAGAGCCTGACCATCAAGGGGTTCAAGTCCTTCGCGCAGCCGACGACGTTCGCGTTCGAGCCGGGCGTGACGTGCATCGTCGGCCCGAACGGCTCCGGCAAGTCGAACGTGGTGGACGCCCTGGCGTGGGTGATGGGGGAGCAGGGGGCGAAGACCCTCCGCGGCGGCAAGATGGAGGACGTCATCTTCGCCGGCACCTCGACCCGCGGTCCGCTCGGTCGCGCCCAAGTGCTGCTGACCATCGACAACAGCGACGGCCTGCTGCCGATCGAGTACTCCGAGGTGACGATCGCGCGCACGCTGTTCCGCAACGGCGGCAGTGAGTACGCCATCAACGGCGAGAACTGCCGGCTGCTCGACGTGCAGGAACTGCTGAGCGACACCGGTCTCGGCCGTGAGATGCACGTGATCGTCGGGCAGGGGCAGCTCGACAAGGTGCTGCACGCCACCCCGGAGGACCGCCGCGGCTTCATCGAGGAGGCCGCCGGGATCCTGAAGCACCGTCGCCGCAAGGAGAAGACCCTCCGCAAGCTCGACGCGATGCAGACGAACCTGACCCGCCTGTCCGACCTGGCCGGTGAGATCCGGCGGCAGCTGAAACCCCTCGGGCGCCAGGCCGAGGTCGCACGCAAGGCCCAGTCGGTCGCCGCGGTGTTCCGCGACGCCAAGGCCCGCATCCTCGCCGACGACGTGGTGCGCCTGCGCCGCGAGCTGCACGACCACCAGGAGGTCGAGGCGGGCCGCAAGTCCGAGCGCATCGTCCTGACCGAGCGGCTCGACCAGACCCGGGTGCGCCAGCAGCACGTCGAGCAGAGCATGGTCGGCGACGACGTCGACCGCGCCCGCACCGTCGTGCACCGGCTCGAGAGCGTGCAGGAGCGTCTCCGTGGCCTGTCGAGCCTGGCGAACCAGCGCCTGATGTTCCTCGCGCAGCAGGCCGACGCGCCACAGCAGGGCCCGACCGTCACCCAGGAGCAGGTCGCCGGGGTCCGTGCCGAGGCCGACCGCCTCGCCGCCCGCGCCGACGAGATGCTGGGCGGCTCGGCGACGACCGCCCGCGCGGTGCAGGACGCCCGCGCCGCGCTGGACGCCCTGGACGAACGCATCGCCGCCCAGGCAGCCCGGGTCTCGCAGCACGACCTCGAGGCACAGCGGCTCGCCAGCGCCGTCGACGTCGCCCGGTCGAAGCGCGGTTCCGCCGTCGCCGACCGCGAGCGGCGGGAGCGGGCACTGGCCGAGGCCGGGGAACGTGCCGAGCGTGCCGCGGCGGCCCTCGCCGAACTCGGTGTCGACCCGTCCGAGGGCGTCGACGAGTCCGCGCTCGCGCAGACCCTGGAGCAGGCGCGCGCCGAGCTCGAACGGGCCCAGACCACGCGCGACGAGCAGCGCGACCGCCTCCACGCCCTCGAACGCGAGCGGGACGCCCTCGACGCCCGAGTCACCGCGCTCGGCATGTCGATCGAGGTCCGCGACGGTTCGCAGGCCCTGATCGACGCCGGTCGCGCGGGCATCGTCGGTCGCCTGGCCGACAGCCTGACGGTCTCGCCCGGGTTCGAGGCCGCGATCGCCACCGCGCTCGAGGGACTCGCCGACGCCGTCCTCGCGGACGACCGCGGTGCAGCGCTCGACGCCGTCGACCACGCCCGCGCTGCTGACCTCGGCCGGATCGACGTCGTCGTCGCGGACGCCGCGCCCGTCCCAGCGGCCCTGCCCGAGACGCTGCCGTCCGGTGTCCGGCGCGCCACCGACCTGGTGCAGGGACCGCCGGCGCTCGCGTCGATCCTGCGGGACACGCTGGTCGCGGAGACCGACGACCTCGACCTGGAGGCGGTGCTCACGGCCGCCCCGCACGCCACGGTGGTCACGCGGTCCGGCGACCTCGTCCGCGCGGTCCGCGTGACCGGCGGCGGGGAGCGCGTCACCTCGCGCATCGAGCTCGTCGCGGAGCGCGACGACGCCGTGACGCGCCGCGACGCGATCGCGACCGACGCCGAGGACGCGGCCACGGGCCTCCAGGCCGCACGCAGTGCCGTCGAGGACGCACGCCGCCGTGCGGACGAGGCCGACGCAGCATCCCGCGCGTACACGCGGGCGAAGGCCGAGTACGACCGCACGAGTGCGTCGACGCGGGCGAAGGCGGAGAACGCCGCGGCCGAGGTCGAACGGCTGCGTGCCGCGCTGGCCGAGACCGACGGCGCCGTCGAGACCGCCGAGGCGGTGCTGGCCGAGGCCGAGTCGGCGCACCGGGCCTTCACCGAGCAGGAGCGTCCCGTGGTCGACGCGTCCGAGCGTCCCGCGCTGCAGGACGCGCTCGAAGCCGCACGTGCGGCCGAGGTCGAGCAGCGGATCCAGGTCGAGACCGTGCGCGAGCGGGTGCGCGCCGAACGGAACCGCGCCGACCAGCTCGAACGCCAGCTCGAGGCGGAGCGCGCCGCCGCCGAGGAGGCCGCCCGGCTCGCCGTCATCCGACGCGGCCAGATCCGGACCGCGGAAGCCGTGCTCGCCGACCTGCCCGGGGTGCTCGGTGCGGTCGACCGTTCGCTGGCCGAAGCGCGGGTGCAGCTGGCGACGGAGGAAGCCGAGCGGTCGAAGCGCAACACCGAGCTGCAGACGATCCGCAACGAGGAGCGCGAACTCCGCGACCGCCTGCAGACCATCACCGACGGCGTGCACTCGCTCGAGATGGAGATCTACGAGAAGAAGCTGCACGTGTCCGGCGTCCTCGACCGGGCGCAGAGCGAGCTCGGGCTGACCGAGGCCGTGCTGGTGGCCGAGTACGGGCCGCACGTGCCGGTGCCCGTCGACGTGCTCGTGGACCCGCGGGTGCGCGCGCGGAAGCACCGCGAGGCGGAGCGCGCGGCGGCGGCTGCAGCCGCCGAGGCCGCGGGCGTGACCGAGCCGGAGGAAGCTGCGGCAGACGCGGGCCCCGAAACCGACGACGTGGCCCTCGTCGACGCCGAGTCCACGCTGCCCGGCGGCCCCGCGCTGCCCGAGTTCGACACCACCGACGAGGTCGACCCCGCCGACGTCGAGACGGTGCCCTACGTCCGTGCCGAGCAGGAGCGCCGACTCAAGGCCGCCGAGCGCGACCTCGGGCAGCTCGGCAAGGTGAACCCGCTCGCACTCGAGGAGTTCCAGGCGCTCGAGCAGCGGCACGCGTTCCTCGCCGAGCAGCTCGAGGACCTGCAGAAGACCCGGACAGACCTGCTGACGATCATCGACGAGCTCGACACGAAGATGCAGACGATCTTCGAGTCCGCGTTCAACGACACGAAGGAAGCGTTCGACGTCATCTTCCCGATCCTGTTCCCGGGCGGCTCGGGGTCCATCAACCTGACCGACCCGACCGACCTGCTCGGCACCGGGATCGACGTGCAGGTGAAGCCCGCCGGCAAGAAGATCGACCGCCTGACCCTGCTGTCCGGCGGCGAGCGGTCCCTGGCGGCGGTGGCGCTCCTCGTCGCGATCTTCACCGCGCGGCCGTCGCCGTTCTACATCATGGACGAGGTCGAGGCGGCACTCGACGACGCCAACCTGGGCCGCCTGCTGACCGTGTTCGAGCGCCTGCGCGAGTCGTCCCAGCTCATCGTCATCACGCACCAGAAACGGACGATGGAGATCGCCGACGCCCTGTACGGGGTGTCGATGCGGCAGGACGGCGTCTCCGCGGTCGTCGGCCAGCGGGTGCAGAAGCGCGAGCCGACGGACGCGGTCGCGGTCGCGTAGCCGTCTGGTCGCAGGCCCGTTCCGCGAAAGCGACAGATCTCCGCCAACTGTTCGCGGCGATCTGTCGCTTTCCCGGGGTTCGCAGTGGGTCGGCGACGGGATCTGTCGCTTTCGCAGTGCAGTCCACGCGGCCCCGGACAGACGGGAGGCGCGGTGCCAGCTGGCACCGCGCCTCCCGTTCTGTCAGGTGCGTCCGGACAGGACGCCGGGTCGCTACGCGCGACCGCGGATCGTCCGGAGCAGCCAGCCGATGACCGCCAGCAGGATGAGCACGATGCCCACCCAGAGCAGGAACTTCAGCGCACCGACGAAGATGCCGCTGAAGAGCAGGACGAGGCCGACGATGATCGCGATGATCAGCAGTGCGGGCATGAGGGTCTCCTATCCCTGGAACGAGACCGAGCAGATGCCCGGGCCGACAGGGACGCTACTCCTCGGCGTGCCGACGCGTTCGCTCAGCCGACGAGATCGCGTTCGCTCAGCCGACGAGGTTCTGCACGAACACGTGCGGCGTGAAGCCCGTCAGGTCGTTGATGCCCTCGCCCTGCCCGATGAGCTTGATCGGGATGCCGGTCTTCTCCTGCACGCTCAGCACGAACCCGGCCTTGGCCGAGCCGTCGAGCTTCGTGATGACGAGGCCGGTCACACCGGCGCCCTCGATGAAGGCCTGGGCCTGGGCGAGTCCGTTCTGGCCCGTCGTCGCGTCGAGGACGAGTAGAACCTCGCTGATCTCGGTCTGCTTCTCGACCACGCGCTTGATCTTCGTGAGCTCGTCCATCAGGCCGGCCTTGGTGTGCAGCCGCCCGGCGGTGTCGATGACGACGATCTCGGTCTGGTCGCGGATCGCCTTCTCGACGGTCTGGTACGCCACCGACGCCGGGTCCTGCCCGGGCTGCGACGGACGGACGACGTCGACGCCGGCGCGCTGGGCCCAGGTGGCGACCTGCTCGACCGCCGCGGCGCGGAACGTGTCCGCCGCCCCGACGAGCACCGTGCGGTCGTACGTCTTCAGGAACTTGGCGAACTTGCCGATCGTCGTGGTCTTGCCGACGCCGTTCACCCCGACGACGAGCACCACGGCGGGCCGCGCGCTGAGCTTCAGGGTGGTGTCGAGCTTGGAGAGCCGTTCCTCGAGGACTTCGCGGAGCATGCGCTGCAGGTCGGCGGGGTCGGTCGTGCCGTACCGGTCGACGCGGGCGTGCAGGTCCTCGATGATCTCCTCGGAGATGTCGGGCCCGAAGTCGGCGCCGATGAGGGCGGTCTCGAGGTCCTCCCACGTGGTCTCGTCGATCGTCTTGCGCTGGAAGAGGCCGCGCAGCCGTGTGGACAGTGACCAAGAACTCGCCATGCTCCCAGCTTAGAGCGCGGCACATGTCCGCTGTGCCCGGTATGCTCGGGATCACGAAGGGGAGTATTCCCTCTCGGTGACCCCGTCAGTACGGTCCGGAACGATCCGGCCCCGGGGCGCCGGTCGTGCGACACCGGTTCCGGTGCCGAGCGACGGAAGAGACCTTCAGGCCTCGGCGTACCCGCACAGCAGCGGCACGCCCTACCTGAAGGAAACCGTGGACGTCCCACTCTTCGTCTGGCTCATCACGATCGCCGGCATCCTCGCGCTGCTGGTGTTCGACTTCTACTCGCACGTCCGCACGCCGCACGTGCCCCACATCCGCGAATCCGCGTTCTGGTCGGCCTTCTACATCGGGCTGGCGATCCTGTTCGGCATCGGCATCCTGGTGTTCGGCGGCGGGCAGGCCGGTGGCGAGTACTTCGCCGGCTGGCTGACCGAGAAGGCGTTGTCGGTCGACAACCTCTTCGTCTTCCTCATCATCATGTCGAGCTTCGCCGTGCCGAAGGAGTTCCAGCAGAAGGTCCTGCTGGTCGGCGTCGCGATCGCGCTCGTCGCCCGCGGCGTCTTCATCGCCCTCGGCGTCACGATCATCGAGAACTTCTCGTGGGTCTTCTACCTGTTCGGTGCGCTGCTGTTCTGGCTCGCCTGGTCGCAGGCCCGCAGCGGCAACGACCACGGCAGCGAGGGCGAATCCCGGCTCATCCGGATCCTCAAGCGCATCATCCCGACCTCGGACCACTACGACGGCGACCGTCTGACCACCCGCGTCGACGGCAAGCGGCTGTTCACCCCGATGCTGCTCGTCATGGTCGCGATCGGCCTGACCGACGTGCTGTTCGCGCTCGACTCGATCCCCGCGATCTTCGGGCTGACGCAGGACGCCTTCATCGTGTTCACGGCGAACGCGTTCTCGCTGCTCGGTCTCCGGCAGCTGTACTTCCTGATCGCCGGGCTGCTCGAGCGCCTCATCTACCTGGGTCAGGGCCTGGCCGTCATCCTCGCGTTCATCGGTGTGAAGCTCGTCTTCCACGCCATGCACGTCAACGAGCTGCCCTTCATCAACGGCGGTGAGCACATCGAGTGGGCGCCGGAGATCCCGATCTGGTTCTCGCTGGGCTTCATCGCGCTGACGATCGCGGTCGCCACGACCGCGTCGCTGGTGGTCTCGAAGCGCCGCCAGGAGCGCGGGCTCACCCCGACCGGCCAGCCGAAGGAGTCGGTCGAGGCCGACGCGAAGTAGTCGTCACCACCTGACGGACGGGAGGCGCGGTGCCAGCTGGCACCGCGCCTCCTGTCCGTCCGTGTGTCGGCCGGAGCGTCAGACGGCCTGGCGACCAGGGGTCGCGTCGAGCAGGTGGGCCAGGTGCTCGGGAACCGAGCCGCCGCGGGCCACCGTCGCCCGTGCCCACAGCCGACCCGCCCGGTACGACGACCGGACCAACGGTCCGGCGAGCACCCCGGCGAAGCCCATCTGCTCGGCGACCTGGCGGAGCTCGACGAACTCCTCCGGCTTGACCCAGCGCGCGACCGGCAGGTGCCGGGGCGACGGGCGGAGGTACTGCGTCAGCGTGATGATGTCCGTGCCCGCGTCGTAGAGGCGCTGCAGGGCGTCCTCGATCTCGACGCGCTCCTCGCCCATGCCGAGGATCAGGTTCGACTTCGTGACGAGTCCGGCGTCGCGGCCCTGGGTGATGACGTCGAGGGAGCGTTCGAACGTGAACGCCGGCCGGATCCGCTTGAAGATCCGCGGGACGGTCTCGACGTTGTGGGCGAAGACCTCGGGACGGGCGTCGAACACCGGGCCGAGCTGGTCCGGTCGCCCGTTGAAGTCCGGCACCAGGATCTCGACGCCGGTGCCGGGGGAGTGCTCGTGGATCGCCCGGATGGTCTCGGCGTAGAGCCAGGAGCCGCCGTCGGGCAGGTCGTCGCGTGCGACGCCGGTCACGGTCGCGTACCGCAGGCCCATCTCCGCCACGGAGTCCGCGACCCGGCGGGGCTCGTCACGATCGAGCGGTTCCGGCTTGCCGGTGTCGATCTGGCAGAAGTCGCAGCGACGGGTGCACTGCGAGCCGCCGATCAGGAAGGTGGCCTCGCGGTCCTCCCAGCACTCGAAGATGTTCGGGCAGCCGGCCTCCTGGCAGACCGTGTGCAGCTGCTTGTCGCGCACCAGGCTCGACAGCTCGCGGAACTCCGGACCCTGGGTGGCACGGGTCTTGATCCACGCGGGCTTCGTCTCGATCGGGGTCTCGGCGTTCCGGGCCTCGACCCGGAGCATGCGGCGGCCTTCGGGGGCGAGGGTCATACGAGGGTCTCCTGTCGGGCGGGCGCGGTGCTGGTGCTCGTGCTGGTGCTGGTGCTGGTGCTGGGGGCCGTCGTGCTGATCCGGCGGCCGCTGTGCATCCCGTCGACGGCCTGTCGGACGCGGTCTGCGACCAGGGGTGCGAGGTCGTCGACGGTCACGCGGGCACGCCCCACGTGCGCCGCCGCGGCGCTCAGCGTCGTGACCCCGGCGTCCGCGATGCCGCACGGGACGATCGCGGAATAGGCGTCGAGGGCGTTGTCGCAGTTGATCGCGATGCCGTGGCTCGTCACGCCCTCGGCGACGTGCAGGCCGATCGCGCCGACCTTGGCGGCGGGGGACCCGTCCGTGCCCGGCACCCAGGCGCCGCTGCGACCCGCGACCCGTTCGGCGTGCACTCCGACGGCAGCCGCGGCGTCGATGACGACCTGCTCCAGGTCGCGCACCCAGGCGACGACGTCGAGGGGTTCGGCGAGCCGGACGATCGGGTAGGCGACCAGTTGCCCCGGCCCGTGCCAGGTGATGCGTCCGCCACGGTCGGTGTCGACGACCGGGGCGCCGTTCGTCGGCAGGTCGGACGGTTCGGTGCGGCGTCCGGCGGTGTACACGGACGGGTGCTCGCAGAGGACGAGGGCCCCGGGGGAGCGGCCGGCGACGACGTCGGCGTGCAGGTCCCGCTGCAGGGCGAGGCCGTCCGCGTAGTCGAGCAAGCCGTGGTGGCGGACGATCTCGAGTTCCGGCATGCGGCGAGCGTACGACAGTTTCTGGACGGCGTCCAACAACCGGGTGCTTGACCTCAACAATGGTTGAGATGGTCCGATGAGGACATGGACATCCGACAGGTACAGCTCGCCACCCGATCGCTCGCCGACACCGCCCGGTTCTACGAACGACTGGGGTGCTCGGTCGAGATCGTCGACGCCACGGCGCGCATCGTGGTGGGGTCGACGCTCCTCGTGTTCCGCGAACTGCCGGAGATGACCGGAGCCCTGCACCTGGCGATCACGATCCCCACGGGGGCCTTCGACGCGGCCAAGGCCTGGATCGCCGGGCTGACGACGGTGCTCGGTACGGATGACCAGGACGAGTTCGAGGGGCCGCCGAACTGGAACTCGCGGTCGGTCTACTTCGAGGGGCCCGACCAGCAGCTCCTCGAGCTCATCGAGCGGCGGGACCTCGAGTCGGGCGCCCGGCGCGCCGGCGACGGTTCCGGCACCGGCACCGGCACCGTCGTCCCGCTCGTCTCGGTCAGCGAGGTCGGCATCCCCGTCCCCGACGTCCTCGGCGCCGTCGAGGCCCTGCGACGCGCCGGTCTCGAGCCGTACGCCAACCCGCCGGGGGAGTCGTTCGCGGCGGTGGGCGACGTGGACGGTCTCGTGATCCTGGTGTCGCCCGACCGACGCTGGTTCCCGACCGGTGACCGGAGCCCGTCGAGCGCGCCGGTGGTCATCGACGTGGGGCTCGGGGCGCCGCTCGAGCTGACCGAGGGTGTCCTCCTGCGGTGAACGGGCCGGTGTCGTCGGCGGGAGCCTTGTAGAATCGACGGATCATGGCGCAATTCGGTTCACTCTCCGATCGGCTGACCGAGACCTTCCGCAATCTGCGGAGCAAGGGTCGGCTGACTCCGTCCGACGTCGACGGCACCGTCCGCGAGATCCGGCGGGCGCTCCTCGACGCCGACGTCGCGCTCGAGGTCGTCAAGGCGTTCACCGCATCGGTGCGCGAGCGTGCCCTCTCCGACGAGGTCAACCGTGCGCTCAACCCGGCGCAGCAGGTCGTCCAGATCGTCAACGAGGAACTCGTCGGCATCCTGGGCGGGCAGCAGCGACGGCTCGAGTTCGCGAAGAAGCCGCCGACGGTCATCATGCTCGCGGGTCTGCAGGGTGCCGGTAAGACCACCCTCGCGGGCAAGCTCGGCAAGTGGC
Organism: Curtobacterium sp. MCLR17_034; assembly: GCF_003234485.1. Taxonomy (NCBI): domain Bacteria; kingdom Bacillati; phylum Actinomycetota; class Actinomycetes; order Micrococcales; family Microbacteriaceae; genus Curtobacterium; species Curtobacterium sp. MCLR17_034. Next base: position 56,120 of record NZ_QKTH01000008.1, read on the forward strand.
TCAAGAAGGACGGCCACACCCCGATGCTCGTCGCGGCGGACCTCCAGCGTCCGAACGCTGTGCAGCAGCTGCAGGTCGTCGGCGAGCAGGCCGGCGTGCACGTGTTCGCGCCCGAGCCCGGCAACGGTGTCGGCGACCCGGTCAAGGTCGCCAAGAACGCCATCAAGGCCGCGATCGACCAGCAGTACGACACCGTCATCGTCGACACCGCCGGTCGACTCGGTGTCGATGCCGAGCTGATGAAGCAGGCCGCGAACATCCGCAAGGCCGTCGACCCGGACGAGGTCCTGTTCGTCATCGACGCGATGATCGGTCAGGACGCCGTCAACACGGCCCGTGCCTTCCAGGAAGGCGTCGACTTCACGGGTGTCGTGCTCTCGAAGCTCGACGGTGACGCCCGTGGTGGCGCCGCCCTGTCGGTGGCCAGTGTGACCGGCCGCCCGATCATGTTCGCGTCGACGGGTGAGTCGCTCGACGACTTCGAGCCGTTCCACCCGGACCGCATGGCGAGCCGCATCCTCGACCTCGGCGACATCCTGTCCCTCATCGAGCAGGCGCAGGGCGCCTTCGACGAGGAAGAGGCGCGCAAGGTCGCGGACAAGATCGCGACCGACAACTTCACGCTGAACGACTTCCTGCAGCAGATGCAGCAGCTCCGCAAGGCCGGCTCGATCAAGGGCATGCTCGGGATGCTCCCGGGAGCGAAGGGCATGCGCGAGGCGCTCGACAACTTCGACGAGCGCGAGATCGTCCGCACCGAGGCGATCATCCAGTCGATGACGCCCCAGGAGCGCGAGCTCCCGAAGCTCCTGAACGGTTCGCGCCGTCTGCGCATCGCGCGCGGTGCCGGATCGACGGTCACCGAGGTCAACGCGCTGGTCAACCGCTTCGAGCAGGCCGCCAAGATGATGAAGACCGTCGCCCGCGGTGGCGTGCCGCAGATGCCGGGCATGGGTCCGATCCCGGGCATGCACGGCGGCAAGAAGCAGCAGCAGGGCGGCAAGAAGAAGTCGAAGGTGGGCAACCCCGCCAAGCGCGCGGCTTTGGCTGCCGGCGCTTCGGCTGCGCCGCAGCAGGCCCCGCAGGGGTCCGGCCTCGGCCTCGGCGGCGCCAAGGGCGGCAAGGCACCCACCGAGGAAGAGCTCGCGTCGCTGCAGAAGTTCCTGGGTCGCTGACGCGGCTCGCGATCGCGACCACCTGACGGACGGGAGGCCCGGTGCCAGCTGGCACCGGGCCTCCCGTCCGTTCGTGGTCGCGCCGCGACGTTCCTTCCCCTCGCACGCGCGATGGAAAGTGGAATCGGGCGTCCCTGGTCGAAAGGAACGACCAGGTACGCCCGATTCGACCAGGTACGCCCGATTCGGTTCGGTCGCGGCTAGAGCGCTTCGCGGAACTCCGTCACCAGGTGGCGGACGACCTCGCGCAGGTCGCCGCCGTTCTCCTGCGCGACCTGCAGCTGCCGCTGGTACGAGGCACCGCGCTCGATCATCGTGTCGAGGTGGTGCAGTTCGTCCTGGCAGCCGAGCCGTTCGGCGATCGGGTCGAGCCGCTGCACCAGGTCGTGCACCTCGTCGGTCACGAGCCGTTCGTCGCCGGCGACGTTCGTGATGATCTCGGCCTCCATGCCGTAGCGGGCCGCGCGCCACTTGTTCTCGCGGATGAACCACGGCTGCATGGTGGGCAGGGTCTCACCGGCGTCGAGCCGGTCCGAGCAGGCGGTGACCAGGCACTGGACGAGCGCGGTGACGGCGCCGACCTCGTGCAGGGTCGAGATGCCGTCGGACACCCGGTTCTCGAGGGTGCCCCAGCCCGGCGAGGGGCGGATGTCCCAGCGCAGGTCCTTCACGCCGTCGATGACGCCGGTGTGCGTGAGGTCGCCGACGACCTCTTCGAAGTTCGCCCAGGCGCCGAGCTGCGGCGGGAGCCCGCCGGTCGGGAGCTGCTGGAACATGAGGGCGCGGTTCGAGGCGTACCCGGTGTCGGTGCCGCCCCAGAACGGGCTCGACGCGGTGAACGCCTGCAGGTGCGGGACGTAGGCGAGCATCGCGTTCATGATCGGGACGGCCTTGTCGCGGTCGTCGATGCCGACGTGCACGTGCACGCCCCAGATGAGCATCTGGCGTCCCCACCAGCGGGTGCGGTCGATCAGGGTCGTGTAGTGCTCGCTGTCCGGGGTGATCTCCTGCTGGTCCCACACCGCGAACGGGTGCGTGCCCGAGCACATCACCTGGGCGTCGAGCGGTTCGGCGGCGTCGATGACCTCGCCGATGATGCCGGACAGCTCACTGGTCGCAGCCCCCACGCGGTCGTGGACGCTCGAGACGACCTCGACCGTGTTGGTCAGCAGCTCCTCGGTGACGCGGTCGTGGTCGCCGAGCCGCTCGTGCACGGCGGCGATGACGGCGGGGGCGCGGGGAGCGAGGTCGCCGGTCGACCGGTCGACCAGGGGGAGTTCCCACTCGACGCCGATGGTCGACGGGCGGGACTCGGTGAAGCGGATGTCCATGCCGTCCATCCTGCCCGGGTCCTTGTCGGACACGCACAACGAAGCGTTGTCCCGATCGTGCGGATCGTCCTGCAACTAGTTCCACTGTGGGCGTACCGTTGAAATGTTCCTACAGGGAAGAGGTACGCATGCAGTTGGTGGTGCGCGGGACGAACGCCCCGCTCGTCGGAGAACTCGACATCCCGGTCTCGAAGTACCACGCGCACCGCGCGCTGGTGCTCGCGTCGCTCGCGAAGGGGACGAGTGTCGTCTCCGGGGTGAGCGCGACGCGACAGGTGGAGTGGACCGTGGGCACGCTCCGCGCCCTCGGCGTCGACGTCAAGCGTCGCGGGAACGCGTACCACGTGACCGGGCTGGGCGGCCGGTACCAGGCGACCGACGTCGTGGACCACGGCTCGCGCGGTGCCGACGGACTGCTCAACATGGGGTCCTCGGGCACCACGCTCTACTTCATGACCGGGCTCGCCTCGCTGGCCGACCGCCCGATGACCCTGTCGGGCATGAAGTACTTCCAGCGCCGGCCGATCAAGGCGCTGCTCACCTCGCTGATGCAGATGGGGGTGGAGCTCGAGGCGACGAACGACTGCCCGCCCGTCATCGTGCAGCCGAAGCGTCCGCGCGGCGGTGACGTGACGATCGCCGGCACCCTGTCGCAGTGGGTGTCCGGGCTGCTGCTCGTGGCGCCGTTCGCCGAGCACGAGACCCGGATCCACATCACCGGCGGGCGGCTCAACGAGCAGCCCTACGTCGAGCTCACCGTGCGGATGATGCGGCAGTTCGGCCTGACGGTGGAGGTCTCCGACGACTGGCTCGAGTACCGGATCCCGGCGGGCCAGCAGGCCACCCCGCACGACTACGTCATCCCGCCCGACATCGGCTCCGCAGCGTTCGGCATCGCGGCGGCCGGCACCCGCGAGTCGAACGTGCTGCTGCGGGGCATGACGGCCACGACGACGGCCGAGACCGACCACCCGGAGAGCGAGTTCCTGGACCTCGCGACCGCGATGGGTGTCCCGATGCGGATCGACGAGGAGACCGGCTTCGTCAGGATCGAGCACGACGGGTCCCCGCTCCGGCCGCTCGACGTCGACTGCCGTCCGATCCCGGATCTGCTGCCCGTGCTGTCCACGATGGCGACCTTCGCCGAGGGCACGAGCCGACTGTGGAACGTCGCGCACATCCGGCTGAAGGAGTCCGACCGCGTGGCGGCGATGCTCCAGCTCAACCGGATGGGCGGCCGTGCCGAGCAGGGTGCGGACGAGCTGCGGGTCACCGGCGTCGGCGCGGCCGGGCTGCACGGAGCGCCGATGTCCTCGTTCAACGACCACCGCGTGCTGATGTCGCTCGCGGTCGCGGCCTCGGGTGCCGACGGGGTGTCCGGCCTGACCTACCCCCGTGCCTACCGGATCTCCTACCCGACGTTCCTCGAGGCGATGAACTCCGTCGGGCTCGACATGTCCGTCGGCGACCGGCTCGCGGCCCAGGCGGCGCGGGACGACCGGATCGACGCCGCAGAGGCCGACGGGGTCCGCACGCACCTGGGCACGCCCCTCGAGACGTCTGCGGCGCCCGAGCCAACAGAGCAGCCGCTCGCGCAGCCCACCGCGCAGCCCACCGCCCCGCAGCCCGCAGCACAGCCCGCCGCCCCGCAGCCCACCGCCCCGCAGCCCGCCGTCGCCGTGCCCGAGCTCGCCGGCGTCGACGCCGACCCGCTCGTCCTGAGCGAGCGGGTCCGCGCCCTGTCCCAGACCGACCCCGACGGCCTGGCCGTGATCGAGGTCGGCGGTGCGACCCCCGCGAACACCACGTGGAAGGAGCTGCAGGACGAGGCCGACCGGGTCTCCGCCCTGCTGCTCGAACTCGGCGTGCGCACGGGTGAATCCGTCGCGATGCAGCTGCCGAACTGGCGCGAGTTCGTGTCGATCACCCTCGGTGCGATCCAGATCGGCGCCGTCGCGACCCCGATCATGCCGGTGTTCGGCCCCCGCGAGACCACGATGACGCTGGCGCGTTCGAAGGCCCGCGTGGTCTTCCTGCCGAACGTGTTCCGGAAGCGCCGTCCAGCGCTCGAACTCCTCGACGTCATCGACGAGGCCGCCGCGCAGGACCGCCGCCTGTCGCTCGAGCACGTCATCGTGCTCCGCGCCGAGGCCCGCGGGCAGGGGGACACCCCGACGAACCAGCCGCCGCTGCCCGCCGACGCCCTGGAACGGGTCGTGGCGAGCGACTGGCACTGGCGCTACTTCGAGAACGCCCTCGCCGCCGTGCACGTCGACGTCGACGAGATCGCGTCGCACGCTCCCGGGCCGGACGACGTCTGCCAGCTGCTCTTCACCTCCGGCACCACGGGGGAGCCGAAGGGCGTGCAGCACCCGCACCGCACGCTCGGGCTCGCGACCGCCATGCACGTGGCGCAGTCCGGGCTGACCAGCGCCGACCGCATCTACATCCCGTCGCCGCTCGCCCACCAGACCGGGTTCCTGTACGGCATGCTGCTGGCGTTCCGGCTCGGTGCCCCGCAGGTCATCCAGCCGGTGTGGGACGGCCGCGTCGCACTCGAGCAGGCGTTCGGCGTCGCACGGGCGTCCTTCGTGCAGTGCGCGACGCCGTTCCTGACCGACCTCGTCGACCTGGTCGAGGCCGGTGCTCCGCAGCCCGAGTCGCTCCGGATCTTCGTGCCGACGGGCGCCGCGGTGCCCCGTGCACTGGCTCAGCGGGCGAGCACGGTGCTCGGCAGTGCCATCCTCGGCGCCTTCGGGACGAGCGAGACGTGTCTCGGGGCCCTGTCCAGCCCGAGCGACGACCCCGCCGACGCCTACGGCCACGACGGCCGGGCGCTGCCGGGCATCGCGATCCGCATCGTCGACGACGCGGGGATCGAGCTGCTCGCCGGGACCGAGGGCAACTTCGAGCTGCACTCGCCGACGATGTTCGCGGGCTACCTGGACCGCCCAGACCTGACCGACGACGTGTTCACCGCGGACGGCTGGTACCGGACCGGCGACCTGGCGAAGGTCGACGAGAAGGGCTTCCTGTCGATCACCGGGCGCGTGAAGGACGTGATCAACCGCGGCGGCGAGAAGATCCCCGTCGTCGAGATCGAGAACCTGCTGTACCAGCACCCGCTGGTCACGGACGTCGCGATCGTGGCGATGCCGGACGAGCGGCTCGGCGAGCGTGCCTGCGCCTGGGTCGTGAACGCCCGCGCGGACGAGCCGCTCGGCTTCGCCGGGATGCAGCAGTACCTCGACACGGCCGGCGTGAGCAAGTACTACTGGCCGGAGCGACTCGAGTACACCACCGAGCTGCCGCGCAACGCGGTCGGCAAGGTCCAGAAGAACATCCTGCGCGAGCAGGCGGCCGCGCTCGTCGCGACGAAGGAGAACGAGACACGATGACGATCGTCGAGCAGACGAGCACGGGCTTCGACGAAGCCGCCTTCCAGCAGCTCAAGGCCGAGGTCACCGAGTGGGTCCGCGGCCCCGGTGAGGAGTGGGCGGACGAGATCGAGCGCACCGGCCGGGTCGCTCCCGAGCTGTTCCAGGAGCTCAAGGACAAGGGGTGGCTCAGCCTCGCTGCCCCGACCGAGCTCGGCGGACGGGCCATCCCGTTCTCGCGCTACCTCGAGATCATGGAGGTCGTCTCCCGCTCGCACGCCTCCATCCGCATGCTCGTGCACGTCATCAACGGCACCTGGCGCGCGATGGCCCCCTACGCGACGCCGGAGCAGATCGAGCAGGTCGTCAAGCCGTCCGTCGCCGGTGACACGCTCGTCGCGTTCACCCTGACCGAGGCCACCGCGGGCACCGGAGCGGACATCCGCACGACCGTCCGGCGCGAGGGCGACACCTACGTGATGAACGGCGAGAAGCACCTCATCACCTTCGGCGTCAAGGCCGACTACTGGCTCATCGCCGCCCGCCTCGAGGGGACGAGCGGCCAGGACGGCACGGTCGCGTTCCTCATGCCGAACAACGGGCTGCCGGGTGCCGAGGTGATCGACGACTCCGACACCATGGGCATCCGCGGCACCGACCACGCGATCCTGCGCTTCACCGACGTGCCCGTCCCGGCGAGTGCACTGCTCGGCGCCGAGGGCCAGGGTCTCGAGGTCGCGCTCGGCGGCTTCCTGCTGCCGAGCCGGGTGTCCGTCGCGATGAGCGCCGTCGGGCTCGCGGAGCGGGCGAACGAGCTCGCCGTCGAGTACGCGAACAAGCGTGAGACGTTCGGCAAGCAGCTCTCCAGCCGCCAGGCGATCCAGTTCTACCTGGCCGAGAACTACGCCGACATCGCCGCAGCACGCGCCCTGGTGCTCGAGGCCGCTCGCGCCTACGAGGAAGACCGTCCCGACGCCGGCACCCTGTCCAGTGCCTCGAAGATGGTCGCCGTCGACATGCTCGCGCGCGTCACCGACAAGGCCCTGCAGGTGCACGGCGGGCAGGGCTACTGGAAGCGCAACGCCATCGAGCGCGTCTACCGCGACGCACGCGCGCAGCGCTTCGAAGAGGGCACCAACGAGATCCAGAAGCTGGTCGTCGGCCGCGCCGTCGTGACCGGCAAGGCCGGGTTCTAGACCGCAACCAACCACCGGACTGGAGGCCCGTGGCGGGCCCGCCCCGCGCCTCCCGTCCGTCCCCACGCACGCAAAGGACCGCAGTGACCGACAGCACCAACGCACCCATCGCACTCAGCTCGCCCATCGCACTGATCACCGGCGCTTCGCGCGGCATCGGCCGCCTGCTCGCGCAGAAGCTCGGCCAGCGCGGCGTCACCGTCGTGGTGACGTACAAGGGCAACGCCGACCTGGCCGAGGAGTCACTGGCCGACGTCAGGGCGGCCGGCGGCGACGGCATCACGGCGCAGGTCGACATCGAGCAGCCGGAGTCGATCGACGCCCTGTTCGACCTGGTGCGCGACACCTACGGACGCCTCGACATGTTCGTCGCGAACGCCGCCGCCAGCGCGTTCAAGCCCGTCGCCGACCTCAAGCTGCACCACCTCGACCGCAGCTACGCCACGAACGCCCGCTCGTTCGTGCTCGGCGCCCAGCGCGCCGCGGAACTCATGGACCGGGGTGGCCGCATCGTCGTCGTGACCTCGTACGGATCACTCCGGGCATTCCCGACCTACGCCGCACTCGGTGCCGCCAAGGCCATGAGCGAGGCGTACATGAAGTACATGGCGGTGGAGTTCGGTCCGCGTCAGATCACGGTCAACGCGGTGAACGGCGGCCTCATCGACACCGACTCGCTCGAGTACTTCTACACGAAGGTCCCCGGGCAGGCGCCGATGGACACCGTCCTCGAGAAGCTCCCGCTGCAGCGCCCTGGGACGGCCGATGACATGGCCGACGCCGTCGACTTCCTGCTGTCGGACAAGGCCGGGTACATCACCGGGCAGGTGCTCTCGGTCGACGGCGGGCTGACGGTCATCGCACCGCCGTACTGGTCGGACACGACGTCGCCCCTCCGCGACGCGGTGCTGCCGGCCGACGCTCCGGCCGCGGACACCGCAGAATAGGCGCATGAGCAGCGTCGCTTCCGCCCCCGTCGTGCCGGAGTCCCTCCGGAGGGTCGCGTCACCCTGGACCCTCGGCCCCCTGCACCTGGCGAACCGGGTGGTGATGGGGTCGATGCACACCGGGCTCGAGGTACACGACGACGGTGGAGCCGGCATGGCCGCCTTCTACCGTGAACGGGCGGCCGGCGGAGCGGCGTGCATCATCACCGGCGGCATCGCGGTGAACGACGAGGCCCGCGGCGGTCCGGACTTCGCGGTGTTCGGCGTCGGGGGAGCCGACGAGCGGTTCCGGGTGGCGGTCGACGCCGTGCACGACGAGGGCGGGACCATCCTGGCGCAGCTGTTCCACGCCGGGCGGTACGCGCTCGCGTCGGGCATGGTCGACCGGCACGGCGACCAGCAGCGCGTCGTGGCGCCCTCGGCCCTGCCGTGGGCGGCCGCCCGCGGTGTGGTGCCGACCGAGCTGACGTCGGCCGAGGTCGAGCGCACCATCGAGGAATTCGCCGCCGCGGCCCGCACCGCCCGCACGATCGGGTTCGACGGCGTCGAGATCATGGCGTCCGAGGGGTACCTGATCAACCAGTTCCAGTCACCGCTGACGAACCTGCGCGACGACGAGTGGGGCGGTGACGCGGAACGGCGTCGGCGCTTCACGATCGAGGTCGTCCGGGCCGTGCGCGCCGCGGTGCCCGAGCTCGCCGTGACGATCCGGCTGTCCGGCGCCGACCTGATGCCCGGCTCGTCGACCGAGGACGAGGTCGACGCGCTCGTGCACGACCTGCTGCCGCTCGGACTCGACGGCATCTCGGTGGGCATCGGCTGGCACGAGTCCCGCACCCCGACCGTGCAGGCCTCGGTGCCGCACGGGGCCTGGCTGGCGTACGCGACACGGATCGCCGCGGTGGTGCGCGCGTCCCCGTACCCGGACGTCCGCGTGATCGCCTCGAACCGGATGACGGACCTGCGCGACGGCGAGGCGGTGCTCAGCGACGGCCTGATCGACGCCGTCGCCCTCGCCCGGCCGTTCCTCGCCGACCCCGCCATCGTGTCGCGCTCGCTCGCGGGCGGGTTCGCCCTGGTGAACACCTGCATCGGCTGCAACCAGGCGTGCCTCGACCGTTCGATCATCGGCGCACCGGTGTCCTGCCTCGTGAACCCCCGTGCCGCCCGCGAGGTCGCGTTCCCCGCTCGCCCGACCACCGACCCGAAGCGCGTCGACGTCGTCGGTGGCGGACCGGCCGGGCTCGCCGCCGCGGTGGACGCCGCACGTCGGGGCCACGACGTCACCGTCTGGGAGGCCTCCGACCGCCTCGGCGGCCAGTTCGGCCTCGCCGCACTCGTCCCGGGGAAGGAGGACTACGCCGCCACGGTGCGGTCCGCCCGCGCCGAGCTCGCGGAGCGGGGCGCCACGATCCACCTCGGACGCCCGGCGACGGCTCGGGACCTCGTCGACAGCGACGCCGTCGTGCTCGCGGCCGGGGTCGTCCCGCGGAGCATCGACGTCCCCGGCAGCGACCTGCCGCACGTGCTGTCCTACGAGCAGGCCCTGCGGAACGGCGTACCCGAGGGCACCGTCGCGATCATCGGCGGCGGCGGCATCGGCGTGGACACCGCGGCGTTCCTGACCGAGTCGCCCGACGAGGTCGTCCGGGCCGCCGAGTTCGCGGCCCGGTGGGACCTCGACGTGTCCGAGGAGCTCGTCGGCGACGTGCCGCAGCGCCTCCCCGCGGCACGGCGCACCACCCGACCGGGGTCCCAGGTGACGGTGCTCCGGCGTTCGGGCAAGTTCGGCCAGGGGATCGGCATCACCTCGCGCTGGGTCGCGATCGGTCGGCTGCGGGACGCCGGGGTGCGGATGGTCGGCGGCGTGCAGGAGTACCTGCGCATCGAACCCGGGGTGCTCTGGATCCACGACGAGCACGGGGACGAGGTCGGCGTCCCGGCGGACACCGTCGTGGTCTGCGCCGGGCAGGAGCGCGCGACCGACGCCGAGGGCGACGCGCCTGACGGACTCGTGACGGGCCTCCAGGCCGCCGGCGTGCCGTACGCCGTCGTCGGCGGTGCGCGTGACGCACGGAGCGTGGACGCGGTCCGGGCGACGTCCGAGGCCCTCGAAGCGGTGCGGCGGCTCGCGCCGTAGCGAGTCGGCTCGCATCACGGCCGGGAATCTGCAAGAATGAACGGTCGAATCGCCGCAGCTCGACCCTCTATCCAGCTGTGAGCGATCTCTCTCGAGCTTTCGCCGTGTGTGCCCCCACGCCCGCGGTTCCAGTTCAACCACAACGAAAGCAAACAGGAGCAATTGTGGCTGTCAAGATCCGTCTGAAGCGTCTCGGTAAGATCCGTGCGCCCTACTACCGCATCGTCGTCGCCGACTCGCGCACCAAGCGCGATGGTCGTGTCCTCGAGGAGATCGGTCAGTACCACCCGACCGAGGAGCCCTCGGTCATCAAGATCGAGTCCGAGCGTGCGCTCTACTGGCTCGGCGTCGGCGCGCAGCCGACCGAGCAGGTCGCGGCCCTCCTCAAGCTGACCGGCGACTGGGCCAAGTTCAAGGGCGAGAAGGACACCGAGTCCAAGGTCAAGGTCGCCGAGCCGAAGCCGGCCTTCCAGGTCGACTCCTCGAAGAAGGCCGTGCTCAAGCCGAAGTCGGAGAAGACGGCTCCCGCCGCCAAGGCCGACGACGCCGAGACCGCCGACGAGACGACCGAGGCGTAGTCCTTGCTCGAATCCGCGCTGACGCACCTCGTCAAGGGGATCGTCGATCACCCTGACGACGTGCGCGTCGCCAGCTCCACCTCCCCACGCGGCGAGGTCCTCGAGGTGCGCGTGCACCCCGAGGACCTCGGCCGCGTGATCGGTCGCGCCGGGCGCACCGCCAAGGCGCTCCGCACGCTCGTCACGGCCCTGGCCGACGGCAAGCGCGTGCGGGTCGACGTGGTGGACACCGATTCCTAGGGAGACGACCCAGCTCCGGGTGGGTCGAATCACGAAGGCGCACGGGCTCAAGGGCGGCATCAAGCTCGAGCTCTACACCGACGACCCGGATCGTCGGTTCACCCCGGGCGCCACCTTCACGCTCCAGGTCCCCGACGACTCACCGTGGTCGGGCAAGACCCTCGAGCTCGACGAACTCCGCTGGTACAACGGTCACCCCGTCGCGTTCTTCGCCGGGATCGACGACCGCACCGCGGCCGAGTCCCTGGCCCGCATCATCCTCTGGGTCGAGCAGGACGCCGACGCCGAGACCGGCGAGGACGACGCCTGGTACGACCACCAGCTCGTCGGGCTGAAGGTCCTGCGTGACGGCGTCGAGGTCGGCACCGTCGCCCGTGTGGACCACATGCCCGCCCAGGACCTGCTCGCGATCGACACGCCGTCCCGCGGCGAGGTCCTCGTGCCGTTCGTCTCGGCCATCGTGCCCGCGGTCGACATCGCGGCCGGCACCGTCACGGTCACGCCGCCGCAGGGCCTGTTCGAGGATCCCGAGGACACCTCACGCCCCGAGACGGTCACGGACTAGTCCCCGTGCGGATCGACATCGTCACGATCTTCCCGGAGTTCTTCTCCGTGCTCGACGTGTCCCTGCTGGGCAAAGCCCGCTCCGGCGGGCTGCTCGACCTGCACTTGCACGACCTGCGATCGTGGACCACCGACCGGCACCGCACCGTCGACGACACCCCGTACGGCGGTGGCGCCGGCATGGTGATGAAGCCGGAGCCGTGGGCGCAGGCGCTCGAGGCGCTCTTCCGCCCCGACGGCTCGTCGACCCTGGTGGTCCCGACGCCGGCCGGCACGCCCTTCACACAGTCGATTGCGCGGTCGCTCGCGTCGACGTCGGAGCACCTCGTGTTCGCCTGCGGGCGGTACGAGGGCATCGACGCCCGCGTCTTCGAGTGGGCGTCGTTGCGCGCCACCGTCGTCGAGCTCTCGCTCGGCGACTACGTGCTGAACGGTGGCGAAGTCGCGGCGATGGCCATGATCGAGGCCGTCGGACGACTCGTCCCCGGCGTCGTCGGCAACCCCGAGTCGCTGGTCGAGGAGTCCCACGAGGACGGTCTGCTCGAGTACCCCTCGTACACCAAGCCCGCGTCGTGGCGCGGCCTCGACGTCCCCGACGTCCTGCTCAGCGGGCACCACGCCCGCGTCGGTGCCTGGCGGCACGAGCAGCAGCTGGAGCGGACGCGGCGCGTCCGTCCGGACCTGCTGCCCGACGCGTAGCGTCACCCGTCTCGCGAAAGCGACAGATCTCCGCGGAACATCCGCGGAGATCTGTCGCTTTCGCTGTTCTGACGGTCCGCGGGTCGCGATATCTGTCGCTTCCGTGGGCTGGGGACGACGCGTGACGGACTGGAGGTGCGGTGCCAGCTGGTGCCGCGCCTCCAGGCTCGCTACTGGTCGCGCTGGGCGCGACGCAGGGTCAGGACCTCGGGGCCGGCCTCGGTGACCGCCACGGTGTGCTCGACGTGCGCGGCACGCGAGCCGTCGACACTGCGCAGCGTCCAGCCGTCGTCGTCCTGGTAGAGCTCGTCGGTGGTCTGCATGAGCCACGGCTCGATCGCGACGACCAGACCCGGCCGGAGCTTCAGGCCGCGACCCGGACGGCCGTCGTTCGGCACGTGCGGGTCCCCGTGCATCGTGCGACCGACGCCGTGCCCACCGAACTGCAGGTTCACGTCGTGACCGGCCTGGTGCGCCACGTGACCGATGGCGTGCGAGACGTCGCCGAGCTTGTTGCCGGGAGCCGCCTGGGCGATGCCGGCGGCCAGTGCCCGTTCGACCGTGGCGATCAGTGCCTGGTCCTCGTCGCGCGGTGTGCCGACCTGGACGCTGACGGCGGAGTCCGCGACCCAGCCGTCCACGCTCGCGGCGAAGTCCAGGCTCACCAGGTCGCCGTCCTGCAGGGTACGGTCGTGCGGCAGGCCGTGCAGGGCGGCGTCGTTCACCGAGGTGCAGAGGTTCTTGCCGAACGGCGACATGCCGAACGACGGGTGGTAGTCGACGTAGCAGCTCTCCGCGCCGCGTTCGGCGATCATCCTGGCCGCGACGCGGTCGAGGTCGAGCAGGTTGACGCCGACGTCGACGGTCTCGAGCAGCTCGTCCAGGACGTCGGCCACGAACCGTCCGGCGACGCGCAGTCCGTCCAGCTCGGCGGGGGTGCGGAGTTCGATCATGGGTCCATCCTCGTCGTTTTGTCTCCAGCGCTCTCTGTGGCAGTATTGAACGCTGTGCCCTGGCTGGACTCTGCCACGGGGGAGTCGCCGACACCGGGCACGCACCACCACTTTCCGAACCTTCGATCCGCGGCGACCCGTGCGCGTCCGCAGAGAGTGAAACCCACCATGAGCCAGCTCCTCGACAACGTCGACGCAGCATCGCTGCGTACCGACGTCCCGGACTTCCGTCCCGGCGACACCATCAAGGTGCACGTCAACATCATCGAAGGCACGCGCTCGCGTATCCAGGTCTTCCAGGGAGTCGTCATCGGCCGTCAGGGCCACGGCATCGGCGAGACCTTCAAGGTCCGCAAGGTGAGCTTCCAGGTCGGCGTCGAGCGCTGGTTCCCGGTGCACTCGCCGATCATCGACCACATCGAGATCGTCACCAAGGGTGACGTCCGTCGTGCGAAGCTCTACTACCTGCGCGAGCTCCGCGGCAAGGCGGCCCGCCGCAAGATCAAGGAGAAGCGCGACGCCTGATCGCCTTCACAGTGAACGTCCGCGAGCCGGACGCCGCTGCGAGCCCCTCGTCCATGTACGGTTGTGCATCGACGGGGGGCTCTTCCCATTTGCGGGGAGTCAGTGGTTCGAACGAGAGCGGAAATGACGGACACGACAGAGGATTCCGGGCGCAGGCCACGTGCCGAGAAGCAACGGAACGGTGTCCTCACATTCCTCCGCGACCTCGTCATCATCTTCATCGCGGCACTGCTCGTGTCGTTCCTGGTGAAGACGTTCCTGATCCGGTCGTTCTACATCCCGTCGGCGTCGATGGAGAACACGCTCCAGATCAACGACCGCGTCATCGTGAACGAGCTCGTCCCCGGCGCCGTGGCACTGAAGCGGGGAGACGTCGTCGTCTTCAAGGACCCGGGCGGTTGGCTCACCGGGTCCGAGGTGCCGAGCGTCACGCCGGACACCCAGCCCGCGAAGGCCATCGACTGGGCACTGACCCAGGTCGGTCTCGGCACCGGTGACAGCGACGACCACCTGATCAAGCGCGTCATCGGTCTGCCCGGTGACAAGGTGTCCTGCTGCAACGACCTCGGGCAGATGTCGGTGAACGGTGTGCCGATCAAGGAGCCGTACCTGAAGCTCCCCGCCGGCGCCCCGGCCTCGGCGACCGACTTCTCGGTCACCGTGCCGAAGGGCACCATCTGGGTGATGGGCGACAACCGGAACGACTCGAAGGACTCCCGGTACAACGGCGACACCCCGTCGAAGGGCTTCGTCCCGATGTCCGACGTCACGGGTCGCGCGTTCGTCATCTCGTGGCCGGCGAGCCGCTGGACGTGGCTCGACGACCACCCCGAGGTGTTCGCCGGCGTGGAGGAGCGCGACGAGTGACCGCCGTCCGTCCGTCGCTCCGGCTCGAGAAACGTCTGCTCGCCGAGGGCCGCGTGACGGTCATCGGCATGGACGAGGTCGGCCGTGGCGCCATCGCCGGTCCGGTCGGCGTCGGTGTGGCCGCGGTGACGCTCGACATCGGTCGTGTGCCCCAGGGGCTCGCGGACTCGAAGCTGCTGTCGGAGGCGCGCCGGACCGACCTCGTGCCCGTCGTGCAGCGCTGGGCGCGCACGGCGGTCGGCATGGCCTCGGCGGACTTCGTCGACCAGCAGGGCATCGTGCCCGCTCTCGGTGCAGCCGGTGCGCAGGCGCTCGGCTCCCTGGTCGCCGACGGGGTGTCCCTCGACGGCGCGGTGGTGGTGCTCGACGGCTCGTTCGACTGGTTGAGCCGTGCGCTGCCCGCGTCGCTCCGTCCGGCCGCCGACCCGCTCGAGGTCGTCGTCCGGGTCAAGGCCGACCGCGACTGCGCCTCGGTGGCCGCGGCGTCCGTGGTGGCCAAGGTCGCTCGTGACGCGCTCATGATCTCCGCGCACGACGAGGCTCCGCACTACGGGTGGGTGTCGAACAAGGGCTACGGGTCGACGGCGCACTACGACGCGATCCGGGCGATCGGGGCGCACGCGCTGCACCGGAAGTCGTGGCTGCACCAGGCCTCGAGCGTCGCGCTGGACGGGTTCGACGAACTCGACGCCCTCGCCGGTTGAGCCCGTCGTCCGCACGGGCCTCCGTCGCCGTAGACTGTGGGCGCAATGGATGAGGACGAATTCGACGACTACGACCGCGAGGTCGAGCTGGCCCTGTACCGCGAGTACCGCGACGTGGTGTCGCAGTTCCGTTACGTGGTCGAGACGGAGCGCCGTTTCTACCTGGCGAACGAGGTCGAACTCGTGCGCCGTGACACGGAGCACGACTTCTACTTCGAACTGACGATGAACGACGTCTGGGTCTGGGACGTCTACCGTTCCGACCGGTTCGTCAAGGGTGTCCGGGTACTCACGTTCAAGGACGTGAATGTCGAGGAACTCACGACGCGGGAACTCGAACTGCCGAAGGAACTCGCACTCGACGAGTGATCGTCAATTTCCTTTCTCCTGCTTCTTTCTCGGTGAATCGCCGCTGATCCGGACCGCCAGGGAAATGTGCGCGCTATTCTGATGGGGAAATAACCGCCCCACGAACAGGAGCACCCCATGGCACAGAAGGTCACCGTCCAGCTCGTCGACGACCTCGACGATTCCCCCATCACCACCGGTGAAGGCCGGACGGTCGAATTCGCGTTCGACGGCTCGTCGTACGAGATCGACCTGTCGAACGACAACGTCGACAAGTTCCGCGAGGCGATCTCCGACTACATCGCCGCAGCGCGCAAGGTCTCCGGTCGTCGCACCGGCGGCGGGTCCGCGCCGAAGTCCGCCCCGAAGCGCGGCAACTCCGAAGAACTCGGCAAGATCCGCGAGTGGGCCAAGGAGAACGGGTACGAGGTCTCCTCCCGCGGGCGCATCTCGACGCAGGTGCAGGAAGCCTACGCAGCAGCGCACTGACGCTCGTCGCAGCGGGACCCGGGTGATCTCGATCGCCCGGGTCCTTCTTCTTTCCTCCACAGGGGCAATTCGTCCGCACTGATTCCACAGACTCTCCGAGTTCGCCGATCGGTGTGTGCGTTCCGGAGATCGTTGTCGTGGAGGCAACGACATGGAACAAGACGTGCAACGAGCACCGGGGCGGTCGCTCCGGAACGGCCGACTCGGACGATTCGGTGAAGAGCGAGCGGTGGCCTGGCTCGAAGCCCGGGGATTCCGCGTGCTCGAGCGGAACTGGCGATGTGCGCGCGGTGAGATCGACATCGTCGCGTGGGATTCCTGCACGCTCGCCTTCATCGAGGTGAAGACCCGTTCCGGTGCCGCCACCGGTCACCCGTTCGAGGCGATCACGGCGGCGAAGCTCACCCGGATGCGGCGACTCGTGCCCGAGTGGTTCGACGCGCATCCCGAGGTCTCGGCGCGCGCGGTCCGGGTGGACGTCGTCGCGGTCCACGTCGACGGGCCCCGCACGGTCGTCGAGCACCTGGCTGGTGTCCTGTGACGGGCATCGGGCGCGCTGCCGCGGTCGCGCTGCTCGGGGTCACCGG
The DNA here is from genome assembly GCF_003234485.1 of Curtobacterium sp. MCLR17_034. Classification (NCBI taxonomy): domain Bacteria; kingdom Bacillati; phylum Actinomycetota; class Actinomycetes; order Micrococcales; family Microbacteriaceae; genus Curtobacterium; species Curtobacterium sp. MCLR17_034. Next base: position 72,840 of record NZ_QKTH01000008.1, read on the forward strand.
TCGGCGGATCGAGGTCGAAGCGCACCTGACCAGTCAGCTCCCGGCGTTCAGCATCATCGGTCTGCCCGACACCTCGTTGGGTGAGGCACGGGAACGTGTGCGATCCGCGGCGGCGAACGCGGGGTGCCCGCTGCCCGCCCGCCGGATCACCGTGAACCTGACCCCGGCGGCGATCCCGAAACGCGGTTCGGGGTTCGACCTCGCCATCGCGATGGCCGTGCTCGCCGGTGCCGGTCTCGCGCCGGACGTCTCGGAGCGCATCGTCTACATCGGCGAGCTCGGCCTCGACGGGCGGGTGCGTCCGGTCCCCGGCGTGATCCCGATGTTGATCGCCGCGCGCGACGCCGGTGTGGACCGCGTCGTGCTGCCCGTCGGCAACCTGACCGAGGCCCGTGTGGTCGGCGGGGTCCGGATCCGGGGCGTGGACTCGCTGCGGGCGGCGGCGATCGACGCCGGGGCGCTCCTACCGACGGTCGAGGTCGACCCGGTGCTGCCGGTCCCGGTCACGGCCGTGCCGCGTCCCGTGGCCGAGCTGTCGGACGTCGTGGGGAACCCGGTCGGCGTCCGAGCACTCATCGCCGCGGCGGCCGGGGGACACCACGCACTGCTGCTCGGGCCACCGGGCGCCGGCAAGACCATGCTCGCCGAACGGCTGCCCGGGTTGCTGCCCGACCTCGACGACGAGACCGCGCTCGAGGTCGCCGCGGTCCGGTCCGTCGCCGGGCTGGGTCCCGCGTCGTGGAGCACGAAGCCACCGTGGGAAGCCCCGCACCACTCCGCGTCGGCGGTCTCGCTCATCGGCGGCGGGTCGGGGGTCCTGCGTCCCGGAGCCGTGTCGCGCGCCACCGGGGGCATCCTGTTCCTCGACGAGGCACCGGAGTTCCCGCGGTCCGTGCTCGACGCGCTCCGGCAACCGCTCGAGTCCGGGCGGATCACGATCCACCGTGCGGCGGGAGCGGCCGAGTTCCCCGCACGCTGCCAGGTCGTCCTGGCGGCGAACCCCTGTCCGTGCGGCAACGCCGGTGGTGCGCACGGGCAGCCGTGCGAGTGCTCGCCGAGCACCGTCCGCCGGTACCTCGGCCGCATGTCCGGGCCGCTGCTCGACCGGATGGACATCCGGGTGCTGGTGCCCCGGGTGACGACGGGTCGGATGCGGGACGCGGACGGCAGCACCCCGACGACGGCGGTCGCGCGTGCGGCGGTCGCGGCAGCACGAGCCCGCATGGCGGAGCGACTGCACGGCACAGGATGGAAGCGCAATGCCGAGGTCACCGGGACGTGGCTCCGAGCCGAGGGACGTATCGAACCCGGGTCGACGGCGGACCTCGACCGCGCACTCGACCTCGGGACCCTGACGATGCGCGGGTGGGACCGTGTCATGCGCCTGGCGTGGACGCTCGCCGACCTCGACGCGGTGGAGCGGCCCACGGGCGCGCACGTCCGCGGCGCCTTGGCCCTGCGGAGCGCGCTGTGATGCTGGCGGGCAGGGAGCTCCTCGACACGGTGGCGCGCCTGCTGGGACGGAGCGGTGCCGCGGTGGATCCGGTGCAGGCCGCGGCACGGGTCGCCTGGTCGGCCATCGTCGAACCGGGGGACTCCGTCGCCGGAGAGCTCCTCACCGGCCTCGGACCGGAACGTGCGCTCGGTGCGGTGCTGCTCGCCGCGGACGGAGACTTCGATTCGCTGCTGGGATGTTGCGTCGACGCCGAGGTGCCGGGTGCGGAGGACCCAGCGGTGCTGCTCGGCGTGCTGCAGACCGCGGTGGAACGCTGGCGGCCCCGATTGGCCGCTGTCGAGGTGGGCGACGTGCTCGCGGCGGCCGGTGCGGTCGGAGCCGGACTGCTGGTCCCCGAGAGCGACGGGTGGCCGCCCGCGATGGACGACCTCGGGCCGCACGCCCCGGTGGTCCTCTGGACGCGCAGCACGGGTGCGCGCCTCGGCGACGGGACGCCGGCGCTGGGCGTCGTGGGGTCCCGGGCGAACACGGTGGCCGGTGCCGAGGCCGCGGCGGAGATCACCTCGACGTCTGCGGACGCGGGATTCCTCATCGTGAGCGGGGGTGCCTACGGCATCGACGCGGTGGCGCACCGTGTCGCCGTCGCCGCCGGGACGCCCACGGTCGCCGTCCTGGCGGGTGGCATCGACCAGCTCTACCCGGTGGGCAACGCGCAGCTGCTCCACAACGTGGCGCGGCAGGGGGCGCTGCTCGCTGAGTCGGCACCGGGGACGCGACCGACGCGGTGGCGTTTCCTCGCCCGGAACCGGCTGATCGCCGCGCTGGCCGACGTCACGGTCGTGGTCGAAGCGGGCGCCCGGTCCGGGGCGCTCAACACGGCCCACCACGCAGCGCAGCTCGGCCGGCCGGTGTTCGCGGTCCCGGGAGCGTTCGCGTCCTCGGCATCGGTCGGGTGCCACCGGCTCATCGCGCAGGGGCGGGCGCAGATCGTCGTGCACCCCGGCGATCCGGTCGCGGCGGCGAGACCGGCGACCGGGACGAGCGGGGGAGCGGTGCCGGACGAACCGCTCCTGTCCGGTCGGCAGGACCCCGAGGTGCTCCGGGTGCTCGACGCGCTCGGTCGTCGCGCTCTGCCCGAAGCCGAGATCGCCCGTCGGGCAGGCATGTCGACGGCCGACGTCGCCGACGCGCTCGCCCTGGCGCAGCTGCAGGGACTCGTCGTCGCGAGCGGCGGCGGGTGGGGGCGGGCATGACGGTCGACAGCCGTACGCTGACGTCGTGGTTGCGCGGACGGACGGTCGACTGGTGATGGCGGTGGACGCCTTCCTCGGGCATGCCCGGCACGCGCGGGGCCTCAGCGAGCAGACCCTGCGCGCGTACGCCAACGACCTCGAGCAGCTCGTGGCCTTCGCGGACACCCGAGGGGTCGACCGCGTCGCCGACGTCGAGCTCGAGCTCCTCCGTGACTGGCTGTGGGACGCCGACCACCGGGGGCTCGCCCGGTCGACGATCGCTCGGCGGTCCTCGTCCGTGCGGGCGTTCACGCGTTGGGCGAGCGAGACCGGGGTGACGACGACCGACGCCGGGGTCCGGCTCCGTGCACCGAAGGGCGGGGCGCACCTTCCCCGCGTCGTGTCGGCCGACCAGGTGCGCGCCCTGCTCGACGGGCTCGGTGCCCGAGCGGCGACGGACGACCCGGCGGCGCTGCGGGACCTGGCCGTGGTCGAGCTCCTGTACGCCGCGGCCATCCGGGTCAGCGAACTCGTCGGGATCGACGTGACCGACGTCGATCGCGGACGCCTGACCGTGCGGGTGCTCGGCAAGGGCGGCAAGGAACGCGTGGTGCCGTTCGGGGTGCCGGCACGGGACGCACTCGAGGCGTGGCTCGAGCGCGGACGGCCCGCCCTCGCAGCACGGGCGGAGGGACCGGCAGGCACGGCGCTGTTCCTCGGCGACCGTGGCGCCCGACTCGGCGTCCGCAGTGCCTACCGCGTGGTGGCGCGGTTGCTCGGTGACCTGCCGGGCGAGGGCCCGAGCGGGCCGCACACCTTCCGGCACACCGCGGCGACGCACCTGCTCGACGGGGGAGTGGACCTGCGCGCGGTGCAGGAGCTCCTCGGTCACGCCAGCCTCGGCACGACGCAGATCTACACGCACGTGTCGTCGGCCCGGCTGCGCGAGGTCTACCGGACGGCGCACCCGCGCGCCTGACGCTGCGCCGACGTGCGTCCCGTCCGGTTCCAGTCGGTTCCCGGTCGGTCCCGGGCGGCTCCGCTCAACCGGGCCATGCCGACTCGGGCAGGAGCACCGGCCACTCGGCCGGTGGCAGGTACGCCATCGGGTCGACGTAACGACCGTCGACGCGAGCACCGAGGTGCAGGCACGGCGCCGACGCCGGACAGTGCCCGACCGAGACACGGCCGACCGGCGCGCCCTGCACGACCTCGTCGCCGGCGGCGACCAGGGGCGTCACCGAGTCGAGCGTGCTGACCAGTCCGTCGCCGTGGTCGATCGTCACGACGGTGCGGCCACCGACCGCGCCGGCGAACGCCACGGTGCCGTCGTCCACCGCCGAGGCGGTGCTGCCGAGGGCGGCCGGGACGTCGAGGCCCCGGTGGCCGGCGGCGTAGTCCGAGGACGGCGCTTCCCAGGCGCGCTCGACCACCCGCGATCCGGTGGGCCAGACCCAGCGAGCCTCGACCCGGCCCGAATCGGTGGCAGTGCCCACCGACGCCCCGGAGCCCACCGACACCCCGGAGCCCACCGACGCCTCGGAGCCCACCGACGCCCCGGCTCCGAACACCGCCGTCCCGCTCAGCACGGTCACGCTCAGCACCGCCGCGCACACCACGGACAGCAGGACGGGACGTGCGTTCGATCGCATGTCCCCAGCCTGGGCGGTGGAACCCGGCCCCGGGGCGGGCGTGGGCGATCCGTGGAGGGGGAGTCGCGCCTCCAGGCTTGGGGAGGAACGTGCCGAGGACGGAAACGACAGAACCGACGTCGTACGACGGCGACAGTGTCGTTCCGCGTCGCCGCTCAAGGCCCGCGCCGTCCCGATCACGCCCCGGTTATGACCAGATCCCGAGCGAGGAGTACAGTCGGGGCCGCTCCGGAACACGCAACGCCGCTCGGACGGCGAACCAGCCGACCGCCGGGGCACCGTGCTGCACAACTGCACGGCGGCAGAACCCAGGAGCATCGTGTCCACCACGACCACCGGGCACGGCGAAGACCGTGCGTTCAAGGGGAAGGTCACCCTGTTCGCCATCGCGGCGGCGGTCGGTGGCTTCCTGTTCGGCTTCGACTCGTCCGTCATCAACGGCGCCGTCGACGCGATCAAGGGCGAGTTCAACCTCTCCGACGCGGCCAGCGGCTTCGCGGTCGCATCGGCCCTGATCGGTTGCGCGTTCGGCGCCTACTTCGCCGGCCGCCTCGCCGACCGTTACGGCCGCACCCGGATCATGTTCTGGGCCGCCGTGCTGTTCTTCGTCTCGTCGATCGGTTCGGCGTTCGCGTTCGCGACGTGGGACCTCGTGATCTGGCGTCTCGTCGGCGGTCTCGGCATCGGTACCGCTTCGGTCATCGCGCCGGCGTACATCTCCGAGGTCTCCCCGAAGGCGATCCGCGGGCGGCTGGCCTCGTTCCAGCAGCTGGCGATCACGCTCGGTATCTTCGCCGCGCTCCTGTCCGACCAGCTCTTCGCCGTCACCGCGGGCAGCGCCTCGGCCGAGGTCTGGGGCCTGGCCGCCTGGCGCTGGATGTTCCTGGTCGGGGTGATCCCCTCGGTCGTCTACGGCGTCCTGGCGATCACGCTGCCGGAGTCCCCGCGCTACCTGCTCACCAAGGGCCGTGCTGACGATGCGCGCGTGGTGATGGGCAAGATCGTCCCGCGCGACACCGTGAACACGAGCCTGGAGGAGATCCAGGACGGCATCAAGAAGGAAGCCAACGAGAAGAAGGGCTCCATTCGGGGCAACCGCTTCGGGCTCCAGCCGATCGTCTGGGTGGGCATCATCCTGGCCGTGCTGCAGCAGTTCGTCGGCATCAACGTGATCTTCTACTACTCGACGACGCTCTGGCAGGCCGTCGGCTTCAAGGAGGAGGACTCGTTCCTCATCTCCACGATCACCTCGGTGGTCAACGTCGCCGTCACCTTCGTGGCGATCTTCCTGGTCGACAAGGTCGGCCGCAAGCCGCTGCTCGTCGCCGGTTCCGCGGGCATGTTCGTCTCGCTCACCATGGTCGCCATCGCGTTCTCGCAGGCGACGATCGTCGACGGCAGCCCGAGCCTCCCCGGCTCGTGGGGCGTCATCGCGCTGATCTTCGCGAACCTCTTCGTGGTGTCCTTCGGCGCAACGTGGGGTCCGCTCATGTGGGTCCTGCTCGGCGAGATGTTCCCGAACCGCATCCGCGCCACGGCGCTGGGCATCGGCTCGGCCGCCAACTGGATCGCGAACTTCATCGTGACGATCTCGTTCCCGGTGCTCTCGGGCTTCAACTTGACGGTCACCTACGGCATCTACGCGCTGTTCGCGCTGCTGTCGCTGTTCTTCGTCATCGCCAAGATCCCGGAGACCAAGGGCCGCTCGCTCGAGGAGATGGGCATCTCCGCCGACGGCGACACGGTGGACGCCAAGGCCTGATCGGCCGGTCGCGTACCGCGTCCGTTCCGCACGGATCGCCGGACAGGAGGCCCGGATCACGTCAGCCGCGAGGCGCGCGTGATCCGGGCCTCCCTTCTGTTAGCATCTATCCAGCAGCGTGCTGATGCGCGCTGACTTCGCGTGTCCACCAGGCCCTCACGGGCTCGGTACCCGACCACCGGTCCCGCTCTCACGAGCGGGCGGTCGCGTGCCAGGACACCAGGGACCACGACCGACGGTCGTGATCGACACAACCGCAACAGGTCCGCAGCGACGTGCGAGAGCACGGCTGCGCGCCGAGAACACAGAAGGAGGACGGCACATGGCCGTCGTCACCATCCGCCAGCTGCTCGACAGCGGCGTCCACTTCGGACACCAGACCCGTCGGTGGAACCCGAAGGTGAAGCGCTTCATCCTCGCCGAGCGCTCGGGCATCCACATCATCGACCTGCAGCAGTCGCTGGCCTTCATCGACCGCGCGTACGACTTCGTCAAGGAGACGGTCGCGCACGGTGGCACGATCCTCTTCGTGGGCACCAAGAAGCAGGCCCAGGGCTCCATCGCCGAGCAGGCGACCCGCGTCGGCCAGCCGTACGTCAACCAGCGTTGGCTCGGCGGTCTGCTCACGAACTTCCAGACGGTCTCCAAGCGCCTCGCGCGCATGAAGGAGCTCGAGGAGATCGACTTCGACGACACGACGAAGGGCTTCACCAAGAAGGAGCTCCTCATCAAGAAGCGCGAGCTGGACAAGCTCCACAAGACCCTCGGTGGTATCCGCAACCTCACGCGGACCCCGAGCGCGCTCTGGATCGTCGACACCAAGAAGGAGCACCTCGCCGTCGACGAGGCGCAGAAGCTCGGTATCCCGATCATCGGCATCCTCGACACCAACTGCGACCCCGACGAGATCACGTACCCGATCCCGGGCAACGACGACGCGATCCGCTCCGTCGGCCTCCTGACCCGCATCGTCGCCGACGCCGCGGCCGAGGGCCTGAAGACCCGCCACAACGGTGGCGACGAGGACGAGGCCAGCGAGCCCCTCGCCGAGTGGGAGCAGGAGCTCCTCGGTGGCGAGACCGCCGCCACGACCGAGGCGCCCGCCGCCCCCGTCGAGGAGAACGACGCTGACGCGCAGGTCGCCGCGAAGGAGATCGGCGAGCCGATCGCCGACGAGGCGAAGAACGCGGAGCCGACGGCCGAGGCCGAGGCAGCCGCGGAGACCACCCCCGCCGAGTGAGTCGCCGGGGCGCCGGACCCCACCGGGTCCGGCGCCCCGACTGCACTCCACTCTCCACACACGTACAGTCCAGAAAGGACTCCAGTCAATGGCAAACTTCACCGCTGCTGACGTGAAGAAGCTCCGCGAGGACCTCGGCGCCGGCATGATGGACGCGAAGAACGCGCTCGTCGAGGCCGACGGCGACTACGACAAGGCCGTCGAGCTGCTCCGCATCAAGGGTGCCAAGGCCGTCGCCAAGCGCGACGACCGTGCCACCTCCGAGGGTGTCGTCGTCGCGACCTCCGAGAACGGCGCCGCCACGGTCGTCGAGCTCGCGAGCGAGACCGACTTCGTCGCGAAGAACGAGAAGTTCACGACCCTCGCCGACAAGGTGCTGGGCGCGGTCGCCGCTGCCGGTGCCGCCGACGTCGCTGCCGCCAACGCCGCACCGCTGGACGGCAAGACCGTCCTCGAGGTCGTCAACGAGTCGGCTGCCGCGCTGGGCGAGAAGCTCGAGGTCCGCACGGTCCGCCGTGTCGAGGGCTCGGCCTTCGAGATCTACCTGCACAAGACCAGCCAGGACCTGCCGCCGCAGATCGCCGTCGTCATCGCGTACGAGGGTGACAACGCCGCCGAGGCACGTTCGATCGCCCAGCACGTCGCGTTCGCGAACCCGACGTACCTGACCCGCGACGAGGTCCCGGCCGAGGCCATCGAGAAGGAGCGTGCGACCGTCGAGGCGATCACGCGCGAAGAGGGCAAGCCCGAGGCTGCGCTCCCGAAGATCGTCGAGGGCCGGGTGAACGCCTACATCAAGCAGGTGTCGCTCCTCGACCAGGACTACGCGAAGGACAACAAGATCTCCGTCGCGAAGGCCGCCGAGAACGCCGGCATCACGATCCAGGGCTTCGCCCGCGTCAAGGTCGGCGCGTAACGAACCCGTGACGGGGTCAGGAACCAACCAGGTTCCTGGCCCCGTTTTTCGCGCGCGCCGGCACGACACGCGCGCGACACATCCGCGAGTACATTTCCACGAGACCACGACGAAGGGTGCGGACCAGATGACCGACGAGAAGACCGGACGACGCCGCGTTCTGCTGAAGCTGTCGGGAGAGGCGTTCGGCGCCGGCTCCCTCGGGGTGAACCCCGACGTGATCGGCACCATCGCCAAGGAGATCGCCGTCGCCGCGCGCGAGGTCGAGATCGCGATCGTCGTCGGCGGGGGCAACTTCTTCCGCGGAGCCGAGCTCTCGCAGCGCGGCATGGACCGCGGGCGCGCCGACTACATGGGCATGCTCGGCACGGTGATGAACGCACTCGCGCTGCAGGACTTCCTCGAGCAGGCGGGCGCTGCGACCCGCGTGCAGTCCGCGATCGCGATGACCCAGGTCGCGGAGCCGTACATCCCGCGGCGCGCCGAGCGGCACCTCGAGAAGGGCCGGGTCGTCATCTTCGGCGCCGGTGCCGGACTGCCGTACTTCTCCACCGACACGGTGGCGGCGCAGCGTGCGCTCGAGATCAAGGCGGACGAGGTCCTCGTCGCCAAGAACGGCGTCGACGGCGTGTACACCGCCGACCCGAAGAAGGACGCCACCGCCGAGAAGCTGCACCACGTGACCTACCAGGACGCGCTGCTCAAGGGCCTCAAGGTCGTCGACGCCACCGCGTTCTCGCTCTGCATGGACAACGGCATGCCGATGCACGTCTTCGGCATGGAGGGCGACGGCAACGTCCAGGCCGCGATCCGTGGCGAGCGCATCGGCACCGTCGTCAGCAACTGACCCCCGGCGCTGACTAGACTCGACGCCAGTACCGAAGGAGTAACACCGTGATCAGTGATGTCCTGACCGAAGCCACCGAGAAGATGGCGAAGGCGGTCGAGGTCGCCAAGGACGACTTCTCGACCGTCCGCACCGGCCGCATCAACGCGGCGCTCTTCCAGAAGATCCCGGTCGAGTACTACGGCACGCCGACGCCGCTCGCGCAGCTCGCGTCGCTGCAGACCCCCGAGGCCCGCACGCTCATCGTGACGCCGTACGACAAGACGGCGCTCAAGGAGATCGAGCGCGCGATCGCGACCTTCCCGAACCTCGGCGCCAGCCCGACGAACGACGGCGACATCGTCCGCGTGACGATCCCGGAGCTCACCAAGGACCGCCGCAAGGAATTCGTCAAGCTCGTGCGGACGAAGGGCGAAGACCACAAGGTCGTCGTCCGGAACATCCGCCGCAAGGCCAAGGACGACCTCGACGCACTCAAGGGTGAGATCTCCGACGACGAGATCTCGCGCGGCGACAAGGACCTCGAGGCCCTGACGAAGAAGCACGTCGACCAGATCGACGAGTCGCTGAAGAAGAAGGAAGCCGAACTCCTCGAGGTCTGATGCGTCGCTCCGACCAGGGCGATGACCGCCCCACAGCAGAGCACGGGCCCGCGTCGAGCGGGCCCGTGAAGAAGGGGCTCCGTCAAGACTTCGATGCGCGCGCACGAGCGGCGCGCACCGACTTCGAGGCGCAGCTCCGCCAGCGCAAGGCCGACTTCGGCGCGCGCAACGAAGCGCTGACCGCGCGGACCGGGCGCAACCTGCCGGCGGCGATCGGCATCGCGCTCGCGTTCGCGGTCGTGATGCTCGGCACGCTGCTCCTCTGGCCGCCGTCCTTCATGGTCGTCGCGGCGTTCCTGCTGGGCGTCGGCGTCTACGAACTCACGAGCGCGATGCGATTCGCCGGCCGCGACGTCCCGCGGATCCCGAGCGTTGCCGTCGCGATCGCGATCGTGCCGGCGGCGTTCCTGCTCGGCCAGGTGGCGGCGCTGTTCACCCTGCTCGGCGGCATCGTCCTGATCAGCGTCTGGCGACTGCTCGAGGTCGCCGTCGTGCGGCAGAAGCCCCCGGCCGGCAACGTCGCCCGAGACCTCACGAACGGGTTGTTCGTGCAGGCCTACATCTCGCTGCTCGGCGCGTGCGTCGTGTTGCTCTCCGCCCAGCCGGACGGCAACCTCTGGGTGATCGGGTTCATCCTCGTCGTCGTGGCGGTCGACACCGGTGCGTACGCCACCGGGCTGAACCTCGGCAAGCACCCGATGGCTCCCCGCATCAGCCCCAAGAAGACGTGGGAGGGCTTCGCCGGATCCGTGGCAGCGAGCATCGTCGTCGGCATCCTGGTGGCCGTGTTCATGCTCGGGCTGCCCTGGTGGACCGGTGTCCTGCTCGGTGTGCTCATCTCCGGTTCGGCCACGCTCGGCGACCTGACCGAGTCGATGATCAAGCGCGACCTCGGCATCAAGGACATCTCGTCGTTCCTGCCCGGACACGGCGGCCTGCTCGACCGCATCGACAGCATCCTGCCGTCCGCCGCCGTCGCCTACGTGCTGTACCTGATCGTCAACCACTGACCGCTGTCGGGCCGGGCTGAACGCCGCACTCAGCGCGTCCAGGTTGTGCCACGGTCGGGGACTGGCAGAATGACGCCGTGGCCACCACCTTCCCGACCGCAGCCCGTTCCGCCCTCGGTTACGACGTCGACGAAGTCGAGCGTTTCCTCGAGGACGCCCGGCGCGCGTACTCCGCCGACGACAGCGCCCCCGGCATCGAGGCCGCGAAGATCCGCGCCACGGCGTTCTCGATGCGCAAGGGCGGTTACTCCACGTCGCACGTCGACGCCGCACTCGAGCGACTCGAGGACGCCTTCGCGGCCCGCGAGCGTGAGCGGGAGATGAGCGAGGTCGGCAAGAAGGCCTGGTACGCCGAGGCACGGACGAAGGCCTCCGACGTCGTGGCGCGGCTCGAGCGGCCCGACGGGCAGCGGTTCAGCCGGGTCAGCGTGCTCGGCACCGGCTACCACCCGAAGGACGTCGACGCGTTCGCCGCCCGACTGGCCGGGTACTTCCGCGAGGGCAAGCCGCTCAGCCTCACCGAGGTCCGCTCGATCGTCTTCCGCCCGAAGCACGGCGGGTACCGCGAGGCGCAGGTCGACGCCCTGCTCGACGCCGTCGTCGAAGTGATGCTCGCTGTCCGGTGACGACGCGCTGTCCCCAGGTGCTTCGCTTTCCGTGATCGTTCCGTTACCCTGGTCCTACTCATGGGCAGGCACACGGCAGACTCAAGCTCCGACCGCGATACCCGCGAGCACCTCAGCCTCCAGGCTTCCGGTGAGCGCCGCGCGGCAATGCAGCGAACCCGCACGACGGAGACGTCGGCGTTCGGGGTGACCCCGCTGGCAGCGCCCGCGGCGACGGGTCCGGTCGCCACGCCGAAGTCGGTGGCGGCGAACCGCGTCTCCGACGAGCGTGTGGCGTCCTTCGCCCACGATGCTCTGGTCGACGCCGACCAGCGTCCCGCGAAGCAGCGCACCGCGACGGTGCAGCGCCGTGCGACGCCGAAGCTCGTCAAGCCCACCGCGTCGTCGGTGAACGCCGTCGCCCGCAAGCGCGCGGTCGCCCCGATGATGTCCTTCGTCGGCGTGTTCCTGTTCGTCGGCGGCTCGCTGTTCAACCCGCTGCAGGCCGACGTGGCACAGGCCGCCGTCGACACCCCGGTGCTCGTGAAGACGCCGCCGGCGCCGCAGCAGTACACCGCGCACGGCACCTACGCCGTGGCCGCTGCCGACCGTGACGGCTACGACGTCACCGTCCCGGCCCCGAAGGTCGTCAAGCCCGTCGTCGAAGAGGACGAAGCCGACGCCGACGCCGAGACCACCGACGACGGCGCGGACGCCGCGGCCACCGAGAACCAGCCGGTCTCGGCCGCCAACACGCTCGCCGCCACCGCCGCGACGCCCGACCCGGGCAGCGCGCAGGCGATCGCCCTGCAGCAGGTCACGGCTCGTGGCTGGGGCACCGACCAGTACAACTGCCTGGTCTCGCTGTGGAACAAGGAGTCCGGCTGGCGGGTGAACGCCTACAACCCCAGCGGTGCGTACGGCATCCCGCAGGCCCTCCCCGGCAGCAAGATGGCCACGGCCGGCGCCGACTGGCAGACCAACCCGGCGACGCAGATCACCTGGGGTCTCAACTACATCGCCGGCGTCTACGGCACCCCCTGCGGTGCCTGGGGACACAGCCAGGCCAACAACTGGTACTGATCGGCTGCTCGGGTGCCGCGCAGCAACCGACCGCGGCGTCCCCGTGGTCGCGACGTCGAGCCTGACGAGGAGACCACCCTCGACCGGCTGATGAGCTCGTGGAAGCGCACCGAGGTCCGTCACGGTCGCGAGTACCAGGTGCAGCCGATCTCGGCCGCGTCGGCGCAGAAGGAGTACATCTGCCCGGGGTGCGGCGGAAGCGTCCTGCCCGGCACGGCCCACGTGGTGGTCTGGCGTGCGGACGGCGTGCTCGGCGATGCTGCCGACCTGGCGTCGCGCCGGCACTGGCACAACCACTGCTGGAGCATCGCATGACCGAGCACGACGTGCCGCACGACACCGAGATCCGGTCCGCCACCGTGCTGCCGGCCCGTCGCACCGATGTCGAGCTCGTCACGGACGACCACCTGACGCTCGTCGGTGAACTCGCCGAGCCGGCCGACACCCCGGCTCGCGGGACCATCGTCACGCTCCACCCCCTGCCGACCGCGCACGGGTTCATGGACTCGCACGTCCTCAAGAAGGCCGCGGCACGGTTGCCCGCCCTCGCCGACATCGCGGTGCTGCGGTTCAACTTCCGGTCCGTCACGTCTCCGCGCGGCACGTCCGAGGGTGTCTTCGGCGATGGTGTGTCCGAGGGCTTCGACCTGCGTGCCGCCGTCGCCGAGGTCGTCGACCGCGGCCTGCCGACCCCGTGGCTGGTGGGGTGGTCCTTCGGCACCGAGGTGATCCTCAAGCACGCACTCGAGCACGTCGAGGCCGGCACGGTCGCCGGAGTCGTCCTGCTGTCACCGCCGCTGCACCGCACCTCGGACGAGGAGCTCGCCCGCTGGGCTGCCGTCGGGGTCCCGGTCGTGGCGCTCGTCCCCGAGCACGACGACTTCCTGCAGCCCGAGGCCGCGGTGGCACGGTTCGCGCTCGCCCCGAACGTCCGGGTCGTGCCCGTCGACGGTGCGAAGCACCTGTGGGTGGGGGAGCGGTACGTGAGGATCGTCCTCGACGCGATCGCCGACCTCGTCGTGCCGGGCAGCGCCCCGCTGCCGACCCACTGGCCCGTCTGAGCGCGTCCGCACGACGCCCTGCGGCCCGCCACCTGCACCAGGTGGGACGGCCTGGAGGCGCGGGTCGCGCCTCCAGGCCGTGGACCGTCAGCGGTCGGTCGCGTCCACGTCGTCGTCAGCGTCCGCAGCGGACGCCGCGGCGGGTGCCGTGCCGAGCAGGCCCGTGGCGTTCGTGAGGACCCCGCGGAGGTTCTCGAGGTAGCCCGCGACGGCTTCGCGTTCGGTGCGGATCGCCGCCAGGCGGTCCTCGGCCTCGGCGATGACGCCGGCGGTACGCTCCTCGGCGTCGGCGACCATCCGGTGCACCCGGTCCTGCGCGTCGGCGACGATGGTGCGGGCGTGCTCCTGTGCCTCGGCCGTGCTGGTGCGCTCGAGGTCGTCGGCCTCCTGCTGCAGGCGTTCGGCACGCTCGCGGGCCTCGGCCGCGCGGCGCGTGGCCTCGGCGAGCTGCAGGTTGGCCTCGTCCAGGTACTTCTGCGTCTCGGTCACCGTCTCGTGGTGCTTCCGCAGGTAGTCCTGCTCGGCGTCGTCGCGGCGGGAGGCGAGTTCCGACTCGAGCGTCGTGCGGGCCTCGTCGCGCTCCCGGGCGATCTCGGCACGGACCTCGTCGCGCTCCTTGACCAGGGCGGCGCGTGCGGTGTCGATCTCCTGCCGCAGGGCGGTGCGCTCGGCCTCGAGCACCCCGAGCTCGGCGGTGCGGCGGTCGGCGATCTCGGTGTCGACCTCGGCGTGCTCGCGCTCGCGTCGGGCGGCGATGGCGTTCTCGTGCTCCCGGACGGCGCGCTCGGCTGCCGCATCGGCCTCGGCGCGCTCCTGCGCGATCCGGGCGTCGTGCTCCTCGAGCTCACGGGCGATCCGGTCGGCGGTCTCCTGCACCAGGCGCGCGTTCTCGACGCGGGTCTGCTCCTCGTCGACGCGGAGCTGCGCCTGGGCCGCCTCGATCTCCTGCTCGAGTGCGGTGCGGGCTGCTGCCAGTTCGCGGTCCCACTGGGCGCGGGCGGCGGCGAGTTCCTCGTCGAGTTCGCGGCGGCGGTCGGCGACCTCGGTGTCGAGCTCGGCGCGGCGGCGGGTGACCTCGGACTCGAGTTCGGCGCGACCGGTCTCGAGTGCCAGCGCGTGTGCCTGCTGCTCCTCGTCACGCTCGCGGTGCCAGGCGGCGCGGCCCTCGGTGACCTCGCGCTCGAGGGCCTCGCGCCGGGTCGTCTCCTCGCGGTCGAGGTCCTCGGTGCGGCGGGCGTGGTCGGCCTCGAAGACCGAACGGCGGTGCTCGGTCTCGCGGTCGAGCTCGGCGGCAGCGGTGCGGGCGTCGGCGGACTCGCGCTGGGCGATCTCGCGCAGCTCGGCGACCTCGTGCTCGACCTGAGCGCGCAGTGCGTTCGTCTCGCGGATGGCGACGGAACGGACCTCGGCGGCCTCGGTCACGGCTGCCCCGCGGATCGCGGCGGCTTCGTTGCGGGCGTCCTGCGTGAGCAGACCGGCCTCGGCCCGGGCACGTTCGACGGTGTCGGCTGCCTCGGCGCGGGCGCGGGTCAGTTCGTTGGTGGCGCGGGTGCGGGCGTCCTCGAGGGTGTCGCGCGCTTCCTCCTGGGCCTCGCGGACGGTGCGCTCGGCTTCGGAACGGCTCGAGGCACGGAGGCGCTGGGCGTCGATGTCCGCCTGGCTGATGAGGCGGGTCGACTGCTCCTCGGCCACACGCAGGGTGGACTCGAGGCGGGTGCCCAGTCCGCTGTACGTGGGGGTGCCGGCTTCGTCGAGCTCTCCCTGCAGTTCGGAGACCCGGGCCTGCAGGAGACGGATCTCCTTCGCGGCGTCGGCGCGGTCGTTGTTCGACTTGATGAGCTCGCGGCGCAGGTCGTTCAGCGAACGCTCCACCTCGTCGCGGCGGTACCCCCGCAGCTCGGTCCCGAACTCGGCCTCGTCGTTCGCCACGTGTCGCTCCTGGGTGCTCGGCGGAGGGCCCGGATCGGCCCGCGGTCGATTGTAGTGGCGGCCGGAGCGGGTCGTCTGAGTCCGGCGACAGCGCGGATTGATGCGCTGTCCAGCGTTGCTCGCTATCCTGAGTCGCTGATTCGCGCGCCGACATCCCCACCCCGGCGCGGTAGGGAGAGAGTTCGTGCGATTCGTCCTGGCGATCGTCAGTTTCGTCATCGGTCTGCTGCTCGTGGCGCTGGCGGTGGGACAGCGGACCGTGTTCGCGCCGCCGTCCTCGCTCGTGGCCGAGAGCTCGACGACCAGTTCCGCCCCGGTGACCGTGATCCCGGGGACGACGCTCAACGCCAACCCCGGCTACCAGCGCATCAACGTGTCCGGCTCCGGCAAGGTCTTCGCGGCCTACGGCAAGACCGCCGACGTCGACGCCTGGATCGGTGACGCCGAGCACACCACGCTCCGCTTCGACGCCGAGAAGGGGTCGCTGGTCGGGTCGACCTCGGGCAGCGAGACCAGCGTCCCCTCGCCGAAGGGCAGTGACCTCTGGTACCAGGAGTACGACGGTGCCGGGCAGTTCACCGTCCGCCTGCCGCAGGACGTCTCGGTCCTCGTCGTGAGCGACGGCAAGGCCGCAGCACCGAGCGACGTGTCCGTCACCTGGCCGCAGGACACCGCGACGCCGGCGGTCGGTCCGCTGCTCGTGGCCGGCGGCGTGTTCGTCCTCGGAGGTCTCGTGTTGCTCGTCCTCGCCTTCCTGCACCAGCGCCGTGGCCGCGGTCCCCGCCGTCGCAGTGGTGGCAGCCGCCCGCCGCGGGTGCGTGCGTCCCGTCGAGCCGCCGCCGCCGGAGCGCAGGTGCCGCGCCGCGGTCGTCGCGGCACGCGCGCGCTCATCGGCGTCCCGGTGCTGCTCGTCGGCGCCCTGACCCTGGCCGGCTGTTCCTCGGACTACTGGCCGCAGGGCGGCGACCCGTCGCTCGCCACGCCGACCCCGACGGCCACCGCCACGGGGGCTGCTGAGACCACCGAGCCGACGGCTGCGACCAAGCAGCAGATCACCCGCATCGTGCAGCGCACCGCCGCCGTCGCCAAGCAGGCCGACGGGGCGCGCGACCGCGACCTGGTCCGGACCCGGTTCTCCGGAGCGGCGCTCGACCTCCGTCTGGCGAACTACTCGATCCGCGGCAAGGACTCGGACGTCAAGGCACCGCCGGCGATCTCGGCCGCGCAGGTGTGCGTCGCGCTGCCGCAGCAGACCGACACCTGGCCCCGAACGGTCTTCACGATCGTCGCCGAGGACTGTGACGCCAAGTCCGCGCCGCAGGCCCTGACCCTGGTGCAGGACACCGCCCGCGATCCCTACAAGGTGGCGTACGACGTCTCGCTCGAGGCCGACGCGAAGATCCCGAGCCTCGCGCCGACGACGATCGGTGCCGCACTGCTCGCGCCGGAGTCGAAGCTCCTGACGATCCAGCCCGACCAGGTCGCGACCGCCTACGGCGACATCCTGTCGAAGGACACCGCCAGCGAGTACGCCGACCTGTTCGCGACCGAGGGCGATGCGCTCCGCACCACCATCGGCAAGGCGTACAAGGACAAGAAGGCCAAGGCCCTGCCGGACACGGCGAAGATCGAGTACTCGTCCGAGGTGCCCGCCGACTCCGCCGTCGCGATCGCGACCGACGACGCCGGCGCCCTGGTCTCCGCGGACCTGGACGAGATCGAGAAGGTGACCCCGACCGCCTCGGGTGCCGAGGTGAACACCGAGGGTGCCGTCAAGGCACTGTCCGGCGTGGACACGAGCAAGAAGGGCATCAGCGCGACCTACAGCGTCCAGCTGCTCTTCTACGTGCCGCCGGTCGCCTCGGATGGCAAAGTGGTCCTGCTCGGGTTCACACAGGGCCTGACCGCAGCGAGTGAGGTGCAATGAGCAACATCCCCCCGACCCCGTCCGGGCTCCGCGGAGCCGTGGACCTGTCGTCCCTCGTCGACCGTGCACAGCGGCCGCCCCAGCCGTCCGGTGCTCCGGCCCCGGCGGGTTCCGCCGGCGGAGCCGTTCCCGGCACCGAGGCCGGCGCCGTGAACGGTGCCGACCTGACCGTCCCGTCGCTCGTGATCGACGTCACCGACGCGACCTTCCAGGACGTCCTGGAGCTGTCGAACGTCGTCCCGGTCATCGTGGACATCTGGGCCGAGTGGTGCGGGCCGTGCAAGCAGCTCTCGCCGATCCTCGAGCAGCTCACCGCGGAGTACGACGGCCGCGTGGTGCTCGCCAAGGTGGACGCCGACACGAACCCCCAGCTCGTGCAGGCGTTCCAGGCGCAGTCGATCCCGACCGTCGCAGCCGTGATCGGCGGACGCCCGCTCGGGCTCTTCGTCGGGGCACTGCCCGAGGCGCAGGTCCGCGACGTCTACGAGCAGGTGCTCCAGGCCGCCGAGCAGAACGGCGTGGCCGGTCGCGTGACCGTCGCCGGCGCTGCGACCGAGGTCGACGCTGAGCAGGGCGAACCGGAGCCGGAGCCGCTCCCGCCGCACCACCAGGCCGCGTACGACGCGATCGAGCAGGGCGACTACGCCACCGCGATCGAGGAGTACAAGACCGCGATCCTGCAGGACCCGCACGACCAGATGGCCGTGGCCGGGCTCGCACAGGTGTCGCTGCTCGACCGGCTGAACGGCCGGACGGCCGACGAGATCCGTGCGGCCGCTGCCGCCGGCCCGCAGGACGTCCCGGCGCAACTCGCGGTCGCCGACCTCGACATCTCCGGCGGGCACGTCGACGACGCCTTCGGGCGACTGCTCGACCTGGTGCCGACGGTGTTCGGCGAGGACCGTGAGGCCCTGCGCGTCCGGCTCGTCGAGTACTTCGAGCTCATCGGCAGCGAGGACCCGCGCGTCGTCGCGGCGCGTCGCCGCCTGGCGAACGCCCTGTACTAGACCCGCGGGGTCCGGACGGCGAAGAAGACGCCGTCGTCACACCGAGACGCCGCCGAATCCGGCGGCGTCTCGGCGTCTCGGGGGCGTCTCGAGGACACGACGGCGTCCCGAGCACAACCGCTCGCCCGGCACGAGACAGACGGGAGGCCCGGTGCCAGCTGGCACCGGGCCTCCCGTCTGTCCGTCGGTCGCGTCGCGGACGCTGGCCGGGCTACTGGGCCAGCTTCAGCCAGACGGCACCGAGCGGCGGCACCACGAGGTGCGCCGAGGCGGGGCGGCCCGCCCACGGGGTGTCCTCTGCGGTGACGACGCCGAGGTTGCCGACTCCGGAGCCGCCGTACTCGGCAGCATCGGTGTTGAGCACCTCGTGCCACTCGCCGGCGGTCGGCAGCCCGAAGCGACGCTCCACCGGCACGCCGGAGAAGTTCACGAACACCGCGACCCGGTCGTCGCCGTCCTTCCGCAGGAACCCGAGGGTCGAGTGCGGTGCGTCGCCGCCCTCGAGCCACTCGAAGCCGTCGGCCGTCGAGTCGTGCGTCCAGAGCGCAGGGGAGTCCTTGTACACGCGGTTGAGCTCCGCGACGAGGTCCTGCACACCGCGGTGGCCGGGCTGGTCGAGGAGCCACCAGTCGAGGCCCTTCGCCTCGGACCACTCGGCGGGCTGCGCGAACTCCTGGCCCATGAAGAGCAGCTGCTTGCCGGGGTGCGCCCACATGAACGCCAGGTACGCACGCACGTTGGCGAGCTTCTGCCACTCGTCGCCGGGCATCTTGCCGTACAGGGAGCCCTTGCCGTGCACGACCTCGTCGTGGCTGATCGGCAGGGTGAACTGCTCGCTGAACGCGTAGACGAACGAGAACGTGATCTCGTCGTGGTGGTAGCTGCGGTACGCGGGGTCGCGCTGCACGTACTCGAGCGAGTCGTGCATCCACCCCATGTTCCACTTCTGCCCGAAGCCGAGTCCGCCAGCGCTCGTCGGCTGGGTCACGCCCGGCCACGAGGTGCTCTCCTCAGCGATCATCACGATGCCGGGGTAGCGCTTGTACGCCGTCGCGTTCGTCTCCTGCAGGAACGAGATCGCGTCGAGGTTCTCGCGGCCGCCGTGGATGTTCGGCAGCCAGTCGGTGCGGGAGTAGTCGAGGTACAGCATCGAGGCCACCGCGTCGACCCGCAGGCCGTCGATGTGGAACTCCTCGAACCAGTACAGCGCGTTCGCGACCAGGAAGTTGCGCACCTGCGGCTGTCCGAAGTCGAACACGTAGGTGCCCCAGTCGAGCTGCTCGCCGCGGCGGGGGTCCGGATGCTCGAACAGCGCGTAGCCGTCGAAGCGCCCGAGGGCCCATTCGTCCTTCGGGAAGTGCCCGGGGACCCAGTCCATGATCACGCCGATGCCCGCAGAGTGCAGGCGGTCGATCAGGTAGCGCAGGTCGTCCGGCGAACCGAAGCGCGCGGTCGGTGCGTAGTACCCGGTGACCTGGTAGCCCCACGAGCCGCCGAACGGGTGCTCGGCGAGCGGCAGGAACTCCACGTGGGTGAAGCCGGTGTACTCCATGTGCCCGATGAGCTGGTCGGCGACCTCGCGGTACGACAGGCCGGGGCGCCACGAGCCGAGGTGCACCTCGTAGACGCTCATCGGGGCGTCGTGCGTGGTGGTCTGTGCGCGGCGCTCCATCCATGCGGCGTCGCCCTCGGACCACGTGTACGTGGACTCGGTGACGACGGAGGCCGTGGCGGGCGCGATCTCGGCCTCGCGGGCGAACGGGTCGGCCCGCTCCACCCACCCGGAGTCGGTGAGGATCTGGAACTTGTAGCGCTGGCCGACGACGGCGCCGGGCCAGAACAGCTCCCAGACGCCGAGATCGCTCAGACGGCGCATCGCGGTGGTGCGACCTTCCCAGCCCTCGAAGTCACCGATCACCCGGACGGCGGTGGCCCGGGGTGCCCAGACGGCGAACGCGACACCGTCGACACCGTCGACCGTGCGGGCGTGTGCGCCGAGGTGGTGCCAGAGCTGCTCGTCACGGCCCTCGCCGAACAGGTGCAGGTCGAGCTCGCCGAGCGTCGGGGGGAACCGGTACGCGTCGTCGGTGGTCCAGGTGGCGTCGTCCTCGTCCGTGGACTCGTCGTAGTCGTACTCCGACTCGACGCGGTAGCGACCGAGGTTCTCGGCAGTGGCACCGGCCCAGAGCCCGTCGCCCTCGTGCGTGAGTTCGATGTCGTCGCCGTCGGGGCGCACGAGGCGCACCGCGCGGGCCAGGTGCCGGACGACGCGGACGCTGGTGCCGCCGTCGACCGGGTGCGGGCCGAGCACGTCGTGCGGCTGGGACCAGCGGCCCTCGGCCACCTGCAGACGCAGCCAGTCCTCGATCGGAGCCGGACGCGGATCCGTGGCCGCACCGGTGGCGGCCGGAGCCGAGGCAGCAGTCGGCGCCGGAGCAGCGGCGCTGGGGGCGACGGGCGCGTCGACGGAGGCCGGGCGGACCACGGGCGCAGCGCCGCTGGTCGGGGCCGTCGGGGCGTCCGACGATGCCGCGGCAGCCACGGACGGCTGCCGCGGGTGCGTCGGGTCGGCGGGGTGCCCGGCGAGCGTGGCGGACTCCGCCACGCCGCGGTCGGGCGCCTCGCGCTGCGCCGGCGGAGCGCCGGGCAGGTCCTCGTCGGGCGCGGACACCTTCGGCTCGTACCGCGGCACGGCCGGCGGCGGAGGCGGCACCGGCGGGACGGCCGGTCCGCGCTTCGTGGGGTCGGTCGGTTCGGGGGTCATCGGTGGGGTCCTTCCACGACGAGCAGGTGCACGGGCTCCTGGAACGCGTCCAGGCGGACGTAGTTCGACGCGCCCCAGGTCCAGCGCTGACCGGTCACGACGTCACGGACGTCGAACAGGCCCTCGGTCGGCAGACCGAGTGCGGCGAGGTCCAGGTGCACGGTGGTCTCACGGGCGGAGTGCGGGTCGACGTTGGCGACCACGATCACGGTGTCGGCGCGTCCTGACCGGATGTACTCGCCCGACAGGTGCTTCGAGTAGACGACGATCGCCGGGTCGTCGGCGGCGTGCACGTGCAGGTTCCGCAGCTGTCGCAGCGCGGGGTGCGCCGCCCGGAGGCGGTTGAGCATCGTCACGTACGGCGCGAGCGACGCACCCTCGGCCTCGGCCAGGGCGAAGTCGCGCGGCTTGTACTCGTACTTCTCGTTGTCGATGTTCTCTTCCGAGCCCGGACGGGCGACGTCCTCGAACAGCTCGTACCCGGCGTACATACCCCACGTCGGCGCACCGGTGGCGGCGAGTGCCGCGCGCACCTTGTAGCCGGCACGGCCGCCGAACTGCAGGTACTCGGTGAGGATGTCGGGCGTGTTCACGAAGAGGTTCGGGCGCAGGTAGTCGCTCGTCTCGTGCGAGAGCTCCGTGAAGTAGTCCTCGATCTCGTCCTTCGTGTTGCGCCAGGTGAAGTACGAGTACGACTGCTGGAACCCGGCCTCGGCGAGCGCGCGCATCATCGCCGGGCGGGTGAACGCCTCGGCGAGGAACACGGTGTCGGGGTGCTCGTCGCGGATCTCACGGATGACCCGTTCCCAGAACCAGAGCGGCTTGGTGTGCGGGTTGTCGACGCGGAAGATCCGGATGCCGAAGTCGATCCAGTGCCGCAGGACACGCTCGACCTCGGTGACCAGGCCCTCGGGGTCGGTGTCGAACTGGATCGGGTAGATGTCCTGGTAGCGCTTCGGCGGGTTCTCGGCGGTCGCGATGGAGCCATCGGCACGCTGCGTGAACCACTCCGGGTGCTGGGTGACCCAGGGGTGGTCGGGGGAGCACTGCAGCGCGAAGTCGAGCGCGACCTCCATGCCGGTGTTCTTCGCCGTCTCGACGAAGTCGCGGAAGTCGTCCTCGGTGCCGAGGTCGGGGTGGATCGCGTCGTGCCCGCCCTCGGGGGAGCCGATCGCCCAGGGGCTGCCGGGGTCGTTCGGCCCGGGCGTGAGCGTGTTGTTCGGCCCCTTGCGGGCGGTGGTGCCGATGGGGTGGATCGGCGGCAGGTAGATGACGTCGAAGCCCATCCGGGCGACGGCGGGCAGCCGGCGGGCCGCGGTGCGGAAGTCGCCGCTCTTCCAGGAGCCGTCGGGGTTCTTCTTCGCGCCTTCGGAGCGGGGGAAGAACTCGTACCAGGCGCCGACGCCGGCGCGGGTGCGTTCGACGTCGAGCAGCTGGGTGGCGGAGTGGGTCCGGAGCGAGGTGAGCGGGGCTTCCTCGACCTCGGCGACGATCCGCGGGTCGTCGACGGCGGCCAGGCGCTCGGCCGGGTCGAGGTCGGTGTCGCGGACGCGTGCAGCGGCACGGGTGGCGGCGGGGGAGTCGGTCTCCTCGGCCAGCCGGTCGAGCAGCACGGCACCGTCGAGCAGGGTCGCCTCGGTGTCGACGCCGGCCGCGATCTTCAGGCGTGCGCCGTGCAGCCAGCTCGCCCAGTCGTCGGAGTACGACTCGACGTGCCACGTCCAGACGCCGACGTGGTCGACCTGCACCGTGGCTTCGTAGCGGTCGGTGCCGGGGGCACCGAGGGTCATGGGGACGGTGCGGGTTCCACCGTCTGGGCGTTCGAGGACGAGGTCGGCGCCGATGATGCCGTGTCCTTCTCGGAAGACGGTTGCACCGAACGTGATCACCTCGCCGTCGAATGCCTTGCCGGGGAAGCCGTTCGGCGTCCTCGGGGCGAGCTCGGTGATCGGGATGCGCCCGATCTTCGGGCGGCGGGGTCGGTCTGCGGTGGCCACGGAAGCGACGCTACCCGGCGAGCGGCTCCGCGTTCCCCGGAATCGGTCCGCTGTGGAGGGCCGGGCGCGCCGTGGAGCCTGTTGAGGACTGGACGGGAGGCCCGTGGCGGGGCCGCCACGGGCCTCCCGTCCGCCACCCGGTCACGACGCCGGGCCGCACCCGCCTGCTCGGCGCTACGCCACCTCGAACAGGTGGATGCCGGGGCCGTAGGCGGTGAAGACCTGCCCGGCGGGACGAAGGCGCTCGTGGTCGCGGTGCTTCTCGCTCGACCAGGCCAGGCGGTACCCGAGGACGTCCTGGCGCACCGGCAGGGTCAGGTCTCGGGTGCGGCCGCTGCCGTGCACGACCACCAGGACGCGGTCGAAGGGCTCGTGTTCGGGCGTCGACTCGACGAAGTACTGCAGGGCGCGGTGCACGGGCTGGTCCCAGCCCTCGATCGTCATCGGGTGCCCGTCCGGCCCGTACCAGGACATGCGAGAGGCCCCGGGGGTCTCCTGCCCCTCGACGCCGAAGCGGGTGGGGCGGAGCGACGGGTGCGCCTGCCGGAACCGGGCCAGCGCGGCGACGGCCTCGGTCATCGTCTCGGCGTCCTCGTCGTCGGACCAGTCCACCGGGGTCAGGTCGTCGGACACCACGTAGGCGTTGTTGTTGCCGTGCTGCGTGCGGCTCCGCTCGTCGCCGGCGGTGAGCATCGGCACCCCGGCGGAGAGCATCAGGGTCGCCACCAGGTTGCGCATCGACCGGCCGCGCGCGGCGCGGACCCCGCGGTCGGCGGTGTCACCCTCGATGCCGTGGTTGAACGAGCGGTTGTCGTTCGAGCCGTCGCGGTTGTCCTCGCCGTTGGCCTCGTTGTGCTTGCCGTCGTACGACACCAGGTCGAGCAGGGTGAAGCCGTCGTGCGCGGTGACGAAGTTGACGCTCGCCAGCGGGCCGCGATCGGCGCCGAAGACGTGACGCGACCCGGTCAGGGCTCCGGCGAGCGCACCGATCCCGGTCTGCGGCAGGCCGGTGCGGCGCTCCTCGGCGATGTCGGTGAGCCAGAACTGGCGGACCGTGTTGCGGAACCCGTCGTTCCACTCGCTCGTGCGGTGCCCGGCCGCGCCGAACTCCCCGGTCTTCCAGCCGTCCGGGCCGACGTCCCACGGCTCGGCGATCACCAGGGTGTCCTGCAGGTCCGGGTGGTTCCGGATGCGCTCGAGCAGCGGGTGCGACGGGTCGAACCGGTGCTCGCCGTCGCGGGCCAGGGCGGCCATCAGGTCGAAGCGGAACCCGTCGACCTGGACCTCGCGCGCCCAGTACACCAGGCTGTCGACGATGAGGTCCGCCGTCGCCTCGACCGAGGTGTCGAGCGTGTTCCCGCACCCGGTGGTGTCGTAGTAGGTGTCCCGGCGGGGCGGGTCGGTCTGCGCCCAGCGGTAGCGGTTCGCGCCGTCGATGCCGCGCAGGCTCGTCGTCGGACCGCCCAGGCCCTCTTCCGCGGTGTGGTTGTAGACGACGTCCAGGACGACCTGGATGTTGGCCTCGTGCAGCAGCCGGACCATGCCCTTGAACTCGCGCAGGACGGCGTCGGCGCCCTCCTGCTGCGCCGGTGCCGAGGCGTGCGCGGCGTGCGGGGCGAAGAACCCGAGCGTGTTGTAGCCCCAGGCGTTCTGCCGGCCGGCATCGCGGAGCCACCGCTCGGTGTCGAACGCCTGCACGGGCAGCAGCTCGAGCGTCGTGACGCCGATGCGGTGCAGGTGCGCGATCGTGCTCTCGTGGGCGACCCCGGCGTACGTGCCGCGCAGGTGGTCCGGCAGGTGCGGGTTCGCGGCCGTCAGGGTGCGGACGTTCGCCTCGTAGACGACGGCACGGTCGAGCGGGACCTGCGGCTTCACGACGCCGCCCCAGTCGAACGCGTCGTCGACGACCACGCTGGTCCAGCGGGGGCCGGCCGCCTCGTCGTCGCCGGTCGGCAGGATGCCCCGCGCGTACGGGTCGAGCAGCGGACGCGTCGGGTCGAACTCGTGCCGCGGCCCGACCGGCCCGTCGACGAGCAGGTGGTAGCGGTCGCCGGGCACGACCCCGGGGACCTCGCCGGTCCACACGTCCGTGTCCGGCACCCGCTCGAGCGCGTACCGCGTCGGCCGCACGTCGGAGGGGTCGGCTCCGTCGGCGCTCCCCGCGCTCGCCACGACCAGGACGACGTCCGTCGCCGTCGCGGACCGCAGGGTGAACCGGGGGACGGTCCCGCCCAGGGAGAACCCCGGCGTCAGGTCGATCGCTGTCTCGTGCACGCGACAAGGGTACGAGGACCGGCGCGTATCCTGGACACTGCTCGATCCAGGGGGTGCATTTGTCGGTCTACCTCGACCACGCCGCGACGACGCCGATCCTGCCGGAGGCGCTCGCCGCCTTCACCGATGCCCTGGGCACCGTCGGCAACCCGTCGTCCATCCACAGCGCCGGTCAGCGCGCCAAGATGCTGCTCGAGGACGGCCGCGCCGCCGTCGCCCGCTCGCTCGACGCCGACCCGGTGGAGGTCGTGTTCACCTCCGGCGGCACCGAGAGCATCAACCTCGCCGTGAAGGGCCTGTTCTGGGCTCGCCAGCGCGACCGCCAGCGGCCCCGCATCGTCGTCCCGGGCGGCGAGCACCACGCCACCGTCGACACCCTGACCTGGCTGGAGACGCACGAGGGCGCCGTCATCGACGTGGTCCCGTTGGACGCGCAGGGTCGCGTCGACCTCGCCGGACTGGAGGCGCGGCTCGCCGACGCCTCGGACGTCGCCCTGGTCACGTTCCTGTGGGCGAACAACGAGGTGGGCACCATCCAGCCCGTGTCACGGATCGTCGAGCTCGCGCACGCCGCAGGCGTGCCCGTGCACAGCGACGCGGTCGCCGCCTACGGGCAGGTGCCGGTGTCGTTCGCCGGGTCCAGCCTCGACGCCCTCAGCGTCTCCGCGCACAAGATCGGCGGGCCCGTCGGCATCGGTGCACTCGTGCTCGGACGGAAGGCCACCGTCGAACCCCTCATCCACGGCGGGGGGCAGCAGCGGCAGGTGCGGAGCGGCACGCAGGACGCCCCGGCGGCTGCGGCCTTCGGCGTCGCGGCCAGCGCGGTCGTCGCCGAGCCGATGCCGCACCCGTCGCTCGTCGCCCTGCGGGACCGCCTGGTCGCCGGGGTCCGTGCGGCCGTGCCGTCTGCGGTGCTGATGGGGGACCCGGTCGACCGGCTGCCCGGCAACGCGCACTTCACGTTCCCCGGGTGCGAGGGCGATTCGCTCCTGTTCCTGCTCGACGCCGCCGGGGTCGCGGTGTCGACCGGGTCGGCGTGCCAGGCCGGTGTGCCCGAGGCGTCGCACGTGCTGCTCGCGATGGGACTGTCGGAGCAGGACGCCCGTGGTGCGCTCCGGATCACGCTCGGCCACACGACGACCGATGCCGACGTCGACGCGTTCCTGACGGCACTGCCCGATGCCGTCGCTCGGGCCGGTGCCGCTGGGATGGCGTCGCGGGAGCCGCTGCTCGGGCGGTAGTGGTTGACTCCGGCGCAGTCAATTCGGCTTGCGCCTGGGTGGGACACCGGCGATCTCGGCTGCGACGCTGACGCCGGTCCCCTTCCAGGGCATACTGCTGCTCGTGGTGCCGAGGCCGGACGACGTACACGACGCAGGGGACGTCCGCCGTCCAGCGCGAGTCCGACCGCCGCGGGACGACAACTGGTACCGCTCGACCGAGTGGGACGACGAGATCGCTGCGGCGTTCGAAGCGAAGCTCGCACGTGCGAGATCGTCCAGGCTCGAGTACATCCGCATCCAGGGGGTGACCCTCGCCCTGCAGGGCGCCGAAGACGAGGGCGTCCGCGAGGTCGGTCGGGGGCTGCTCGTCCGGTTCATGGCGGAGATCGAGGCCGTCGGCGGGTCGCAGGCGCGCGTGAACGGCGGCGGGGAGGTGCTCGCGATGTCGCTGGCGTTGTCGGGACGTCTGCGTGACGCCGCTGACGAGTACTGGAGCGTCCTCCGGCGGATCGCCGAGTGCGGCTCCGACTCGTTCACCACCGGCATGTCGGAGGTCCTCCTGGCCGAGGTGCTCCTGCAGCTCGGCGATCCCTCGTCGCTCGCCGAGGCGGACGCACTGGTCGCCGGCGCCGAGGACTCGATCCGGAGGACGGCGTTCTTCCGCGACCGCGTCGTCCGGTACCTGACTGCGCGCGCCCGCGTTGCGAGCCGGCTGGGCGACCCGGAGTCGGCATCCGGGCACGCGCACGCCGCACTGACGGTGCTCGGGATCGAGGGCAACCCGTTCCCTCGGCACCCGGGTGTCGGGGTGCCGACCGTTGATGCGGACCTGCGTGTGGAGCTGACGCGATTGGCAGAAGGGCTTCGGCCCGTGGCGGCTCGGCGACGGTCGTTCCGGTTTCCGTTCCGCAAGGGACGACCGTGACGGGCTAGTGATCCGGTGCTCCTCGCGTCGGCTGAGCAGGCACTGGCGGTTGCGCGGTCTCGGGTACGTGACGGCACTGCGGAAGCAGTCACCGGGAGCGGCGAGATGGACGGACGTCCGCCGGTAGCCTGAGCCCGTGACCACTCCGAGCCCACAGGGCAGCGCCGATCTGCGCCGGGAGCACTGACCGTGGTCACGAGTGGCGGCGAGCACCACCCGCGGAACGGCACCCGGGGGGACAGCCGCTGGGCCGTCCCGATCCGTCGGGTCTTCCCCTGGTGGTACCTCAGCGGTGCGGTTGCGACGATGGCGATCCTGATCGTGGTCGATCCCGGCGGCAGCCAGGCCACGGTGGCCTTCTGGGGACCGACGATCGGGATCGCGATACAGGACCGCGAGCGAGCTGCGCGTGCTCGACTGGACCGCGGCCTCCCGGTCGCCCGACGGTCGATCCTGTCGCCTCCGTGGCTCGAACCGACCTGCGCGGTGTTGCTCACCGGCGTGGCCGTCGGACTCGGCATGCTCATCAACGCGCTCTTCGGACACAGCACGTCCGTCACGACGTGGGTCGGAGCGGGGGTGTTCCTCGGGAGCGCCGCGTCGTTGGTCGGTCTCCTGCTGGTCCTGAGGAACCGACGTCGCCAACGGTCGAGCGGTGCGGACGGCCAGCCGGACGACGTCAGCTGACGGGGCGCTCCGAGAGGAACCGCCCGGCTCGTCGGTACTGCACGGCCAGTTGCACGAGCCCGAGCACCACCGCGAACGACGCGACGAGCTCGATCAGCTTGATGGGCAGACTGTCCGTGCTCACCGCCGTCGAGGCGGCGAACAGCATCACGGCGCCGACGATCGGCAGGATCCCGAGCGTGGCTCGACGGTTCTGCAGGGCCACCGCGACGACGATGTCCGCGTGCTCGTCGTCGATCGGCTCCTTGCCGGCGATCTGACGCCGCACCGACCGCTGCTCCGCGCGGGAGAGCGGGCTGCTCACCGATCGCCAGCGAGTGACGTAGTGACCGGAGCGGAACGCCCACACGAAACCGACGATGCCGACGACCAGCCCGAGCAGCAACAGCAGGAGCTGGACGAGCAGCTGCAGGCCATCGCGGCCACTCGCGTGGTTGCTCCCGGTGGCCGGCACCAGCACCAGTGCCAGGACCACCCCGACCGCCCACGACACCAGGACGAGTGCCCCCGCCCACACGAAGACGCGCGTCCGGCGACGGCGGAGCCCGTCGTCACTCTGGCCGTCGGCGAGCCGGGCGGCGGCTGCCCAACGCTCGGCTCCGGCTGGGTCGGTTGCGGGGCTGGTCATCGTTCGGGTCCTGACGTCGAGAGTCTCTCGACTCTACGGGTCACGGTCGGTGCGGGTCGCGCGCGCGACCCCGGAAGCGACTGGCGTCGGATCCGCAGGAGGGGATCGCCACCGACCCGCTTCGTTGTGATACTTGGACATGCTCGAGTTGGTGAGACCGCAGACGGCGTTGTACGAGGCGTGGGCCGAAGCGCATGCCGAGTGGGGGCCGGGTGTGCACGAGGACGGATTCGGGATCACCGCGCACGACGACGTCGGCGACGAGGACGGGTTCCGCACCTGGGTCGGCCGACTGCACGCCAGACCCGGGGCCCTCTGGTGGATCGTCGAGGACGGCCGCGTCCTGGGCGGGATCGCACTCCGGGCGCCGGGAGACGCGGCCGGCGTGCAGCGGTTCGGCCACGTCGGGTACGGGATCCGCCCCTCGGCGAGGGGCCGAGGCGTGGCGACCTGGGCGCTGGGCCAGGTGCTCGCGCACGCATCGCGCGTCGGGATCGACCCGGTGATCGCCGTCTGCCGTGACGACAACGACGGCTCCATCGGAGTGTTGGAGCACTACGACGCCGTCCTGCTGTCGACCGAGCGCCGCGGTGGCGTGCGGCTGCGACGGTACGCGATCGCCAGGTCGCACCGGAGACCCGGATGACGGGGCCGGGGCGGGGGTGCGAGGCGTTCGGAGGAAGACCGCGACCAGCGAGGCGGACCCGCACCGGGCCTCCCGGTCGGCCGAGTCGGACTCGCGCCGGTAGGATCGATGACCATGGTCGAACTGGACTTCACCGAGCAGCTCTCCGCCCTTCGCGAGACCTTCGGCAACATCCGCTCGGTGGTCGACGTCGACCGCCTGCAGCGTGAGATCGCCGACCTCA
The DNA here is from genome assembly GCF_003234485.1 of Curtobacterium sp. MCLR17_034. Classification (NCBI taxonomy): domain Bacteria; kingdom Bacillati; phylum Actinomycetota; class Actinomycetes; order Micrococcales; family Microbacteriaceae; genus Curtobacterium; species Curtobacterium sp. MCLR17_034. Next base: position 102,536 of record NZ_QKTH01000008.1, read on the forward strand.
GCGAGCAGGCCGGGGCCCAGGACCTCTGGGACGACGTCGACCACGCGCAGCAGGTGACGAGCGCGCTCTCGCACCGCCAGTCGGAGCTGAAGAAGATCACCGACACCGAGCAGCGCATCGACGACCTCGAGGTGCTGGTCGAGATGGCCAACGAGGGCGACGACCAGGAGTCCGCCGACGAAGCCCTCGCCGAGCTCAAGGCGATCCAGAAGATGATCGGCGACTTCGAGGTGCAGACGCTCCTCGACGGCGAGTACGACGACCGTCCCGCGGTCATCACGATCCGCGCCGGTGCGGGTGGTGTCGACGCGGCGGACTTCGCCGAGATGCTCCTCCGCATGTACCTCCGGTACGCCGAGCAGCACAACTACAAGACCACCGTGATGGACACCTCGTACGCCGAAGAAGCGGGCATCAAGTCCGCGACGTTCGAGATCGACGCCCCGCACGCGTTCGGCACACTGTCGGTCGAGGCCGGCACCCACCGCCTGGTGCGGATGTCGCCGTTCGGTGCCGCCGGCAAGCGCCAGACCTCCTTCGCCGCGGTCGAGGTCATCCCGCTCATGCCGGAGACCGCCGTCATCGACATCCCCGAGAACGACATCCGCGTCGACGTGTTCCGCTCGTCGGGCCCCGGCGGCCAGTCCGTCAACACGACCGACTCCGCGGTGCGCCTGACGCACATCCCGACCGGCACCGTCGTCTCGATGCAGAACGAGAAGTCGCAGATCCAGAACCGTGCGGCCGCCATGCGCGTGCTGCAGTCGCGCCTGCTCCTCCTGAAGAAGGAAGAGGAGAACGCGAAGAAGAAGGAACTCGCCGGCAACATCACGGCGAGCTGGGGCGACCAGATCCGCTCCTACGTCCTGGCGCCGTACCAGATGGTCAAGGACCTCCGGACGGAGCACGAGGTGAACAACCCCTCAGCCGTGTTCGACGGCGATCTGGACGGCTTCATCAACGCGGGCATCCGCTGGCGCAAGCAATCCGCTGCCGAGTAGGGGTTCCTGAGCCGCGCGCCTCGCTTGCTTTCCAAGCGGGGCGACCTACCCTGATCCGGTCATGATCAAATTCGACCAGGTCACCAAGGTCTACTCGGGCAACCCGAGTCCGGCGCTCGACAACCTCACCCTCGAGATCCTCAAGGGTGAGTTCGTGTTCCTCGTGGGCGCGTCCGGTTCCGGCAAGTCCAGCTTCCTGCGCCTCGTGCTCAAGGAAGAGAAGCCCACCAGCGGGCAGATCCACGTGCTCGGGCAGCGCCTCGGGTCCCTGGCATCGCGGAAGGTCCCGTACTTCCGCCGCAACCTCGGCGTGGTGTTCCAGGACTTCCGTCTGCTGCCGAACAAGAACGTGTTCGACAACGTCGCGTTCTCGCTGCAGGTCATCGGCAAGAGCAAGGGCTTCATCAGCGAGGCCGTGACCGACGTGCTGAAGCTCGTCGGGCTCGCCGGCAAGGCCACTCGCATGCCGCACGAACTCTCCGGTGGTGAGCAGCAGCGTGTGGCCATCGCCCGCGCCGTCGTGAACAAGCCGGCGATCCTGCTGGCCGACGAGCCCACCGGAAACCTGGACCCCACGACGTCCGCCGGCATCATGGCGCTCCTCGAACGCATCAACCAGGGAGGCACCACCGTGCTGATGGCGACGCACGACGCCAGCATCGTGAACCAGATGCAGCGTCGGGTCATCGAGCTCTCGAACGGCACCGTCCTGCGCGACGAACAGTCCGGCGGCTACCAGACCCAGGCCGTCCCGATCCAGCGAGGCACCGTGTCCAACACCACCGGCATCCAGACGATCCCGGGGCTCATCCGATGAGGCTCGGGCTCGTCATGTCCGAGGTCGGCTCGGGCCTGCGGCGCAATGCGTCGATGGTCGTCTCCGTCGTCCTCGTGACCTTCATCTCCCTGACCTTCGTCGGCACGGCGATCCTGCTCCAGATGCAGATCAACCAGATGAAGGGGTACTGGTACGACCGGGCGCAGGTCGCCGTCTACCTGTGTACCGACACCGACACCACGGGCAACTGCACCGGCGCGAAGGCCACCGCCGACCAGCGCGAGCAGGTCCAGGCGCAGCTCGACTCGTCGACGCTCAAGCCGTACATCGAGAAGACCTACTACGAGAACCAGGACCAGGCCTTCACCCGGTTCAAGGAGCAGTTCAAGGACTCGGCCGCGACGGAGTTCGTCAAGCCGGAGTACCTGAACGAGACCTTCTGGGTGAACCTGAAGAACCCGTCGCAGGCAGACGTCCTGGTCGAGAGCCTGTCGAAGGTCGCAGGCGTGCAGAGCGTCGTCGATCAACGCGGGTACCTGCAGCCGATCTTCAACCTGCTCAACGCGTCGTCGTACACGGCGATCGGCATCGCGGCGCTCATGCTCGTGGCCGCGGTGCTGCTCATCGCGACGACGATCCGCCTGTCGGCGTTCAGTCGACGGCGAGAGCTCGGCATCATGCGGCTCGTCGGTGCGTCGAACCGGTTCATCCAGACACCGTTCGTGCTAGAGGGGGTGATCGCCGCCGCCATCGGAGCCGTCCTCGCCGGTGGCGCCATCACCGCCGTGGTCTGGTTCTTCGTCCGGAACTTCCTGGCGGAGCGCTTCACCGGCACGGCGTTCATCGGCATGGGGGACGCGGCCATCGTGGTCCCCGCGGTGATCGTGATCGGGGTGCTCCTCGCCGCGGCGTCGGCGTCGATCGCCATCCGCCGGTACCTGAAGGTCTGACGAGCACAGCATCCGCGAGCGGGCGGCGCGCCGGGAAGGTGCGCCGCCCGCTTCGTGTTGAGTAGTCTGTAGGGCTGCGCGGAACCACCCACGCAGCGCACTGCACCGGTCACCATCGAGAGGAGTCGTCATGGCGAAGGAACGCGGGGAGAAGATCGTCGCGACGAACCGTCGCGCCCGGCACGACTACCTCATCGAGGACACGTACGAAGCGGGCATGGTCCTGTCCGGCACCGAGGTGAAGTCCCTGCGGATGGGGCGCGCGTCCCTGGTCGACGGGTACGCCTACATCGACGGTGGCGAAGCGTGGATCGACGCCGTGCACATCCCGGAGTACACCGAGGGCACCTGGAACAACCACTCGCCGCGGCGGAAGCGCAAGCTGCTCCTGCACAAGCAGCAGATCGTGAAGATCTCGCACAAGACGGCGCAGGGCGGCTACACCCTCGTGCCGCTGCAGATCTACTTCCACGACGGTCGGGCCAAGATCGAGATCGCCGTCGCGAAGGGCAAGCGCGAGTTCGACAAGCGCCAGGCCCTGCGCGAGAAGACCGACAAGCGTGAGGCCGAGCGGGCCATGCGCACCCGGAACCGCGTCGGAGAGTAGCGCCGACGCACCTCCTCGGCTAGACTGAGGGACTGCTCCGACAGGGGCATTGGCAACTCAACAGCGTGACAGCGGCTCGCACGTCCGGCCCGCATGGGGATGATCGGTTTCGACATTGCCTGTGTGCCGACGGGAAGCGGGCCGAGGACCCACGGTTATCTCGTAAACGATCCGTGGAAAACAACAAGTGCCAATTCCAAGCGCACTGACTTCGCTCTCGCTGCGTAAGCAGCCCAGCACATGAAGTCCGTCGGCCAGGTGACCGTCTTCTAACCTGATCCCGACGTCATCCAGAGGACTTGCTGCACGGTTGCGCCTCAGGGCCGTGCGGGACTTGCACTGAGACTGGGCCCGTCGTCCTAGAAGCCGGTAGCAAAGGACGGGGCCGAGCAGAACGAACTATCCGGATACGCCCGTAGAAGACGTCGAATTGCAGCGATGGACGGGGGTTCGATTCCCCCCATCTCCACCATTCGCCGAACGACGACCGCTGTCACGCTGCGCCACCTGAACGCCCCGACACCGTCCCCTGGACAGTGCCGGGGCGTTCGCTGTTCCGCCACGTCCGAGGACTACGCTCCGGAGCAGGCGCGCAGAACACGCTCGCGTCGAACCCGAACGAGAGGTCAGCACGTGGTGCAGGAGATCGCGATCCGTGTCCGTCTGCGGGAGCAAGAACGAGTGGTGCTCAGCGAGTACGAGCGGATCGTGGGCTCCGTCGCCACGGTCGCCGCTCTCGCCGCATGGCTGCCGAACCCCGACACCCGTCTGGTCGTTCGCGGCCGCGGCGCGGAGCCGGTTCGCCTCGAGACCGTCACCTACGGCTCGGTAGTCGAGATGCTCGTCGTGCTCGACCAGCGCTCCGCCGGGGTCGAACGTGCCGCCGCAGCCATCGCCGCGCTCATCGAGTCGGTCCGCCACGAGCACGTCGCCGACGACGTCTCCGGGGTCGCCGGGGAACTCGATCGGCTCGACCGCGCTGCCCCGCGCGGACGCTCCGCCGTGGAACGCGCCCTGCGCACGTTCCTCGAGGGGGCACGGTCCGACGTCCTCGAGCGCAAGACGACCACCCGGGTCCGGACCGCGCAGGCGCTGCTCCGACTCGCCGAGGCGGACGCGGTCCTGGCGGTGGAGCGGGTCGCCGACGCCCTGGCACCGGTGCTCGAGGAGCACGCGGTCGACGTCGAGCTGGACACCGGCTCGGCCGTGGTCGTCGAGCCGATCGACGGGGTGGAGTCGCCGGAGACCGAGGCTGCGTCCGACGACGCCGACGCCTCGCAGGCGGAGCCGGGGGCCGTGTCGGCCGTCCTGCCGCTGCCGACGGGTGCGAGCAAGGCGAAGTCGAAGAAGGACGACGACGGCAAGAAGAAGTCGAAGAAGGACGACGACGCGAAGAAGAAGTCCAAGAAGGACGACGACGCGAAGAAGAAGTCGAAGAAGGACGACGACGGCAAGAAGAAGTCGAAGAAGGACGACGACGCGAAGAAGAAGTCCAAGAAGAAGAAGTAGCTCGCAGCCGCTCCCGCTAGAAGTCGAACAGGTTCGCCCGGATCCCTCCGGCGCCGTACTCCCGTCGCAGGAGCCCACGGCGCCGGAGCACGGGCACCAGGTCGCCGAACATCCGGTGGATCTGCGCCGGGTGCAGGTCGCCCGAGAAGATGATCCCGTCGTTGTCGGCGTCGCTGCCGAGCTCCTCGATGAAGTCCGCGAACTCGTCGGCGGTCCCCACGAACCCCGAGCGTGACGCGATCCGCCCCTGCCGCGCCTTGCGGGTGAGCAGCTCCCGCAGCGGTGCGTCCAGGGTGTCCCCGAGCAGCCCGCGGATCGTGCCGGCCGAGACGTGCTCACCGAAGGTCCCGTCGGGCACCGGGGCATCCAGGTCGAGCGCGAGCAGGTCGGTCTCGGAGTCGCTCGACCACGCGATCGCCGCCGCACGCAGCGCGTCGTCGGAGGGGTGCTCGGACGCCGCGACGATGCGGTCGGCCTCTTCCGGTGAGGACACGATCACGGGCTTCAGCACGAACAGGATCCGCAGGTCCGCGGTGGACCGCCCTGCGGCCTCGGCTGCCGCGATCACCCGGGCTCGGTACTCCGTCACCGCGACGGCGGACAGCGGCGCGAGTGCGAGCTGCACGTCCGAGTGGGTGCCGGCGAACGCGAGCCCTCGGCCCGAGCCACCGGGTGAGACGACCACGGGGTCCGACGCCAGCGGCAGCGCGTTGAGCGGACCGTCGGCGGTGAAGTGGGCGCCCTCGTGGTGGAACGCGTCGAGCGCGTCGCCGTCCGCGAAGTGCCACGAGTCCGGTGCGCCGACGTACGCGTCGCCCCACGAGTGCCAGAGCCGGCGGAGCAGCGTGATCCACTCCTCGGCGCGGTCGTACGCCTGGTCGTGCGGCAGCGGCGGCAGGCCGGCGTGGCGCGCGCTGCCGACGTCGGTGACGACGTTGATGCCGAGACGGTCCGAGGACAGGTGCGCCAGGGTCGCGAACTGCCGTGCCGCCAGGTACGGCGGGGTGATGCCCGCGTTGACGGTCGGCGCGATGCCGATGTGCGAGGTCGCGGCGAACAGGTACGGGGCGAGCAGCAGCGGGTCGTGCTTCGGGCCGCCGTACGCCTGCCGGATGCGCAGGTCGAGGGTGGCGGGGGAGCCGAGCGAGACGGCGTCCTCGGCGATGACCAGGTCCATGCCGGCCTGCTCGAGCGTCCGGACGGACTGCTGGTACAGCTCCGGCTTCGTCCAGTCGTGGCCCCAGTCCCAGTCGGACCGTCCCCACGCCTGCGGGCCGAAGCCGCGTGAGAAGAAGTACCCGAAGTGCTGCAGCTCGGCCATTCAGCGCTCCTGCCGGTCGAGGGACGGCCCACCGGCGGCCGTGCGCTGCGCGTCGGACGCTCCACGTGCCTCCAGGCCGGCGGCGGCATCTGCGGACCGGACCGCCGCGAGCCCGCGTTCCAGGTCGCGGAGCAGGTCCGCGACGTCCTCGATGCCGACCGACAGCCGGATCAGGCCGTCGTCGATGCCCTGCTCGGCTCGCTCCTCCGGCGTGCGGCCGGCGTGCGTGGTGGTCGCCGGGTGCAGGATCAGCGAGCGGACGTCGCCCAGGTGGGTCATCCGGCTGAACAGCTGCACGGCGTCGATGAACGCCCGCGCGGCGGCTTCGCCACCGGCGAGCGTGAAGGCGAAGACGGACCCGGCCCCGCGGGGCAGGTAGCGCTGGGCGAGGTCGTGGAACGGACTGGAGGCCAGGCCCGCGTGGTCGACGCTCGTCACCTCCGGCTGCTGGTCCAGCCAGGACGCGACGGCCAGCGCGTTCGCGCAGTGGCGTTCCACCCGCAGTGACAGCGTCTCGATGCCCTGGCGGAGCAGGAACGCGTTGAACGGGGACGGCGCCGGGCCGATGCGTGCGGCGACGACGTCGCGGGCGAACACGGCGAAGGCCCGGTTGCCGTACCGCTCGACGTAGCTCTCGCCGCCGAGGGACCGTTCGGGGCTGGTCAGGTGGGTCCAGCGCTCGGGGGCCGCGGACCAGTCGAACCGGCCGCCGTCGACGACCACGCCGCCGAGTCCGGCACCGTGCCCGGACAGGAACTTCGACGCCGAGTGCACGACGATGTCCGCACCGTGCTCGACCGGGCGCACCAGGTACGGCGTGGCGAGGGTGTTGTCGACGATCAGCGGGACGCCGGCGCGGTGCGCGGTCTCGGCGACGCCGGTGATGTCGAGGACGTCGTTCTTCGGGTTCGGGATCGTCTCGGCGAAGAACGCCTTCGTGTTCGGTCGGACCGCGGCGGCCCAGGCGTCGAGGTCGCGGGCATCGGTGACGAAGTCGACCTCGATGCCGAGCCGGCCGAGGTTCTGCAGCAGCAGCCCGCGGGTGCCCTCGTAGATGCTCCGGGCGCTGACGACGTGGTCGCCGGCCTGCAGCAGGCCGAGGAACGCCACGGTCGCCGCCGCCTGACCGCTGCCGACCAGGATCGCCTGGACACCGCGTTCGAGCAGCGCCACGCGACGCTCGACGTCGGCGTTCGTGGGGTTGCCGAGACGCGTGTAGGTGTAGCCGTCGTCGGTGTCGGCGAAGCGGTCGCGGGCCTGGTCGAAGTCGTCGAACAGGAACCCGGAGGACATGTGGATCGCGGGGACCCGGGCGCCGTGCCCGGCGTCGGGCACGAAGCCGCCGTGTACCTGCTCGGTCGCGAAGCCGTGGTCGTCGGTCGCCATGGGACACCTCCGGGGGTCGTCTGGCGGTAGCCTCGCAGCCGCTCGGCGCGGACAGGCGATTGCGGCCCCCGGTTACGCGAGCGCAGCCTCAGACGAGCGCGCGGACCCCGGCGACGACGGTGTCCCAGACCTGGAGCAGCGGCTCGCGCGCCAGCCACACGGCGACGGCGTTCACAGCGACGAACAGCACGAACCACAGGGACGCCGGCACCCGCATCTCGGCCGCGGCGATGTGGAAGTCGGTCTGCACCCGGGCGCCGGTGACCAGCCAGCGGCCGACCTGCACCACCGAGCGCAGGCCGTCGACGACGAAGAACGCCCCGACGGCGGCGACCACCAGGACGGTCGCCTCGGACGGGCGGACGGCCACCCACAGGGCGAGCGCGTCGAAGCCGAGCACGACGAGCAGGCCGAACCAGTTCCGGACGAACGCCAGCGCGACGAGCCCGATGACCGCGAGCACCACCACGGGCAGCCAGCGGGAGCCGTGCAGCACCCCCGTCACCAGGAGCACGCCCGCCCACAGGGGTGCGCTGTACCCGGCGTACAGGTTCAGGATCCGGACGAGCCACCGGATGCCTCCGGGCACCCGGCCGAGCTGGACCCAGGCCTCGCCGGACCCGTCCGGGTGCAGCTCGATCCGCTGGATCCGCCCGCCGAACGGCACGACGACGATCGCGTGCCCGACCTCGTGCGCGATGGTCGCGGCGATGCGGGCCACGCGGCCGACGAACGGCACGAACGGCAGGACGGCGCCGACGAGGAGCGCGACGAAGACGAGGGGCGGGGCTGCGGTGGTCAAGTGACCAGCATCGCAGCCCCGCCCAGGAAGACCCTGCGGGATCCGGTCAGGAGAGCCCGGGCGTCGTCAGCACCACCGTGACCAGGACCACGGTGCCGGCGATCGCCAGGGCGGTGAGGACGGCGAGGAAGACCGTCAGGCGGTTCACGCGTCGGCGCCCGGCTATTCGACCGTCACCGACTTCGCCAGGTTCCGGGGTTTGTCGACGTCGCACCCGAGCTGCAGGGCGAGTTCGCGGGCCAGCATCTGCAGCGGCACGACGGCCTCGAGCGGACCCCACGGCGCGGTCATCGCGCCCCAGGCCAGGTCGCCGGTGCCACGGCGGCCGAGCGCGGGGATGTCCGCCGACTCGCCGCCGATCGTGATGACGAAGCCACCGCGTGCGCGGACCTCGGCGATCGCCGACTGGATCTTCGGCTCACCGTGGTCGATGACGACCACCGGGGTGCCGTCGTCCACCAGCGCGAGCGGCCCGTGCTTGAGTTCGCCGGCGGGGTAGGCCTCGGCCCAGCGGTAGCTGAGCTCCTTGAGCTTCAGGGCGCCCTCGGCGGCGTACGGCAGTCCGGCACCGCGGCCGAGGAACAGGAAGCCGGTCGCCTCCTTGACGCTCGACACCAGCAGCGGCATCCGCTCGGCGGACACCCGCGCGGCGTGCTCGATCCGGGCCGGCAGGTCGAGCAGTTCGTCGACGAGCACCTGCGCGCGGGACGGTTCGATGCGGCCGGAGGCGACCATCGCGGAGATCATCGCCGCGACCCCGACGACGACCTGCGCCGTGAACGTCTTCGTGGCGGCGACCCCGATCTCCGGGCCGGCGTGGCAGTCGAGCACGGCGTCGGCCCGTCGAGCGAGCGAGGAGTGCATGTTGTTCGTCAGCGCGAGCACCGGGTGGCGGTCCTCGAACCGGTCCAGGGCGCGGAGCACGTCCGCGGTCTCACCGGACTGGCTGATCGCGACGACCAGGGTTCCCGGACCGAGCACGGCCTGGTCGGCCTCGCTCGCGACGACGATGTCGGTCGGCACCCCTCCGATCCCACGCAGTGCGGTCGCGATCACCTGGCCTGCGTTCAGCGACGTGCCGCAGGCGACGATCGCCAGCCGGTGGAAGCCGGCCAGGCCGAGGCCCACCCACATGCTGCCGTCGGCGGTGCGGCGGGTCACCCGGTCCAGGATCGTCGCGACGACGTCGGCCTGCTCGTCGATCTCCTTCGCCATGTGGTCGGTGTGGTCGCCGAGGTCGAGTGCTGCGGCGGCGAACGGGGACGGCGTGGGGAACGGCACGGGCACCGTGATGCCGTCGGACGACCAGGTCCAGGCCTCACCGAGCTCGACGACGTCGCCGTCGCGCAGCGCCACGAACGTCTCGCACCACTCGGCGATCGCGCCGATGTCGCTCGCCACGAAGTCGCCGCGGCCGGAGCGGGCGACGACGAGCGGCGAACGGTCCGCCGCCACGACCATGCGGCCGTCCCGGGCGTCCAGGACCACGATCGCCCACGAGCCCTCGAGCTGCGCCGTCGCGATCTGCACCGCGAGCATCAGGTCCGGGTCGACCGCCAGGGCGCGCTCGACCAGGTGCGCGATGACCTCGGAGTCGACGTCGGACCGGAAGCGGTGGCCCTGCGCCTCGAGCGTCTGGCGCAGCCGGTCCGCGTTCTCGACGATGCCGTTGTGCACGATCGAGATACGGCCGGTGCAGTCGGCGTGCGGGTGTGCGTTCGCCTCGCGCACGGCACCGTGCGTGGCCCAGCGGGTGTGACCGATGCCGACGCCGGTGAGCGCGTCACCGGAGCGTGCAGCGACGAGCGTGCGCAGGTCGCCGACGCGGGAGACCGAGCGGATCGTCTCGGTGCGGCCGACGGCCGTCCGGACGGCGATGCCTGCGGAGTCGTACCCGCGGTACTCGAGTCGTTCGAGTCCGTCGAGCAGGTAGGGGGTCGCGTCGTCAGACACGCGGGCCGCGATGATGCCGCACATCGGCTGTCCCTTCGGGGGAACGAGAGTGGGTGGAACGGGGAGGTGGAACTGGTGCGGCACCGACCGCCGTCGGGTCTGCCGCGCGTCCGGGGCCTCCCGGCCCGGGAACCGACGCCCGTCCTCGGATCAGGCGAGGACGGACGTCGGTGTCGTTGGGCCGAGGGGTTCGGGTACCGGACTCAGGTACCGCGGGCTGGCCCCCGGGGGAGGGGCACGGCGGTCGGTGCAGGAGAAGCCTCACCCGCCGCCGACCACACGGCAACACCCGTCGGACGCTCTTGCGGTTCCCCGCGTGCGGGGGCACACCGCGCTGCGGTCGCGTGCGGACTCCCGCAAGCGCGCGCAGACGGGAGGCCCGGTACCAGCTGGTACCGGGCCTCCCGTCCGTCCTGTGGTGCGTCTCCTACGTGAGGAGCGCGACCAGGTGCGATCGCGACCGCGCGCCGACCTTGCGGTAGATCTGCGTGAGCCGCAGCTCCACCGTGCGCTGCGACATGAACAGCGACGAGGCGATCTCGCGGTTGCGGTAGCCCTCGGTGACCTTCTGCACCACCGCGCGCTCCTCGGCGGTCAGCGACGTGAGCACCGCCGACGCGTCGGGGGCGCTGCGCGGCGTCCCGGGGAACGCCGGCGAGAGCACCGGTGCGGACCGGATCGACGACGAGCCCGTGCCGAACTGCGGCATCGCCGCAGCCGGCGCCGGGGTCACGAGCGGTCGACGCAGGCCGGCCGCCTCGTACGCCGCTGCGGCCGCCGCTCCGAGACGCGGCCGTTCCGCCGGGTTGCCGACGGCGGCCAGCGCCGCGAACGTGCGAGCCCGCTCGTACTGCGAGTCGTGCGGCTGGAACAGTTCCAGCGCACGGCGCCGGGCCGGCTCGCGGGTGGTGTCGTCGGCGACGAGCGCGAGGCTCCGCGCCAGCACCAGGGCACCCCAGCGCCCCGGACGGGCGTGGTGGTCCGCCGCCAGGCGGGCCGTGATCGTCCGCGCGTCGTCGATCCGTCCGAGGCGCACGTACGCCTCGACCAGGTCGCCGAGGTGCCGGAGCACCGCGGGGTTCCGGAGCGACCGACCGATGGCGTCGGCGGCCTCGAGCGCGGTGGCTGCCTCGTCGAGTCGACCGTCGAGCAGCAGGACCTTGCCGCGGAGCGCGTGCAGCTTCGCCGTCGCACCCCAGAGCCGACTCGTCGAACGGTGCTCGAGGCACCGGTCCACGACGTCGAGCGCCTCGGCCGAACGGCCCTCGGCGAAGTGCCGCCACGCGACGGCGATCGCCCGGGAGGGCTCACGCAACCGCTCGGCGACGGACGAACCGGACTCCCACACGTCGATCGCGCGGAGCGCCTGCCGGAAGTTGCCGGAGCGCACCTCGTTCTCGGACGTCAGGTAGCGGGCCGCCTCGGTCCACACCGCCGCGGTCTCCTGCCCCCGGGCGAGCACGAGTGCGAACACCCGTCGCGCGCTCCGGTAGCGCTCGCCGATGCTCAGCGCGTGGGCGAGGAGCAGCAGGGCCGGGTCGGACATCGCCACGAGCTCCGACGTCGCGAGCCCGTCGTGCAGCTCGGTGTCGGGCGGCAGCACGCCGTCCACGGCGGCGATGAGCTCCCGCGCGGTCGTCGCGATCTCGAGGGTGTGCGCGGACGCCGACCCCTCGAGCGGTTCGATCCGGTGCAGCAGGTCCTTGGCCTGGTCGAGCTCCCACGCCTCGGCACGGAAGCAGGCCACCATGGCCATCAGCCCGGCGACGGCGTCCACCTCGGCCGGGTCGGTCGCGTCGACGGGGACGAGCAGCTCGTCCGCGTGCACGGCGTCACCGCTGAGGTACTCGGCCGAGTACTGCAGCCGGAGCCGGCGGACCTCGTTCGGCGTCGTCCGGAACGGACGGAGCGCCGCGAGGTACCGCGCGGCGAAGCCGAGCAGGCGCTTGCCGAGCATGGCCTCCGCGACCCCGAGGAGCGCGACGTGCTCGTCCTCGGTCCCGCCACCGATGTGCAGGGCACGTTCGGTCAGTGCGATCGCGGCGTGCACGTTGCCGTCCACGACGTACGACCGTGCGGCCCGGAGCAGCGCGACCACGTCGGGGACGTCGTCGACGAAGCTCCGATGCCACGCGGCCGACCGCGGGTCGTTCTCCGCGCTCGCCGTGGCCAGCTCGGCGTGTGCCGCGCGACGGTCACGGGCGGGCATCCGCCAGTAGAGCGCGGAACGCACGAGCGGGTGCCGGACGGTGACGCTCTGCCCGCGGACGGTCGCGAGACCGGCCCCGACCAGGTCGTCCAGCTCGTCCCGGTCCCACGCCGTGGTCTTCGCGACGGGCACCAGGGCGAGCTTCGCGAGGACGTCCAGATCGCGTCCCGCGGCGGGCCCGAGTGCGAGTGCCGCGATGGCCTCGGTCGTCGGAGTGGGTCGGAGCGGGAGCACGATCGGCTCCGCGCCGGTGAGCTGCTCCCGGGTGAGCACCGCGAGCTGTTCGCGGAGCGCGCCGGGGTTGCCACCGGTCTCCTCGGCGAGGACGGCGAGGACGCCGTCGTTCGCCTCGGCGGGTGCCATGGCCCGGGCGAGGACCAGGGCCTCGTCCGAGGGCAGTGGTTCGATGCGCAGGGTCGGCAGGGCCGCGAGCGGCCCGTCCGACGGCACCGAGCGGACCGTCGCCACGACACGCAGGGCGGTGCCCGCGAGTCGTCCGGCGAGGAACGCGATGAGTTCCTGGCTCTCCGAGTCCATCCGGTCGAGGTCGTCGATCAGGACGAGCGTCGGCGGGAGGGTCAGGGCGTGCACGGCGTCGAGGAAGTCGTGCGCCGCCGCCAGCCCGGCCGTCACGGCGGCCGCAGTCCCGCCTGCCTGCAGCAGGTGGGCGATGTGTGCGGTCGCTCGAGGGTCGTCGAGCGCGGTGAACAGGGAGGTCACCCCGGCCAGCGGCCAGCGGGATTCACTCCCGTTGACACCGACCCGGACGACGGGGAGGGAAACGCGGTTCGAGACCGCGTCGAGGACGCTGCTGCGTCCGGAACCAGGGTCGCCGACCACGACCATCGCGGACTCCCGTGGGAGCACTGCGAGGGTCGCGATCCGGTCGACCTCGAGACGTCGACCGGTGAGTGCCATGACTCACCGGCCTCCGGGTCCGGAGGCGGATGCTGCGAGGAGGGCGTCGGCGAACACGGGGGTCGCTGCGACGGGGCGCACGGAGGCGGACCGGACTGCTGCACGGCGGGTGACCGTGGCGGAGTGCGGACGAGCGGCGGCGACTGAGCGCGCGCCGGAACTGTCGTGGATTGGATGCGGTCGACGAGTGTGGGTGCACTCGGTTCCGCTCGGGAACGATGATGTCATCGTCTGTATCACCCCTCGGGTTAGGGTCTTCGGACGAACACGACCGGTCTGTTCCGCCGTCCGGATCTAGGGAATCCGAGAGCGTCACGTGACCTGCCGTCTGGAGCACGATAACTCAGGTACCGGCCCGCCGAGCGGACTCCGGCTCGCAGATGTCCAGAACGGTGCCCCCAGTACGGGGGGCCACGAGGGGGGGTGTGGCACCCGCCCTCTGCACCCCGATCCGGGTCCGTCTGACGGAACCGGGGTACAGCTCTGTCCGGACCTCGTTCGTCGTCGCAGGTGTAGCCAGGACGGGATGTCCAACGCTGAACCGACCGACGCCCGCCTCGATGACCGCACCCGGTGGCGCGCCTTCGCCGTGTGCGTCGCGGTGGCGGCCCTGACGATCCTCGACCTGTCCAAGGTGAACGTCGGGCTGCCCTCGATCGAGCAGTCCCTCGGAGCCACCAGCTCGTCGCTCCAGCTCATCGTGGCGGGGTACGCGCTGGCGTTCGGCCTCGCCCTGGTGCCCGCGGGTCGGCTCGGGGACCTGAAGAGCCGGCGCGTCATGTTCATCGTGGGGCTCAGTGCGTTCACCGGATCGAGCCTGCTGTGCGCCGTCGCACCGAACATCGAGGTCCTGATCGTCACGCGGATCCTGCAGGGCTTCGCCGCCGGGATCCAGATGCCCCAGGTCATCGGACTGGTGCAGCAGCTGTTCCGCGGACCGGAGCGGGGTCGCGCGTTCGGGCTGTTCGGGGCGATGATCGGCATCTCCACCGCCCTCGGGCCGACCATCGGCGGTGGCCTCATCGCGATCGGCGGCGAGGAGTCCGGCTGGCGGCTGCTGTTCTGGATGAACGTGCCCCTCGGGATCGCCGCACTGCTCTTCGCCGTCCGCCTGCTGCCGAAGGGTGCCCAGGGGAAAGCGCAGGACCGTGAACTGGACGTCGTCGGCATCCTGCTGCTCGGTGCGGCGATCATCACCCTGATGCTGCCGTTCGTGCTGACCAGCGGCGGCGGTGGTTCCGCCACCCGCTGGTTCTGGCTCGTCGGCTTCGCGGTGTTCCTCGTGCTGTTCGTGCTCTGGGAGCAGCGGTTCAAGCGGCAGGGCAAGTCGCCCGTGGTGCACTTCGAGCTCTTCCGGCTGTCGTCGTACCGCAACGGTCTGTCGATCGTGGCGGTCTACTTCGCGGCGCTGCCGGCGTCGTTCCTCATGGTGACGCTGTACCTGCAGGAGGGCCTCGGGCTCTCGCCCCTGTTCGCGGGCATGGTGAGCATCCCCTTCGCCGCGACGAGTGCCGTCGGCTCGTACATCGGCGGACGGATCGTCGACCGGGTCGGGCGGGCGCTGGTCGTCGCCGGGCTCGGGATGGTCGTCGTCGGCTTCCTGCTGCTCATGGTCGCCGCCGTCGCCACCCCGCCGGAGGTCACCCCGTGGGCGATGGCGGGCGCGTTCCTGGTGGGCGGACTCGGTGGCGGGTTCGTGGTGTCGCCGAACCAGACCCTGACCCTGGCCGAGATCCCCGTCGAGCAGTCCGGGGTGGCGGGGTCGATGCAGCAGCTCGGGCAGCGTGTCGGTACCGCGATCGGCACCGCGGTCGCGACGAGCATCTTCTACGGGATCGTGCGGAGCGAGGCGGCGGGGTCGGGATCTGGCGGGTCCGGAAGCCGTCTTGATGCGTACCACGACGCGTTCCGCAGCGGCACGACGTTCACGGTGTCGCTGATGGCGCTGGCGCTCGTGCTGGCCGGTGCGGACCTGGTGACGCGTCGGCGGGCGGCGCGGCGGTCGGACGGGGACTCCGAGCACGCTGGCGCGGCCGCGGGGTCCGAGCGCACCGGGGCGAACGGATCCGCCGAGCGGACCGAGGCGCCGGGGTCCACCGAGCGGGGCTGACCTGCCCGCCGACCGTGCCTAGGAGTCGCGGCGGATGACCTCGACCACGGCGTCGTGCACCAGGCCATTCGAGGCGAGCGCGCTGCCGTGCCACGGCCCGGGATCGCCGTCGAGCGAGGTGAAGCGGCCGCCGGCCTCTTCGACGATCGGGACGAGGGCCGCGATGTCCCACGGCTTCAGGTCCGGTTCGCCGGCGACGTCGAGGACGCCCTCGGCCACCATCATGTACGACCACATGTCGCCGTAGGCCCGGGTGCGCCAGACCCGGCGCGACAGGTCGACGAGCGGCTCGAGGCGGTCGTCGTCGTCCCACTGCTGGATGCTGTTGTAGCTCAGGCTCACATCGGCGAGCTCGGACACCCCGGAGACCCGGAGCGGTCCGTCCAGCGAGAACGCGCCGGAACCCTCGGCCGCCCACCAGCGCTTGCCGAGGGCGGGAGCGCTGACGACGCCGAGCACCGGGCGGCCGTCGACCGCGAGCGCGATGAGGGTCGCCCACACCGGCACGCCGCGCAGGTAGTTGGCGGTGCCGTCGATCGGGTCGACCACCCACTGGCGGTGTCCTTCGCTGACGGCCTCGGCCCCGGTGTCCGCCGTCGTCTCCTCACCGAGGAACGCGTCGTCCGGTCGCTCGGCGGCGAGTCGCTCGCGCAGGGCCCGTTCGACGGCCTGGTCCGCGTCGGTGACGTGCGTGCTGTCGGCCTTCTTCGTCACGTGCAGGTCGGCGGCACGGAAGCGCTCGAGGCTGATCGCGTCGGCGGTGTCGGCGAGGGAGCGGGCGAAGTCCAGGTCGGCGCTGAGGTCCACGTCGCCCAACCTACCGTCGCTACGCGGCGACGACCTCCTCTTCCTCGAGCCGGGTGACCTCGCGCTCCCGGGCGATGCGGGTCCGGCGGGCGACGAGCCCGTGCACGACGACGCAGAGCAGGAGCGCGGCGGCCAGCCAGAGGGCGAGCACGAGCGACGACCGGCCGAGCGACGCGTCCGGGAAGTACTGCAGGTCCTGAGCGGCCTGCAGCCACGCGGCACCGCTCCAGAAGGTGTGCAGGGCGGCGAAGAAGCCGGGCTGGAACGCCGGCTGGAAGATCCCGCCGGACGACGTGAAGTTCAGCATCACGAAGAGCATCGTGAGGATCGGGGTGGTCCACCGTCCGAGCACGGGGTGCAGCCCGACGCCGAGTGCGACGATGATCGAGTCGTAGAGCCAGGCGAACAGGAACACCTGCCAGTGGTGGGTGGTGATGACGCCGTAGATCGGTCCGGCGACGATCACGCCGATGCCGGCGACGACCCCCGCGGTGGCGAGCCCGATGACCGCGGTCCACACGGCACGGAGCTTCGTCGCGACCGAGGCCACGGCGATCGCGGACGCGTACCCGCCGACGCTCAGGGCCACGAGCAGGAAGAACAGCCCCTGGCCGGTGGTGTCCTGGTCGCCCGTGGGCACGACGTCGACGACCCGGAACGGCACGTGCTGGTCGTAGGCGATCGGCAGGAACACCTTCTGCGCGGCGCTCGCGGTGGTCTCCGACGCGGCGGTCGAGACGTAGAGCGTGGCACCCGTCGCCGTCGGCGCGTACACGGCGGCGAGGTCGCGGTCGCGCACCTGCTGCTCGGCCGCCTTCGTCGAGGCGACGACATGGGCCACGAGGGCGCCGTCGGACTGGTCGGTCACGGTCTGGGCGAACACCTGGGTGGCCGCGCCCTGGCCGACGATGCCGACGGGCAGTTCCTGCGGGGCCGGGGCGTGGAAGGCGCCGAGGTAGGCCAGGCCCATGCCGGCGGCCAGGAACAGCGGCACGAGGATGTGCGAGGCGAATGTCCGCAGCACGCGACCGAGGCCGGCGGGGCGCAGGACGCTGTCGGACCGCTGCGGCTTCGGGGCTCGTGGGGACTTGTGGGTGGGGGAGTGGTGCGCGTGCGACGTCGTCGTCGTGCTCGGGGACGGGGCGTCGACAGCGGGGGTCGGCGCAAAGTTGTACTTTGCAACTTCAGACACGTCCGCAACTGTACAACCCCGATGCGCGCTTGTCGATGCCGGCCCGGTGTCGAGGCGTCGTCCGGTGCGAGGTTGCCCACTCCGTGCGAGGCGAGCGAGCCCGCACGGAGTGCGCAACCTCGCACCGTTCGTGCGCCCCTCGCACGGTGCGAGGGGCGCACGAACGGTGCGAGGCCGGCACGGTGCGGAGGGGGCGCGGGAACCGGAGTGGTCACGACTCACCGCGCGCCGGCGCTCGAGTGGTCACGAACTGTCGGGTGCCGCGTCGCCAGTCGACAGTTCGTGACCGCTCGGCGCACACACCGCGGGGTGTTGTGACCAGCCGCCGACCCGCCGACCGGCACCGCCCGGCGCGTTACTCGGAACCGGGGTCGGACGCGCCCATGCCGGTCAGCAGCGCCCGGAACGAGTCGAGCCGCTCGACGCCGGTCGGCCCGAGCTCCCCGTCCTGCACCCGGTCGACGATCTCCCAGTCGTGCGCCTGCGCCAGCGGGATGCCGTCCCGCGCGGGCCGCACCGGCACGGCGTGCGAGGCGAACGCCCGGAAGACGTTCGCGGGGTCGACGTGCCCCAGGCCGAACGACCGCACACCCGGCGTGTCGATGATCCACCCGCCGTCACGGACCTGCAGCGCGATCGACGACGACGACGTGTGCCGCCCCCGACCGGTCACGGAGTTCACGACCCCGATCGCCCGCGTCGAGCCGGTCAGGGCGTTCACCAGCGTCGACTTGCCGACGCCGGAGTGCCCGACGGTCACGGTCACCTTGTCGTCGAGCAGCTCGTGCAGCGCCTCGAACGGGACGTCGTCCGATCGGCTCGTCACGATCCGCAGATCCAGGCACGCGAAGTGCGCCAGGAACGCAGCCGGGTCGGCGAGGTCGGTCTTCGTGATGCAGAGGATCGGGTCGAGGCCGGCGTCGAACGCGGCCACCAGGTACCGGTCGATCAGGCGGGTGCGCGGCTCGGGGTCGGCCGCGGCCACCACGATGAGCATCTGGTCGGCGTTCGCCACGATGACGCGCTCGACCTCGTCGGAGTCGTCGGCACTCCGTCGCAGCAGTGTGGTGCGCTCGGCGACCTTCACGATGCGCGCGAGCGAGCCGGGGTCGCCCGAGACGTCCCCGACGAGTGACACGTGGTCGCCCGTGACGACGGACTTCTTGCCGAGCTCGCGGGCCTTCGTCGCGGTGATGACGTGGTCGTCGATCAGCACGCCGAACCGCCCGCGGTCGACGTTCGTCACCCACCCGACGGGGGCGTCGTCGTACGTCGGACGGGTCTTCGTGCGCGGTCGGTTGCCCTTCGGGTTCGGGCGCACCCGGACGCTCGACTCGTCGTACTGCCCGTACGGCTCGTCCGCGTCGGAGTCGTCACCGTCGGCGTCGTCCCACCAGCTCATGCGTCAGTCCCCACTCACCGGTGCAGCGGTCACCGAGGACGCCACGAGCGCGGCCCACAGCTCCGGGAACTGCGGCAGCGTCTTCGCGGTCGACCCGATGTCGTCGACGGCGACGCCGTCGACGACGAGGCCCACGATCGCCCCCGCGGTCGCCATCCGGTGGTCGTCGTACGCGCCCCAGGCGCTGCCGTGGAGCGGCGCCGGCTCGATCCGCAGGCCGTCGTCGAGTTCGTGCACCGCGCCTCCAGACCGGTTGAGGTCCGCCGCCAGCGCGGCCAGGCGGTCCGTCTCGTGCCCCCGCAGGTGACCGATGCCGGTGATCTCGCTCGGGCCGTCCGCCAGCGCGGCCAGCGCGACGAGCGCCGGGGCGAGTTCGCCGCCGCGGCTCAGGTCGAGTTCGAGACCCGGCAAGGAGGCCCCACCCCGGATCCCGACGCCGCCGTCGACGACCAGGTCGTCACCGTCACGGGCCACGCGCGCCCCCCACAGGGGCAGGAGCGTCTCGAGGTCGGCGCCGACCTGCGTCGTCTCGGTCGGCCAGGTGCGGATGCGCACCGTGCCGCCGGCGACGAGCGCGGCGACCGCGAACGGCGCCGCGTTCGACAGGTCGGGCTCGATCACGACGTCACGCGCGCCGATCGGGCCGGGGTGCACGACCCACTCGCCGACCGAGGGCTCCTCGACCCGCACGCCGCGGGCACGGAGCGCTGCGACGGTCATCTCGATGTGCGGCATGCTCGGCAGTCGTTCTCCGACGTGGGTGAGGTGCAGGCCCTCGTCGAAGCGGGGCGCCGACAGCAGCAGCCCGGAGACGAACTGCGAGGACGCCGACGCGTCGATCGTCAGGGCCCCACCGCGGACCGAGCCGGTGCCGGTGAACGAGAACGGCATCGACCCGCCGCCGTCGTCCGTGACGTCGACACCGAGGTCCACGAGTCCCTGCACGATGGCGTGCATCGGCCGCTTGCGGGCGTAGGGGTCGCCGTCGACCGTGACGGGCCCGACGGCCAGGGCGGCGAGCGGCGGCAGGAAGCGCATCACGGTGCCGGCCAGCCCGCAGTCCAGGCGGACGTCGCCGTGCATCGGGGCGGGCGTGATCCGGAGGTCCGGACCGTAGGGGTTCGGGGCGGTGCCGGCCGCCGGCTCGAGCTCCTCGATGCCGACGCCGAGCGCACGGAGCCCCGCGATCATCAGCGCCGAGTCACGGGAGTGCAGCGGGAGCCGGATCGTCGAGGGGCCGTCCGCGAGGGCCGCGAGCACGAGCTCCCGGTTCGTCAGCGACTTCGACCCGGGCAGCGCGACGTCACCGCGAAGCGGACCCCCTGCGACCGGGGCGATCCAGGGGTCGGCGGGCTGGGCCCCGCTGTGGGAATGCGTCGTGTCTGCCATCGGTTCACCAGGGTACTGAACGCACCGGGAGGATCAGTGGCGACAGCAACACTCGCACGAGAGCGGACCGGCACGGCAACCGTGCTGACCGCGGTGCCGACGACGCTCGGCACGCTCGGCCTAGACTTGGCGGCGATGACGACCGACGAACCGCAGGCAGCTCCGCACCACCTGGTCGACGAGACCGAGGTGCAGCTCGACGCCGTCGAAGAGGAGCACGAAGCCCTCGACGACGCCGCAGACGAGCCGGTGGACGCGAAGACCGTCTCCGAGGCGGAGCTGCGGTCCCTGTTCGAGGACCAGGCCCTGCCCTTCATGGACCAGCTCTACGGTGCGGCCATGCGGATGACCCGCAACCCGGCCGACGCGTCGGACCTGGTGCAGGAGACGTTCGTCAAGGCCTTCGCCGCGTTCCGCCAGTTCAAGCAGGGCACGAACCTGAAGGCCTGGCTGTACCGGATCCTCACGAACACGTTCATCAACACGTACCGCAAGAACCAGCGGAACCCGTACCAGGGCACCATCGACGAGCTCGAGGACTGGCAGCTCGGCGGCGCGGAGAGCGTCACCCAGTCGATCTCCGCCCGGTCCGCCGAGGCCGACGCGATCGACCACCTGCCGTCCTCCGCCGTGAAGGACGCACTGCAGGCCATCCCGGAGGACTTCCGGATGGCCGTGTACTTCGCCGATGTCGAAGGCTTCTCGTACCAGGAGATCGCCGACATCATGAAGACCCCCGTGGGGACGGTCATGAGCCGCCTCCACCGTGGCCGCCGGCTCCTCCGTGGGCTCCTGGCGGACCACGCCCGTGAGACCGGCATCGTCCCGGACGCAGCGTCGACGGCGACGATGCGTGGACGGGGACGAGGCGCGGCACAGACGACGAAGGCAACCGCGGCCACGGGTCGCACCGGACGGAAGGACGCACGATGAGCGGCTGCGACTGCTCGAAGGCGAAGGCCGAGCTCGAGGAGTTCCTGCACGACGAGCTCCGCCACGAGGACGCCGCGGACATCCGCGAGCACATGGACGGCTGCGAGGACTGCCAGACCGAGCACCGCGTCGGCGTCGTGCTCATGGAGACGGTCCGCCGTGCCTGCAAGGAGACTGCTCCCGACCAGCTGCGCAGCGAGATCCTCGCGCGCATCCGGGTTGAGCAGGCCACGCACTGACCCAGGCCACGCACTGACCGGTGTCACCGGCCGGCGGCGAACCGGGTTGCGACGGTCTCGGCGTCGAGGACACGGTCGTAGACGGTTGCCGAGTCGATGTCGCCCGTGAACCCGAAGTTCCCCGAGTCCGGCCAGCCGACCAGGGTTCCGCGGCCGGTGCGCCAGTGTCCGTCGTACTGCCGAGCGGCGACGGCATCGGTTCGTCGCTCCTTGCGCTGGCCGTCGACGTAGAGGGTCATCGATCGTGACTCGAACGTCGCCACGGCGTGGTGCCACTCGCCGTCCGCGACGTCACCGCCGCCGACCGTGAAGTTGAAGAGGTTGCCGGCGCCCTGCACGCCGAAGCGCAGGCCGCCGCCGGAGTCGATGTACAGGTGCCGGTCGCGGTAGGTCGATGCGGGGGCGGTGTCGGACGTGAAGCCGAACACGCGGCCGCCCGCGGGGTCGGCGGACCGGAACCACACCTCGAGTGAGAAGACCTGCGGTCCGGTGGTGGGCCGGTCGGTGACGGCGTAGTCGTCGGTGCCCGCGCCCGGGTAGGTGCTCCACGGGTTCGCCGCGCAGCTTCCGTCGACACGTGACGCGTCGCCGACGAAGCGTCCGTCCGCGCCGTGTCCGCTGCTGTCCCGCACGATGTCGCCCTGTTTCTCGGCGAAGTCCCACGCCAGCTGGCTGCCGGCGGGAGCGGGTTCGTGGAAGCACGGGAACGTACCGGTGCCGAGGGTCGTGGCGGTCGCCGTGGTGCCGCTGAACCCCGCCCCTGCAGAGCCGGCGGCGAGTGCGATGGTCAGGACGGTGACCGCGGCGACGACGGACAGCGAAAGGCTCGCCGCGACGTCCGGAGCGCCGGTACCCCCTGCTCCGGACACGGGTGCTCCGGTGCCGGGCGTCAGGGCTGCCGTGCCGAGGTCCCAACGCGGCGTCCCACACCGTCGACAGGGTCGGCCGGCGGTGATGTCGCGATCGGCCCGTGCCGCCCGCACGAGCGCGAGCGCCGCCACGACGGCGATGCCGATCGGCACCCAGGACTGCTGCCGTGCCCACACGGTCGGGAGCCCGATGCCGGGGAAGCGCAGCACGCCGACGCCGAGGACGGCCTCGGGCATGACCGCCGTCCGGTCCGCGGTCGGGTTCGCGTCACCCCGGAGCCGCAGGCGGCCGTCCTGCTCGATGCGCTCCAGCCGGTGGAGCCGGAGCCGCTCGGCGTGATCGGGGTCGTCGACGAGCAGCACGCGACCGGGATTGACGGCATCGGGACCGGCGGGCATGGCGGCGACGACGTCACCGGTCCGGATGCCCGGGGCCATCGAATCCGAGACCACCGTCGTGACGTGCCAGCCGAGGGTTGCCGGCAGGGCGGCCCAGACGGCGAGCAGCAGCACGGACCACAGGACCGTGCGCGACGCGACCGCGAGGAGCAGCCGTGGTACGTCGCCGGTGCACCGGACGTGTCGGTGGGTGGCGGTGGACATCGGCTGCTCCTCGGTTCGGTCGGGTCGGTCGGGTGGACGAGGTCAGTCGCTCTGCGCTTCCCACACGAAGGTGGTGCCCGACTCGGAGGACTGCACGGTGTTCGGCGCGTCCGCGTCGAGGTCGTAGCTGAAGCGGTAGGTCGTGCTCGTCGTCCCCGTGGTGGGCTGCCACGCATCGACCCCGGTGCCGAACGACTCGAGTTCCATCAGGCCGGCGAGGGTGCCGTCGTGCACGGTCGTCCCCGTGGTGAAGGTGCTGCAGTCTCCGGCGGTGGCGAGGCTGCCACGTTCGACGGTCAGCCCGACGTGTTCGGCGAGTGCGTCGTCGTCGGCCTGGTCGGCGGTGAAGAGCTTCACGGTCGAGGCGTTCGTGGTGTTCGCCGTGACGGTGATGCAGTTGGAGCCGACGGACCCGGGCACCAGGTCGTCGACGTCGAACATCGCGACGCCCTGGTCGTCGTCGGTGAGCGAGACGGCACCGGTGCGCCAGCTGTTCGCGGCGTTGTCGGTGCTGCTCGAGAAGGCGGCGTACGAGGCCGTGGCGATGAGTGCGCCGCTGGCGACGACGGCGAGCGGGAACGCGATCCAGGCTGCGGTGCGGCCGTGGCGGGAGGTGATGTGCATGGCTGTCCTGTCGGTCGGGATCACCCGGCGGGTGATATGCAAACAGGGTATATGAATATCAGTTGCAACGGAACCCCGTCGCAACACGACCGAACGCACGGGTAGGTTGGCCGACATGACCCTCTCCGTCGAGTCGACCTCCACCTGGTCCGACACGGACGTCGCCGACGTCGCCGCCCTCGTCCGTCTGCTCGGTCACGACGTCGACGATGCGTCGATGCGTGCGCGCCTCGCTCGACTCACACCCGAAGCCGGCCACCGGACCTGGGTGGTGCGGGGTGACGACGGTCGCGTGGTCGCCGTCGCCGGTGCCCAGGTCACCTGGGCGTACGCGAGCGATGAGCCGACGGCCCAGCTGCTGCTGCTGGTCGTCGACGACGCGGCCAGGAGGCTCGGCACCGGTTCCGCGCTCATCGGCACGTTCGAGGCATGGGCGGTCGAGCAGGGCGCGCGTCGCCTCAGCGCCGTCAGCGCGGCGGCGACGGACAGCGCGCACCGGTTCTACCAGAAGCGCGGGTACCACGACGCCGGGGTCCGCTACACGAAGATCGCGTAGCGCCGCCGCTTCCCTCGCGAACGTCGAAGCGCCCCGTGCGGGAGTCCCTCGGACTCCTGCACGGGGCGCTTCCTCGTGGCTAGGCCGACGCGCTCAACGCCGTGTTGATGACGTCGGCGGCCTCTTGCGCGGAGCGCTTCGAGGAACCCGTGGCCGGTGCGGCACTCGCTGCTCGGGCCGCCACGGACAACGGGCGACCGCCCAGGTGCGGCGACAGGTTCATGCAGACGAACGGCCAGGCGCCCTGGTTCTCCGGCTCCTCCTGCGCCCACACGACGTCGGCGTCCGGGTAGCCCGCCAGGACCTCGAGGATGCGGTCGAGGGGGAGCGGGGCGAGCTGCTCGAGGCGGACGAGTGCGACGTCGGTGATGCCGCGCTTGTCGACCTCGGCACGCAGGTCGTGGTGCACCTTGCCGGAGTGCAGCACGACGCGGCGCACGGCGCTCTTGTCGGTGATCCGCGCATCGTCCAGCACGGGCTCGAACGTTCCGGTCGTGAAGTCCTCGACCGCGCTCGTCGCCTGGCGGAGCCGGAGCATCGCCTTCGGCGAGAACACGACGAGCGGCTTCTGCGGACGGGCCCAGGCCTGTCGGCGGAGCAGGTGGAAGTACGACGCCGGGGTCGACGGGCGCGCGACGATCATGTTGTCCTCGGCGCACAGCTGCAGGTAGCGCTCGATGCGTGCCGACGAGTGGTCCGGCCCCTGGCCCTCGTACCCGTGCGGCAGCAGCAGGACGAGGCCGGAGCGCTGTCCCCACTTCTGCTCGGCGGACGAGATGAACTCGTCGATGACGATCTGGGCGCCGTTCGCGAAGTCGCCGAACTGTGCCTCCCAGAGCACGAGGGACTCGGGGCGCTCCACCGAGTAGCCGTACTCGAACGCCATCGCCGCGTACTCGCTCAGCAGCGAGTCGTACACGTAGAACCGGGCCTGGTCCTCGGTGAGGTTCGACAGCGGCAGCCATTCCTGGCCGTTCACCCGGTCGTGGAACACCGACTGGCGCTGGACGAACGTGCCGCGTCGGGCGTCCTGTCCGGCGAGGCGGACGGGCTTGCCCTCGACCAGGATCGACCCGATCGCCATGAGCTCGGCCATCGCCCAGTCGATGCCGCCGTTGCGCGTCATCTCGGTGCGCTTGGTGAGCAGCTGCTGCAGCTTCGGGTGGATGGAGAACCCGGCGGGCGGGTTGCTGTGCGCGTCACCGATCGCCCGGACGAGCTCTTCCGACACGGCGGTCTCGTGCACCTCGACTTCGGAGTCGTCGCGCTGCGCGGCCGGGCGTTCGAGCCCCTGCACCGCACCGTCGTCGTCGACCTCGATGACCGGGATGGTGCCGGTCTGTGCCTCGTGCGTCTCGGCGAAGGCGCGTTCCAGGCGGTCCTGGAAGTCGCGGTGCGCCTCGTCGTACTCCTCTTGCGTGATGTCACCGCGGCCGACGAGGGCCTCGGTGTACAGCGTGCGGACGGAGCGCTTCGCCTCGATGAGGTTGTACATCAGCGGCTGCGTCATCGAGGGGTCGTCGCCCTCGTTGTGCCCACGACGGCGGTAGCAGATCAGGTCGATCACGACGTCGCGGTGGAACTCCTCGCGGTAGGCGAAGGCGAGTTCGGCGACGCGGGCGACGGCCTCGGGGTCGTCGCCGTTCACGTGGAAGATCGGTGCCTGGATCGTCTTCGCGACGTCGGTGGAGTACACCGAGCTGCGCGCCGACTCGGGCGGGGTGGTGAACCCGACCTGGTTGTTGATGACGAGGTGGACCGTGCCGCCGGTGCGGTAGCCGCGGAGCTGCGACATCTGCAGCGTCTCGACGACCACACCCTGACCGGCCATCGCTGCGTCGCCGTGCACGAGCACGGGGAGCACGCCGAAGCTGCCGGGTGCCTCGCGGTCCTGCTTGGCGCGGACGATGCCCTCGAGTACGCCGTCGACGGCTTCGAGGTGGGACGGGTTCGCGGCGATCGTCACCGGGATGCTCGAGCCGTCGGACGTGCGGAACACGCCCTCGGTGCCGACGTGGTACTTCACGTCGCCGGAGCCCTGACCGGACACCGTGCCCGGCAGCGAGGACCCCTCGAACTCACGGAAGATCTGCCCGTAGGTCTTGCCGGCGATGTTCGTCAGCACGTTCAGGCGGCCGCGGTGGGCCATGCCGATCGCGACCTCGGCCAGCCCGGCTCCGGCGGCGTGCTGGATCAGGGTGTCGAGGAAGGCGATGGTGGACTCGCCGCCCTCGAGTGAGAAGCGCTTCTGGCCGACGTACTTGGTCTGCAGGAAGGTCTCGAACGCCTCGGCCTCGTTGAGCTTGCCGAGGACGCGGAGCTGTTCTTCCTTCGAGGGCTTCGAGTACGGCACCTCGATGCGTTCCTGCACCCAGCGACGCTGTTCCGGGTCCTGGATGTGCATGTACTCGATGCCGACCGTGCGGCAGTAGGCGTCGCGCAGGATCCCGAGGACGTCGCGCAGCGGTGCCGAGGTGGTGCCGGCGAGCCCGCCGGTGACGAACTCGCGGTCGAGGTCCCAGAAGGTCAGCCCGTGGCTCTCGATCTCGAGGTCGGGGTGCGTGCGCTGGCGGTACTCGAGCGGGTCGATGTCGGCCATCAGGTGCCCACGGACGCGGAAGCTGTTGATGAGCTCCTGCACGCGCGCGGTCTTGTTCACCCGGTGCGCCAGGTCGACGTTGATGTCGTTCGCCCACTGGATCGGCTTGTAGGGGATCCGGAGCGCGGCGAAGATGCCGTCGTAGAAGCCGTGCTCGCCGATGAGGCGCTCGTGCACGTGCTTGAGGTACTCACCCGAACCGGCGCCCTGGATGACGCGGTGGTCGTAGGTGCTCGTCAGGGTGATGGTCTTGCCGATGCCGAGCTCGACCAGGGTCTTCGACGCCGAGCCCTGGAACTGCGCCGGGTACTCGAGGGCGCCGGCGCCGATGATCGAGCCCTGCCCCTTCGTCAGACGGGGGACCGAGTGCACGGTGCCGATGCCACCCGGGTTGGTGAGCGAGATCGTCGTGCCCTGGAAGTCCGCCGGGGTGAGCTTGTTGTCACGAGCACGCTTGACGAGGTCCTCGTAGGCGGAGAGGAACTGGCCGAACGTGAGGGTCTCCGCGCGCTTGATGCTCGGCACCAGGAGCGAGCGGGTGCCGTCCTTCTTCGGGACGTCGATCGCGATGCCGAGGTTCACGTGCGCCGGGGCGACGACGAACGGCTTGCCGTCGCGCTCCTCGTAGTAGACGTTCTGGCTCGGGAAGTCCTTGAGCGCCTGCACCATCGCCCACCCGATCAGGTGCGTGAAGGAGATCTTGCCGCCGCGGGCACGTCGCAGGTGGTTGTTGATGACGATCCGGTTGTCGATCATCAGCTTCGCCGGGATCGTCCGGACGCTCGTGGCGGTCGGGACGGTCAGCGAGGCGTCCATGTTCGACGCCAGCGTCTTCGCCATGCCCCGGAGCGGGGTCGCCACGTCCTCGTGGGTCTCCTCGTGGTCGTCGGCGGCGTCGTTCGCCTCGGCCGGGATCGGCTGCGGTGCCGGCTGACGCGAGGTGGTCTTCGCCTGGATCGGGCCCGACTTCGCCTCGCCCGGGGTGTCGCCGGTGGCGGGCTGCTGCGTTGACGACTGCTGCTGCTGGGTCGGGACCTGCTGGGCGGGGGACCCCGTCGGAGTTGCGGGAGCCGGCGCGTCACCGACCTGCGTGCGGTGGTAGCTCTCGAGGACCGGCCACCAGGACTTGTCGACCGACTCCTTGTTCGCGACGAACTGCTCGTAGAGCTCGTCGACGAGCCACTCGTTCGCCCCGAATTCGCCCGCGGTCTCGTCCGTTCCGGTCAGATGGCTCGACACAGCCGATCGCCCACTCTCCGTCGATAGATGCTCGTGTGTGTCGTGCGGAGCAACCCTGCGCCGCACAGGTGCCAAGCCTAGCCGCTCCGACATGTCCGTTCCGTGTCAGCCGCGGCGCGAGTCGGCAGCCCCCGAGCGCCCGGTCGGGGCCCTGACGGGAGCCGTACAGTGGAGCGCATGAGGTTCTACGAGACGCGGCCGACGCACGACCTGACCTACTCCGACGTCTTCCTCGTCCCGAGCCGTTCCGGCGTGACGAGCCGCTTCGACGTCGACCTCGCGGCGAACGACGGCAGCGGTGCCACGATCCCGATCGTCAGCGCCAACATGAACTCCGTCACCGGCCCCCGGCTCGCCGCCACCCTGGCCCGCCGCGGTGGTCTGGGCGTGCTGCCGCAGGACATGCACCTGCAGGACCTCGACGCCGCGATCCGCTGGGTGAAGGACCAGCCGGTCGACTTCGACACCGCCTACGACATGGGTGCGCAGACCACCGTCGCCGAGGCCCTCGAGCAGCTCCTGCCGGTGGCCGGCCGTGGTGTGGTCGTCCGCGACGCCGACGGCGAGTACCTCGGCTGCGTGCCCGCGACCCGCCTCGGCACCGCCGGCCCCGACGCCGTCGTCGGTGACCTGCTGCACGGCGCCTCGACCGCGATCGACGCCGAGGACGCCGGCACACCCCGCCACGTGTACGACGTGCTCTCGGCCGCCGAGGTCGACTTCGCGCCGGTGATGCGGCACGGCCGGGTCGTCGGGACCACGAGCCAGACGAGCGCGATCCGCTCCGACATCTACACGCCCGCCGTCGACGGTTCCGGCCGGCTCCGGGTCGCCGCCGCACTCGGCATCAACGGCGACGTCGCCGCCAAGGCCAAGGCGCTGGCCGCCGCGGGCGTGGACGTCCTGGTCCTCGACACCGCGCACGGCCACCAGGACGGCATGCTCCGCGCACTCCGCACGGTCGCGTCGCTGCAGCTCGGCATCCCGCTCGTGGCCGGCAACGTCGTCACCGCCGACGCCGTCGCGCACCTGGTCGGGGCCGGAGCGGACATCATCAAGGTCGGCGTCGGACCGGGCGCCATGTGCACCACCCGCATGATGACGGCCGTCGGTCGCCCGCAGTTCTCCGCCGTGCTCGAGACCGCCGCGGCGGCCCGCTCGCTCGGTGCGCACGTCTGGGCGGACGGCGGGGTGCGCTACCCGCGCGACGTCGCCCTCGCGCTGGCAGCCGGCGCGTCCGCCGTCATGATCGGCTCGTGGTTCGCCGGCACGCTCGAGGCCCCCGGTGTCCTGCGCCGTGACGCCGCGGGCAAGGCGTACAAGGAGAGCTGGGGCATGGCCTCGGCGAAGGCCGTGCGCGAGCGGTTCGAGCGGCTCGACCCGTACGAGCGGGCCCGCAAGGCGCTCTTCGCCGAGGGGATCTCGTCGTCGACGATCTACCTCGACCCGGAGCGTCCGAGCGTGGAGGACCTGCTCGACATGATCACCACGGGCGTCCGCAGCTCCGCCACCTACGCGGGCGCGTCGTCACTCGCCGAGTTCTCCGAGCGCGCGCTGGTCGGCATCCAGTCCGCCGCCGGGTACGAGGAGGGCAAGCCCCTGCCCGTCAGCTGGTAGCGCGGCCGGGGCGCGCGTCGCCCTGGTCTCGACCACGGACGGACGGGAGGCGCGGTGCAAGCTGGCACCGCGCCTCCCGTCCGCTTGTCTGTACGTCTACCGGCGCCGGGTCGCGTCCTCGACCTCGCCCACCAGTTCTTCGAGGATGTCCTCGAGGAACAGCACGCCGATCGTGCGGCCGTCCGCGTCGAAGGCGCGGGCCACGTGGCGCCCGGCGGCCCGCATGGTCGCGAGCGCGTCCTCGAGGTCCATCTCGGTGTACAGCGAGATGAGCTGGCGGATGCGCTTCGGCGGCACCGGGTCGTCGAACTCGTCCGGCCGCAGGTCGATGACGTCCTTCACGTGCACGTAGCCGGTGGGGGAGCCGTCCTCGCCGACGAGCACGTAGCGGGAGAACCCGCGCTGTGCAACGGCGTGCTCGACGTCGGCCGGGGTGGCGTCGTCGGGCAGCGTGACGAGCTCGGCCATCGGCACGGCGACGTCACGGACCTTCTTCTCGGTGAACTCGAACGCCAGGGCGAGCTTGCCGTCGTCGGTCAGGGTGCCCTCGCGTCGGGACTGCTCCACGATGGTCTGCACCTCTTCCACCGTGAAGGCGCTCACCGCTTCGTCCTTGGGCTCGACGCGGAACAGCCGCAGCACGGCGTTCGCGACCTCGTTCAGGCCGACGATGACCCAGTGCAGGCCGTGACCGATGTACCAGAGCGTCGGGACCAGCAGCAGCGCGGCGCGGTCCGGCATCGAGAACGAGATGTTCTTCGGCACCATCTCGCCGAACACCACGTGCAGGAACGAGACGAGCAGCAGCGTGAACACGAAGGCCACGGTGCCGATCACCTCGGCGCTCCAGCCCGTCAGGTGCAGCGGGACCTCGAGCAGGTGGTGGATCGCCGGCTCGGACACGTTCAGGATGAGCAGCGAGCAGACCGTGATGCCGAGCTGGGTCGTGGCGAGCATGCGGGTGGCGTGCTCCATCGCCCAGAGCGTCATCTGCGCGGCCTTCGAGCCCTCCTCCGCGCGGGGCTCGATCTGCGAGCGGCGTGCGGAGATGAC
Organism: Curtobacterium sp. MCLR17_034; assembly: GCF_003234485.1. Taxonomy (NCBI): domain Bacteria; kingdom Bacillati; phylum Actinomycetota; class Actinomycetes; order Micrococcales; family Microbacteriaceae; genus Curtobacterium; species Curtobacterium sp. MCLR17_034. Next base: position 133,202 of record NZ_QKTH01000008.1, read on the forward strand.
CGCGAACTCCGCCGCGACGAAGTACGCGTTGCCCATCAACAGGACGACGAGCCAGAAGATGCCCCACCAATCGGAACTCATCGCAGTCCCTCCCTGCAGCCAGAAGATCCCGCTGCGCCCATCATCGAGTCGGAGCTCATCGGGTGCTGCCCTTCGTCGTGGTGGCCGCGGCCTTCGTGGTGGTCGGGGTGCTCTTGGTGGACGGGATGATGATCGCGGTCGCCGCCGTGTCGGTCGACGGGCGCGTCGGGGTCCAGCGGATGCGGTCGATCCGACGGCCGTCCAGCCGCTCGACCCGGAACACCCCGCCGTCCAGGGGCACCTCGTCGCCGACGACGGGCAGGCGGCCCAGCGTCGACATGACGAACCCGCCGACGGTCTCGTACGGGCCCTCCTCGGGCACCTTCACGCCGGCGCGGTCCTCGAGCTCGTCGGGACGCAGCAGACCGGGGAAGGTCAGCCAGTCACGGGAGCGCACCACGTCGATGCGGGCGCGGTCGTGCTCGTCGGAGACCTCGCCGACGATCTCCTCGATCAGGTCCTCGAGCGTGACGACCCCGGCGGTGCCGCCGTACTCGTCGACGACGATGACCATCTGGTAGCCGCGACCGCGGACCTCGGCGAGCAGGGTGTCGCCGGGCATGGTCTCCGGCACGCGTTCGGCGTCGGTCATGAGTGCCCCGACGGGGACCTCCGGACGCTTCTCGCGCGGCACGGCAACGGCCTGCTTGACGTGCACGATGCCGACGACGTCGTCCGCGTCCTCCTCGATGACGGGGAAGCGGCTGAAGCCGGTCTTGCGGGCGAGGGCGATGACGTCCTCGGCGGACTCGGACACGCGGATGGTGGAGAGCCTTGGGCGCGGTGTCATCACGTCGCTGGCGCTCAGCTCGGAGAACGAGATGGTGCGCTCGAGGAGCGTCGCGGTGTCCTGTTCGAGCGAGCCCTCCGACGCCGAGCGGCGCAGCAGCGAGGTGAGTTCCTCGGCGCTGCGGGCACCGGAGAGTTCCTCCTGCGGCTCGATGCCCAGCGACCGGAGCACGGCGTTCGCGGTGCCGTTCAGCAGTGCGACGGCGGGCTTGAAGACCGTCGTGAACGCGATCTGCAGCGGCACCACGAGCCTGGCGGTCTGCAGGGGCAGCGCGAGCGCGAAGTTCTTCGGCACGAGCTCGCCGAGGATCATCGACAGCAGGGTCGCGATGACGAGCGCCACGATCGAGCCGACGGTCTCGACGATGCCCTCCGGCAGGTTCATCGCCAGGAACGGCGCCTCGAGCAGCTTCGCGATCGAGGGTTCGAGCAGGTAGCCGGTCAGCAGCGTGGTCAGCGTGATGCCGAGCTGTGCGCTGGACAGGTGCGTCGAGGTGACCTTCAGCGCGCCGATGACCGGTGCGAGGCCGGCTTCACCGCGGTCGCGCCGCGCTTCGACGTCGGCGCGGTCGAGGTTGACCAGCGCGAACTCGGACGCGACGAAGACACCCGTGCCGAGGGTCAGCAGGATGCCGCCGATCAGCATGACGATGTCGATCGGACTCATGATTCACCCCCGTTCGCGCACAGGGATGACGTGCAGCTCACCGAGTGAGCGGCGGATGAGTGAGGCGAAGAACTATTCGGGGGATCGTCCACAGTGCTGCCAATCGTACTGCCTGCGCGGTCGCTGAACCGTGAATCCGTACAGAACCGACCGCGCCTAGGCCGTGATCCGCGCGCGGTGGTACTGCTGCGGCTCGTAGTCGACCGGCACGCGGAGTTCGACGGCGGCACGGAGCGCGAACGACGGGTCGCGGAGCATCTCGCGACCGATCATCACGACGTCGGCCAGGCCGGTCGCGACGATCTGCTCGGCCTGGAACGCCTCGGAGATCATGCCCACGGCGATCGTCGGGATGCCGGCGTCGCGCTTGATCGCCGCCGCGTGCGGCACCTGGTAGCCGGGGCCGACCGGGATTGGCGCGCTCGCGACGTTGCCGCCGGTCGACACGTCGGCCAGGTCGGCACCGTGCTCCGCGGCCCAGCGGGCGACGACGGTGGTCTCGTCGAGCGTGAGCCCGCCGTCGACCCAGTCGGTGGCCGAGAACCGGACGACGATCGGGAAGCCCTCGCCGACCTCGGCGCGCACGGCGTCGACGACCTCGAGCAGCGCGCGGGCACGGTTCTCGAGCGAGCCGCCGTACTGGTCGGTGCGCTGGTTGCTCAGCGGCGAGAGGAACTGGTGCAGCAGGTAGCCGTGGGCCGCGTGGATCTCGACCAGGTCGAACCCGGCCTCCACCGCGCGGCGGGCGGACTGCGCGAAGGCGAGGGCGACGACGCGGATGTCCTCGACCGCGAGCTCGCGCGGGACGTCGTAGCCGTCGAAGGCCACGGCCGACGGCGCGACCGTGGTCCAGCCGCCCTGGTCGGCGGGGACGGTGCCGTGCGTGGTGTCCCAGGGGCGGTAGGTCGACGCCTTGCGCCCGGCGTGCGCGAGCTGGATGCCCGCCGCGGCCCCCTGCTCGTGCAGGAAGTCGACGATCGGCTTGAACGCGTCGCGCTGCTGGTCGTTCCACAGCCCGAGGTCCTGCGGGGTGATCCGTCCCTCGGGCACGACGCCCGTCGCCTCGACCACGACCGCGCCGGCGCCACCCTTGGCGAACCCGCCCAGGTGCACGAGGTGCCACGGCGTCGGGACACCGTCCTGTTGGTCCACCGAGTACTGGCACATCGGGGAGACCCAGATGCGGTTGCGGACGGTCAGGTCACGGACGGTGATCGGGTCGAACAGGGCGTGCGTCACGCGGGCTCCTCAGAGGACGGGTGCCGGCGCCTCGGCCAGTTCCGTCAGGAACGACCGCAGTGACGCCGGCGACGTGTAGTGGTGGCCGACCGCCCCGATCGCTTCCGCACCGGTGGCGTTCTCGGCCCTGTTGTCCACGAACACCATCTGACCCGGCTCGATTCCCAAGCGCGCACAGGTGTCGCGGTAGATGGATGCCGCGGGCTTGAGGACGTGCTCCTCGGCGCTCACCACCACGGTCTCGAAGAGCGAGCCCATCGGGGAGCGGCGGTACGGGTCTCCGAAGTCGAAGCCCGCGTTCGACAGCAGGGCCACACGGGTGCCGGCGTCGTGCAGCTCCTCGACGATCTCGAGGGTCTCCGGCTCGACCTCGAACCACCCGGTGAAGTCGATCGCCCAGAACCGGTGGATCTCGGAGATGCTCCAGGTCCGTCCGGTCCGTTCCGCGATGGCACGCCAGTACGCCACGACCGACAGGTCGCCGCGGTCCAGGTCGTGCCGGAGCTCCTGGTACACCGGGAACAGCTCGTCGGCCGGGACCCCGGTGGCGGCCACGAGGGCGTCCCGCGAGGCGTGCGGCGTCCGGCTGATCACCTCGCCGTAGTCGAAGACCACCACGCGACCAGGCAGGAACAGGCTCATGTGCTCCACCGTAACGTGGGGCCGGTGAACGACTTCGTGCTCGTCCGACCGTCCGATGCCGCCGCGTGGGTCACCGCGCCGACGGGGGAGTCCACCAAGTACCGCCGCGGGGTCCTCGGCATCGCGACCGGGTCCGACCAGTACCCCGGCGCCGCGGTGCTGGGGGTCGACTCCGCCGTGCACACCGGCGTCGGCATGGTCCGGTACGTCGGACCGTCACGCGCCACCGACCACGTGCTCACCCGCCGCCCCGAGGTCGTCTCCGGCGTCGGCCGCGTGCAGGCCTGGCTCGTCGGCTCCGGGATCTCGGCGCCGACGCTCGGTGACCTGGACGCGACGACGGCGTCGGGCTTCTCGCACGCCTCCGACGACGGCGTCCCGGTCGTCGTCGACGCCGGGGCGATCCCGCTCGTCGACCTCGGGCCGCTCGCCGTGCTCACCCCGCACGCCGGTGAACTCGCTTCGTTCCTCGGAGCCGATCGCGCCGAGATCGAGCAGGACCCGGCCGCCGCAGCGCTCCGTGCGGCGGAGCAGACCGGCAGCGTCGTGCTGCTCAAGGGGGAGCGGACCCACGTGGTCACCCCGGACGGGTCGGTGCGGCTCGTGGCGTCCTCGGCGACGCCGTGGCTCGCGGCGGCCGGTGCCGGGGACGTGCTGGGCGGGGTGCTCGGAGCGCTCGTCGCCGCGCGGCAGGGCTCTGTCGAGACGGCCGGATCGTCGCTCACCCCGTCGGACCTCGCGCACCTGGCTGCGTCGGCCGCGGTGGTGCACGGGCTCGCGGCGCGGCGGGCGTCCGGCGGCGGACCGTTCCCGATGACGACGCTCATCGCCGAGCTGCCGGCGGTCGTGCGGGACCTGGTCGTCGACGGGGACGCGCGCGGGTAGCGGTCGGTGCGCGTGCACCTTCCGACGATCCACGAGGGGATCGACGCGTGTTCTGTCGAAGGATGCGCACGCAATGGATTCGTGCGCATGTTCCGACGGGACACCACGGGTTCGACAGGTGCAAGGTCGCAACATGCGCACGCATCAGCCAGCGGGTGCGGCTCCAGGCCGTCGGCGGGCACGTCACGGGCGTGACGTGCGTCGCGGACGTCAGCTCGCGGGGGTCGCGTGCACCAGGAACTCGACGGAACCCGCGTCGTCGACCTTGACGAACCCCAGGCTCGGGGCCTGCACGCCGTAGTCCGAGAAGGTGATCGGGACCGAGCCGGAGATGTCGACGCCGTCGCCGTTCAGGCCGACCTGCAGCTTCGCGGTGACGTCCTTCGTGACGCCGTGCAGGGTGAGCTTCCCCGGGGCCGTCACGGTCGTCGTGTCGGAGCCGCTCGGGACCGCGTCGGCGATCGGTCCGGTGAGTTCGAAGGTGGCCTCGGGGAAGGCCGCGGCGTCCATCGCGGAGTCGCGGAAGTAGGCGTCGCGCTGGTCGGAGTCGGTGGTGATGTCGGCGACCTGCACCGCGATCTTGGCGGCGGTGATGCTCGTTCCGTCGACGGTCGCGGTGCCGGAGACGCTGTCGGTGCGGCCGGTGACGGTGACGTCGGAGCCGTTCAGGACCTCGTGGACGCGGTACCCGGCCTCGGAGTCGCCGCCGACCGTCCACTCGCCGGACAGGTCCGTGTCGTCGAGGGTGGAGGCCTCACGGGTGGCGGCGACGGACGGCGCGGCCGAGGCCTTCGCGTTCTCGTTGCTCGTGTAGACGTTCGTGAAGACCACCGCGCCCACGACGCCGAGGACGACGACGGCGGCGATGACGGAGATCCAGATGACGGCCTTGCGGCGCTTGCGCGGGGTGTCGGAGGTCACGAGCAGAACGGTGACACGTCATGCTCGGGAGACCCTGAGTCCGTGGCAGCGATCGCCCTCGGTCCGGCCGCTACGCTCGTCCGGTGCAGAGGACCTCGACCCGGTGGCTCGAACTCGCCGGCTTCGTCCTGGCGTTCGTCGCCGTGCACGGGTTCCTGTGGTGGCTGACCCTCGTGTCGGCGAACCTGCCGCTCGGTGACGTGACCATCACCTACAGCCGCTGGATCGAGACCGGGCGGACCGCGGACTTCTGGGTCGGCATCGACGGCGCCTGGGTGTACCCGATCCTGGCGATCGTGCCGATGGCGGCAGCGGCCCTCGGGGGAGTCGCATCGATCGGCTCCGGCTGGTTGCTGCTGATGGTGCTGCTCGACGCCGTGGCGTGCGCGTTCCTGTGGCGGTTTCGGGCGCGCGTGGGGTCGTCCGACCGCTTCGACGTGCACGGCGTGCGGGTCGTCTGGTGGTGGCTGCTGTTCCTGCTCGCGCTCGGGCCGATCGCGCTCGGTCGGATCGACACCGTCGCGACGGCGTTCGCGCTGGTGGGCGTGGCGTTCGTGGCCTCGAGGCCAGCCGTCGCGTCCGCGCTCTTCACCGCCGGCGCGTGGACGAAGGTGTGGCCCGCGGCGCTCGTCGCGGTGCTGCTGCTCCTGCGTCGCGGACACCGCCGGGGTGTGCTCGCCGGGGCGCTGGTGCTGAGCGCCCTCATCGTGCTCGTCGACGTGCTGTGGGGCGGTGCGCCGTACCTGCTGTCCTTCGTCGGTGAGCAGACCGGCCGTGCGCTGCAGATCGAGTCACCGCTCGCGACGCCCTTCATGTGGGCCGCAGCCTTCGGCGTCCCGGGTGCAGCGGTGTTCTACGACCAGGAGATCCTGACCTTCGAGGTGTCCGGTGCCGGTACGTCCGCCGCCGCGGCCGTGTCGACGCCGCTGATGGCCGTCGTGGTGGTGGCCGGGGTCGTGCTCGCGCTCTGGGCCGCGCGCCGGGGTGCCCGTCGGGCCGAGCTCGCGCCGGTGCTCGCGCTGCTGTTCGTCGCGGCGCTCATCGCGACGAACAAGGTGGGGTCGCCGCAGTACATCGGCTGGTTCGCGGTGCCGATCGTCTGGGGCCTCGCGGCCGGCACCCCGAGTGCGCGCCGGTTCGTGCCGATCGCGGTGCTCGCGCTGCCGATGGCCCTGCTCACGCAGCTGGTCTACCCGGGCTACTACGACCAGTTGCTCGGCGTGCAGCCGTGGATCCTCGTGGTGCTCACGCTGCGGAACCTGCTCGAGGTGGCGATCCTGGTGTGGAGCATCGTCGTGCTGGTGCGGATGGGGCGTCGCGCGGGGTCCGGACGGGTGGCGGCGCGCTCGTCGTCGTCCGTGCGCGACCAGCCCGAGCCGGGCAGGATGGACGCATGATCGTCGCCTTCTCCGTCGCTCCGTCCGGTGGTCCCGCTGCAACGTCCGACGGGTCCGTGCACGACGCCGTCGCGGCCGCCGTGCGCGTGGTGCGCGAGAGCGGGCTGCCGAACCGCACCTCGTCGATGTTCACCGAGATCGAGGGGGAGTGGGACGAGGTCATGGACGTCATCAAGCGAGCCACCGAGGCCGTCGGTGCGTACGGCACGCGGGTGTCGCTCGTGCTGAAGGCCGACATCCGACCCGGGCACACCGGCGAGATCGACGGCAAGCTCGAACGGCTCGAGGCCGCGCTCGGCGAGTAGTGGTCAGCGGCGCCGACGCGGACGCCTGCGGCGACGGGGGTCGGTGCCGAGGACCGCGGCGACCGTCAGCAGGACGAGGCCGGCGACCGCGAACACCACGACGACGACGATCCCGAGTGGGTCGGTGACGTCCTCGCAGTTCGCGGGCGCGCCGGCGGCGCAGGAGGCCAGGACGGTCGTGACGGTGGGCACGTCGTCATCCTGCACCGCAGCGTCGACCGACACGCCGGAGCGGTCCCTCGGATGTCGGTGGCCGGGTGTCTCATGGTCTGCATCGAGCCACTTCCGGTGGCCTGCGAGACGACGATGAGGAGCGCGTGATGATGCACGACGGCTGGTGCCCCGACTGCGACCTGCGAACGGTCGTCATCGACACGGACGAACAGGGCGAGAACGCCTGGGCGACCTGCGCGGAGTGCGGCACCGGATGGGTGCACCGCGACGAGCTGCCCGAGCAGGCCCCCGCACGGACCCGCACCCCGGAGCGCCAGGCGGCCTGAGCCGACGGCCCGAGCGCTGATGGTCTGAACGCTCCGAGCTGAGCACCACCGGGCTTTCGTTGGTCCGTTGGAGCGGTCTACACTCGACGGACCAGGACATCACGGCCGCCCCGTCCGGTGGGGTGCTGCACCGTCGTCCCGCTCCGCCCGCACGAGAACAGGCCCCATGTCACAGCTCACGCCTGCGCGTCGCACCCTCGCGCTCATCTCGCTCGCCCTCGGCGGGTTCGCCATCGGCTCGACCGAGTTCGTCGCGATGGGGCTGCTGCCGAACATCGCGCAGGCCCTGCTCCCCGAGCAGTACGGCATCGACCCCGACGCGGGGATCGCCCACGCCGGCTGGCTCGTCAGCGCCTACGCCCTCGGGGTGGTGGTCGGTGCGCCGACCATCGCGGCGATGTCCGCCCTGTTCCCGCGCAAGGGCCTGATCCTCGTGCTGCTCGTCGGGTTCGTCGTCGCGACGATCGCGAGCGCGCTGCTGCCCTCGTTCGGTCTGGTGCTCGTCGCCCGCTTCGTCGCCGGTCTGCCGCACGGCGCCTACTTCGGCATCGCGTCGATCGTGGCCGGCGACATGATGGGCCCGGGCAAGCGCGGCAAGGGCATCGCCATGGTGCTGCTCGGCCTGTCGGTCGCGAACGTCGTCGGGGTCCCGGCGATCACGTGGGTCGGGCAGGTGGCCGGGTGGCGGGTCGCCTACGGCGTCGTCGCCGCGCTGTTCGCCCTGACGTTCCTGGCCGTCGCGGCCTTCGTGCCGAAGAGCGCCCGCGACGAGCACGCCACGATCGGCCGTGAGCTCCGGGCGTTCCGCGTGCCGCAGGTCTGGATCGTGATGGGCCTCGGCGCCGTCGGGTTCGGCGGGTTCTTCGCGGTGTACTCGTACATCTCCCCGCTCGTGCAGAACGTCACCGGGATGCCCGAGTCGTTCGTGCCGATCGTGCTCGTCGTCGTGGGCATCGGCATGGTCGTCGGCGGGGTGCTCGGCGGACACCTGGCCGACCACAGCGTGAAGCGCACGATCTACGTCGGCATGTTCGCGCTCATCGGCGCCCTGCTCGTCACCGTCCTGACGGCGCAGTGGCTCTGGGGCATGCTGCTCGGCGCGTTCCTGCTCGGTGCGACCTCGTCGGCGATCCCGCCGGCGGTGCAGTCGCGCCTGATGGACGTCGCCGGGGATGCCCGCACGATCGCGGCGGCGCTGAACCACTCGGCGTTCAACATCGGCAACTCGATCGGTGCGGCCCTGGGCGGCGCGGTCATCGCGGCCGGCTTCGGGTTCCTCGCACCGGGCTGGCTCGGCATCGGCCTCGCGCTGCTCGGCGTCCTGGTGACGATGGTCAGCTACGCGGTCGAGCGGCGGAGCACGCGTCGTGCCGCGGTCCGCTCCTCGTCACCGTCCACCGGTCCGATCACCGCACCGGTCCCGACGGCCTGACACGCGGGGTGCGCGCACGCACCCACCGGACGGGAGGCCCGTGGCGACGCCGCCACGGGCCTCCCGTCCGTCACGTGGTGCGGCCACCGCACGTGGTGAGCAGCAATGGTCGGGTCCCGTGACGGGACCCGACCATTGCTGCTCACGAAGCGCAACGCGCGAAGCGCGAAGCGCTCCGCGCGCTACAGGCCCACGGGGCTGCCGTCCTGCACGATGATGCCGTCGGTGATCGCACGCTTCCGCAGCGCGACCTTCGTACCCACGTCGAAGCCGGCGACGCGGTACTTCTCGCGGATGCGCTTGAGGTAGCTCTTCGCGGTCTCCTCGGAGATGCCGAGCTGGTAGGCGACGCTCTTGACGGGCTCGCCACCGCCGTACAGGGCCATCACGCGACGCTCCTGGGCGCTGAGCTTCGGCACACCGCCGACGTCACCGCTGTTGATGGCGAGGTCGAGCTCGGCCGAGACGTACTGCTCGCCGCGCTGGGCGGAGCGGATCGCCTCGACGATCATGTCGGCGTCCTCGCTCTTGACGAGGTACCCGAGGGCGCCGGCACCGAGGGCCTCGCGCACGACGTTCGGCTCCGAGTACGTGCTCATCACGACGGTCTTGACGCCCGCGGTCTTGAGCGTCGAGATCTTCAGCGACACCGGGATGGAGTCCTTGAGGTCCAGGTCCAGCAGCACCACGTCGACCGGGAACGCCGGGCTCGTCAGGAGCTCGGGCCAGGTCGTGACGGCGGCCACCAGGGTGATGTCGTCGGCCGCGTTCCGGATCCACTCCGTGAGCGCGCCGAGGAGCATCCTGTGGTCGTCGACCAGTGCGAGTCGGATCGGTTCCTCTGGAGTCGCCATGCTGGCGTCCTTTCTCGGTGCGGATTGCTCGGCCGATCCTAGGAGGATGCGGGCCGGAAGTCGGTCAGGCGTGCGGGTATCCGGCAGCTACATCGACGGATGTCGGTTCACGACGCAGTGCGCGACGATGTGCAGCGCGCCGTCGCGGACGGTCTCGGTGTACGGGCCGATGCGCTGCAGGGCGCTCCACGCCGTCGGGCCGAGGCTGCGACGGGGCACCCCGCGGGACTCGATGACGACGGGGACGTCCATCGTGTCGTCGCTGACCGGGTGACCGTCGGAGCCGATCGGACCGAGGGTGACGGAGACGACGGGCATGCCGGGCTGCGCGGTGCGGCCGTCGCCGACCATCTGCCAGATCGCCTGCAGCAGCCCGTCGCGCTGGGTGGGGGAGAGGTGCCCCGCCAGGGCGGTCGGGTCGGCGACGCTCACCGAGCGACCGAGGTGGTCGGACTCGGTGATCGCGTGGTAGAGCCAGGTCTCGCGACGGCCCTCGATCAGGTGCAGGCGGAGCTCGGTGGCGAGCGACGCGGCGACGGAGCTCGAGGCGTCGGACAGCGGCAGCGGGTCGGTGCCGTTGGCGACGGCGTCGAGCAGCTTCTCGGCGGCCAGGTCGAGCCGGGCGAGCTCGTCCGAGGCGAGCATGCCGACGGCGAACTGCGGCGCCTGCACGTTGCTCTGCACGAGCACCCGGTCGAGTTCGCGCTGCACGAGCTGGCGGAACCGCTGCACGACGTACAGCGCGAGCGCCGGCGGCACGACGACGAGCGACAGCAGGGACACGAGGCCGGGCATGGTGTCGTGCGTGATCGGCGTCGACGCGACGGCCATCACGATGAACGCGATGCCGAGCGCACCGATGGCGACGGCGACCTCGCGGGCGGGTCGGAGCGTGGCGATCGGCAACAGGGCGAACCCGGCGGCCATGGACGCGGTCGCGGTGTGCGCGATGTCGTGCTCGGGCCAGATACCGATGAAGTCGAGCGTGACCACGCAGGCCAGCACGACGCAGATCAGCGCGAAGGCCGGACCCGTCAGCCGTTCGCCGTAGGTCAGGACGCTGAGTCCGACCCCGACGGCGGCGACGACGTAGAGCCCCCAGGCGACCGCGGGCAACCACGGGTCGGAGTACTCGTTCCAGCGCACCAGGAAGAACGCGATGCCGGCGACGGCCTCGATCGCGGTGAGGACCGCGGCGCCGAGGCCGAGGTACCCGGCACCGAGCGAGGCGCCGGGCTTGGCGGCCTGGCGCAGCGACCGGGCGCCGGTCGACGTGGACGGGAGCCCTCGGGCCTGGCGACGTTCGCTCGTCCGGTACCGCTCGCGCGCCTCGCGGCGCGTACGGGGTGCTGGCGGAGCGGTCTCGCCGGGCAGGCTGCGGCCGATGGTGTCCTCGGGGACCCGGGTCATCGCGGTGCCTCCAGGACGACGGTGGTGCCGGAGCCCGGCGCGGAGAAGAGCTTCGCGTCGCCGCCGACCTCGCGCAGGCGGTTCACGACGCTCTCCTTGAAGCCGAGTCGCTCGGCACTGACGGTGGTGAGGTCGAAGCCGACGCCGGAGTCGGTGACCATCGCACGGACGACCTCGTTGTCGTGGACGATCGTGACGTGCGCCTCGCCGACGCCGGCGTGCCGACGGACGTTCTCGAGGCACTCGCCGAGCGCGAGGAGGAACGCGTCGAGCACGTTCGACGGCAGCAGGACCTGCCCGGTGCCGTGCCAGCTGACCTCGAGCCCCATCCGACCGAAGCGCTGCTTGACGGACTCCAGGGTCTGCCCGAGGGGCGATTCCTCTTCGCGGGTGAGCGAGTAGTCACCGGACTGCGAGGGCTGCGGGGTCGCACCGAGGCGCAGGTGCCGCAGCAGTCGGGCGTCCTCGGCGGCCTGCTCGCGCATGGCCTGCTCGGAGACGCCGACGCCGGAGTGCGCCAGCAGCGTCAGGGTCGCGAGCACCGTGTCGTGCAGCAGGCGGGCACCCTGGCGGCGCTGGGCCTCGGTCTCGCTGGCCTGCCGTTCGGCGCGGTGGGCGGTGCCGATGCTGTAGATGCGGCGGGCGACGCGGGGGATGCTGCGCGAGATCCAGATCGCCACGACGGCCATCAGGATCCACCCGAGCAGTGCGCCGCTGACCGGGGTCGACAGGAGCGAGCCCGATCCCCACACCATGAGCACCACCACGGCGCCGCCCCCGGCGATGGTGATGGCGAGACCGACCGGGTGCCCGCGCTGGGCCATCAGCGGTGCCGAGAGCCCGCCGGCGGCCAGGGGCATGACGGCGCTGGCGACGAGGGGCCGCGCCGAGTCGGGGACTCCGGTGAAGAGCAGCACCATCGTGGCGAGTCCGGCGACGACGATGGCGGCGGTCCACCACACTTCGCCGCCGCGAGCGAAGCACACGAGCGCGGTGATCATCGCGGCGATGCAGAGGAGTGCGCCGATGAGGGGCAGCGTGGGCACGGCGGCGGCGGAGAGGATGCCCACGACGCTGACGAGCGCGCAGACGATGCCCACGACACGGGTCGCCGACCGCAGCAAGCGGTCGCGTTCCTGTGCGATGAAGTCCATCGATGTCCTGGTTGGTGACGATCTGGCGGTGCGGGAAACCGAGCGTCGGTCAGTGCCGAGCTCCACGCCATCATTCCACGCGCGCCACCCGTTGGGGGGTCTTCGGCGCGCCGTGGTGGCAGGCAGGCCCGCTCAGGAGTCGAGCAGCCGCCGCAGGTGCGCCCCGACCTGCTCGTGCTCGATGAGGAACCCGTCGTGTCCGAACTCGCTCTCGATCACCGCTGCGGTGTCCCCGTCGAGCGCGTCCGGCACGCCCGCGGCGATCCGGTGCTGGTCCTCGACGGGGAACAGCCGGTCGCTCGAGATCCCCACGACCAGGGTCCGTGCGGTCACCAGCCCGAGTGCCGCCGAGACCCCGCCGCGCCCGGCGCCGACGTCGTGCGAGTCCATCGCGTACGTCAGCGTCACGTAGCTCGAGGCGTCGAACCGCCGGGTGAACTTGTTGCCGTGGAAGTCGAGGTAGCTCTCCACCGAGAACCGGCCGTCGTCGCCGAGCGGGGAGACGTCGCTCTGCCAGGACCGCGCAAAACGGCTGTTCAGCTCGTCGGAGGCCCGGTACGTCATCAACGCCATCCGTCGGGCCAGCGACAGTCCGCGGTGCGGGCCCTCGCCGGCGTCGGCCTCGTAGTAGTCGCCGCCGGCGAAGGCTGGGTCCATCTGGATCGCGGCGCGCTGCAGCGAGTTCGCGGCGATCTGGTCGGCGGTGGTCTGCGCGGTGGACGCGAGGACCGCCAGCCGCTGCACGCGCGCGGGGTGCGAGACCGCGAACTCGAGGGCGTGCATACCGCCCATCGACCCGCCGACGACGGCCGCGAAGGTCTCGATGCCGAGCCGGTCGGCGAGCTGCGCCTGCACCTCGACCTGGTCGCGCACCGTCACGAACGGGAACCGCGAGCCCCACTCCGCGCCCGTCGGCGACACCGACGACGGCCCGGTGGTGCCCTGGCAGCCGCCGAGCATGTTCGGCGCGATGACGAACCACCGGTCGGTGTCGATCGCCCGGCCGGGGCCGACGACGTCGCCCCACCAGCCGGCGGTGCGGTGGCCCGGGCCGGCGGCACCGGTCACGTGCGAGTCCCCGGTCAGGGCGTGCAGGACGAGCACCGCGTTGTCGCGGGCGGCGTTGAGCGTGCCCCACGTCTCGTAGGCCACGCGCACGGACGGCAGGCGGCCGCCGCGCACCCACTGCTCGCCGAGGGACTCGAAGTGGCGTGCACCCGGGTGGTCACCGGGACGCCAGGCACCGGTCACGGGCGGCTTGCCGAGGGTGCCGAGTTCGGTGCCGGGCACCAGGGTGGACGGCACGGAGTCCTCGGGGGTCGTCTGCCAGTCCATCGTGCGTCCAGTCTGCCGGGAGGCGCGGGTCGCCGCCGCCGTGTTACGTCACGCCCGGCGCGTGGCCGGGCTTCAGGCCGCGCTCGCCGTTCCGTGCGCGCGCATGTTCCGACATCGTGCGCGTCGTTCGACTCGTGGATCGTCGCACCATGCGCACGTACCGGATGCGTGTGCAACGAGCGACGTCCCACGCGTCGAACGACACGTGGGACGTCGCAACATGCACCCGCATCGACAGGCAGCGCCCGCGGGCCCTACGCGCGCTGGCTCTCCTGCGCGATCGCCCGGGCCGCGGCGAGCCCGGCCTCGAGGTCGGCCTTCAGGTCGGCGATGTTCTCGATGCCGACCGACAGGCGCACCAGGCCGGGCGTGACCCCGGTGGTGAGCTGCTGCTCGGGGGTCAACTGCGAGTGCGTGGTCGATGCCGGGTGGATCACGAGCGAGCGGACGTCACCGATGTTCGCCAGGTGCGAGAAGAGCTGCAGGTTGTCGACGAACGCCTTGCCCGCGGTGACCCCGCCCTTGAGTTCGAACGACAGCACGGCACCGACGCCCTTCGGCGCGTACCGGTTCGCGGCCGCGTACCAGGGCGACGTCGGCAGCCCGGCGTAGGCGACCGTGGCGACGTCGGGGTGCTGGTCGAGCCACTCCGCGATCTCCTGCGCGTTGGACACGTGCCGCTCGATGCGGAGCGACAGGGTCTCGATGCCCTGCAGCAGCGCGAACGCCGTGTCCGCCGAGTTCGACGCACCGAGGTCGCGGAGCAGCTGCACCCGGGCCTTCACGATGTAGGCGAGCTCGTTGCCGACCGCCTCGGCGAAGACCGCGCCGTGGTACGACGGGTCGGGCGTGTTGAACTCCGGGAACCGGTCGGCGTGCTGCGACCAGGCGAACTTCCCGCCGTCGACGATGATCCCGCCGATGACCGTGCCGTGGCCGCCGAGGAACTTCGTGGCCGAGTGCACCACGATGTCGGCACCGTGCTCGAACGGACGGATCAGGTACGGCGTCGCGATCGTGTTGTCGACGATCAGCGGGACACCGGACTCGTGGGCGACGTCGCTGACGCCCGTGATGTCGAGGACGTTGATCTTCGGGTTGCCGATGGTCTCGGCGAAGAACAGCTTCGTGTTCGGGCGGACGGCGCGGCGCCACTCCTCGAGGTCGTCCTGGTCCTCGACGAACGTCGTCTCGATGCCGAGCTTCGCCAGCGTGTACTTGAACAGGTTGTACGTGCCGCCGTAGATCGACGACGACGACACGATGTGGTCACCCGCCCCCGCGATGTTCAGGACCGCGTAGGTCTCGGCCGCCTGGCCGGACGCGACGAGCAGGGCCCCGGACCCGCCCTCGAGCGCGGCGATCCGCTGCTCGACGACGTCGTTCGTCGGGTTCATGATCCGGGAGTAGATGTTGCCCGGCTTGGCGAGCGCGAACAGGTCGCGCGCTTCGTCCGAGTTCGCGAAGACGTACGAGGTCGTCTTGTAGATCGGCGTCGCTCGGGCCCCGGTGGTCGGGTCCGGCTGTGCGCCGGCGTGGACCTGGGTGGTCTCGAACTGCCACTGCGCGGCGTCGTGCTCGGTCATCTTGGTGCTCCTGTCCGGTGCGGCTGGTCGTCGGGTCGCCCTGCGCTCGGCCTGGAGGCGCGGCGCGGCTGTGCGTCGGGTGTCACGGTACGCAGGTGGCCGGGCCCGCACCACCGCACCCGCCTCGGGACGTAACGCACCCGCCGGGCCCGCCCCGGGCCTCCCGGCCGTCCGTCCGCCCGCACCGTGCTGTCACCGTCGGACGGTGCGAGGTCGGTGGTTCGGTGCGGCGCTGCCGCGCCGCACGGAACGGGCAAGCTCGCACCGGCCGGAGGAACGCGCACGGTGCGAGGTGGCACCGCTACGCCTTGTCGCGGCGGAACAGCCAGTCGACCTTCGGCTCGAGCAGCCACCGCATCCCGCGCCGCACGAAGGGCTGCGCCAGGAACAGGCTCACGACGCAGGCGATGACGACCATGAGGAGCACGAACGGCCAGGCCGAGTGCTCACCGGCCAGGACGCCGGACTCCCGGATCGGGTAGAGGACGAACGTGTGGAGCAGGTAGACGTACATCGTGGCGGCACCGAACTGCGTGATCCAGACGTTCCGGCGGGGGATGAGCACCAGGAACGACGCCGTCAGCAGGGTCGCGAGCAGCATCAGGCCGAAGCGCACCGCCCCCGCCCACCAGGCGTCCTCGCCGAGCCCCGAGTAGGAGTCGTCGTAGAAGAACCAGTGGTGCAGGTCGAACTCCTTGAACTGCGGGATCCAGACCGCGCACGACACCGCCCACGCGGCGAACACCACGACGGCGGCGATCCGCACCCGGACGACCGTGCGACGGGACGCCTCGTACCAGCGGTCGAAGACGCCCCACTGCTTGACCTGCCAGCCGAGCAGGAAGAACGGCAGCAGGCTGATCGCGCGGGACAGCGAGAGCGTGGAGTCGACGTTGTCGAAGTAGCCGACGCCGATGCTGAACACGACCGCCCAGAACAGCGGCCACCGCAGCTGCGCCAGGTAGGGCAGGATCAGCTTGAAGATGCCCAGGGCCAGCAGGAACCACAGGGTCCACGTCGGCTGCGTCGGGTTGAAGTCCTTGCCGCCCTCGACGATGCCCTGCACCACGGTCCAGATCGTCTGCATGATGATGTACGGCACGACGATGTCCGTGATCGTCCGGCGCATCCGCTTCGCCGCCGGGGTGTCCGCCGACGAGAAGTAGCCGCTGATCACACCGAACGCCGGCATGTGGAACGCGTAGATGAACGTGTAGAGCGCCAGGGCGTGTTCGCTCGCCGGCGTCTGCCGCTGGATCGCGTGGCCGATGACCACGAGCGTGACCGCGACGAACCGCGCGGTGTCCCACATCGGGATCCGGCGCGGGGCTCGACCGGGCTCGAGCTGCGTCGCCGGGGCCGAGGGGGCGGGAGGGGCGGCATCCGTCGTCATCGCCGGTCACGTTACCGGATCGTGACCTGGACGGCCCGGTGCGGTGCCGGAACCGTCCCGCTCGGTACGGTGGTCGGACCGGGCCACCACGCGCCCCGGTCACCGACGCAGGAGGCAGATCACATGGCAGCACGGCGCGCAGTCGTCACCGGAGCGAGCTCGGGCATCGGGGCGGCCACCGTCCGGCTGTTCCGGTCGCGGGGCTGGGACGTGCTCGCCGTGGCCCGCCGCGCCGCGAAGCTCGAGGCGCTCGCCGCGGAGACCGGGGCCGACACCCTGGTCGCCGACATCACGCACGCCGACGACGTGGCGGCGCTCGCCGCGCGGGTCGCGGACCTCGGCGGTGCCGACGTGCTCGTGAACAACGCGGGTGGGGCGTTCGGTTCGGCGAGCGTCGAGGAGTCCGACGTCGACGACTGGCGCGCCATGTTCGAGGTCAACGTGATCGGCACGAAGCGTGTCGTCTCCGCGCTGCTGCCGCACCTGCGCGACCGCGCTCGCGCGTCCGGGGGAGCGGACATCGTCACGGTGACCAGCACCGCCGGGTTCGTCGCGTACGAGAACGGTGGCGGCTACAACGCCGCGAAGTTCGCCGAGCACGCCCTGGTCGGCGCGCTCCGGCTCGAGCTGAACGGCGAGCCGATCCGGGTCGTCGAGATCGCGCCGGGCATGGTGAAGACCGACGAGTTCGCGCTCACCCGGTTCCGCGGGGACGAGCAGAAGGCCGCCGCGGTGTACGACGACGTGCCGGAGCCGCTCGTGGCCGACGACGTCGCCGAGGCGATCGTGCACGCGGTGGAGCTGCCGGCACACGTGAACCTCGACCTCGTGACGATCCGGCCGGTGGCGCAGTCGGCGCAGCACAAGCTGGCGCGCGGCCCGCTGACGCCCCGCTGAGCCGACCCGCGCCGGACCCGCGCAGCGCCCGGGCTGCTGCCGCGGGTCGCGGGCGCGGGCTCCCTGCCGGTACCGTGGTCGGATGCCGATCAGCAGCGAACCCGAGCCCGCGGCTCCGTCCACCGTGACCGTGACGAGCGGGCCCGAGGTACTCGGCTGGCTGGAGTTCGGTGACGCCGCACGCCTGCTCGCCAAGGACGTCCTGTCCAGCGGCTTCGAGCCCGAGGTCGTCGTCGCCGTCGCCCGCGGCGGACTGATCATCGCCGGCGCCGTGGCGTACGCCCTCGGCACCAAGGAGTGCGGCTCGATCAACGTCGAGTTCTACACCGACGTCGAGCAGCGGCTGGAGGAGCCGGTCGTGCTCGCCCCCGCCCTCGACGCCCCGAGCCTGGCCGGCAAGCGGGTCCTCGTCGTCGACGACGTGTCGGACTCCGGCCGCACCCTGCGCCTGGTGGTCGACATCATCCGGAACGCCGGTGCCGACGTCCGGAGCGCCTGCCTGTACTCGAAGCCCGGCACCGTCCTCGAGCCCGACCACGTGTGGCGCCGGGTCGACGGCTGGATCACGTTCCCGTGGAGCGCCCTCGCCCCCGTGACGGCCGAGTCGTGAGCATCCACCTGGTCGGCGGCGGTCTGTTCGCCGCCTCGGACGCCGCAGCACCGTTCCTCGCCGAGGCGACCGCCCGTTCGGCAGCGGTCGGCCGGAGCATCCCGCGCATCGCCCTGCTCTCCGTGGCGGGCCCGGACGGCGGCAGCCCGTCGTCGACGGCCGACATCGCCGAGGTCCTCGGCGGCCCGCGCACGGCCGAGGTGCTCGTCACCGAGGTCGCGGCCGGTCAGGTCTTCGACACCACCGTCCTGAGCGACGTCGACGCCCTGGTGGTCGGCGGCGGCGTCACCCCCGACTACCTGGCGGCGATCGCCCCGCTCGTCGACCAGCTCCGGCTGCTCGTCTCCGACGGCCTTCCCTACCTCGGCTACTCGGCCGGTGCGATGATCGCCGCCGACCGTGCCCTGGTGGGCGGCTGGCGCATCGGCGGCGTCGAGATCTGCCCCGAGGCGGCGTCCGAGGGGCTGGACGAGGTCGAGCTCCGCGAGGGCCTCGGCCTGGTCGACCTGACCATCGACGTGCACGCGGTGCAGGCCGGCACGCTCGCGCGGCTCATCGCCAGCGCCGAGGCCGAGTTCGTCACCGCCGGACTCGCGATCGACGAGGACACCACGCTCGTCGTCGGCGAGGGCGCGCTCGAGGTCCGCGGGACCGGCAGCGTCTGGCGTGTGATGGCCGGCGAGGAGTCGGTGGCCGTCGCCACCATGGGCGCGTAGCCGACGTGGAACCACGGCCACTCGCCGACCTGGTCGACCCCGGCTGGGCCGATGCCCTCGCACCCGTCGAACCCGACGTACACAGGATCGGCGAGTGGCTCCGCGACGAGACCGCAGCCGGTCGCCACTACCTGCCCGCCGGCGGCGACGTGCTCCGCGCGTTCACGAGCCCGTTCGACGCCGTCAAGGTGCTGGTCGTCGGGCAGGACCCGTACCCGACGCCCGGCCACCCGATCGGTCTGTCCTTCGCTGTCGACCCGGCCGTCCGTCCGGTGCCGCGCAGCCTGGCGAACATCTACCGCGAGCTCGCCGACGACCTCGGCGTGACGCCCCCACCGCACGGTGACCTGCGGGCGTGGTCCGACCAGGGCGTCCTGCTGCTCAACCGGGTGCTCACCGTGCAGGCGGGCGAGGCCGGCAGCCACCGCGGCAAGGGCTGGGAGTCGGTGACGGACCAGGCCGTCCGCGCGCTGGTCGCCCGTGGCACCCCGCTCGTCGCCGTGCTCTGGGGTGCCCAGGCCGGTTCGGTGCGACCGCTCCTCGGCGACACCCCGGTCGTCGCGTCGGCCCACCCGAGCCCGCTCAGTGCGTCGCGCGGGTTCTTCGGCAGCCGCCCGTTCTCGCAGGTGAACGCGCTGCTCGAGTCGCAGGGCGCACCGCCCGTCGACTGGACGCTGCCCGCTCAGTAGGCTCGGCACGTGCTCGAGGAGGAATACCAGCGACGGCGGGTCCTGCCGCGACACCTGCGTGCCCCGGCGGCGACCGAGACGGCCTTCGAGTACCGCATCCGTGCGGCCGAGGTGGGGGACCTGCCCCACGTGCGCGAGATTCACACGCACTACGTCCGCAACTCGTCGGTGACCTTCGACCCGGCGGCGTTCACGTACGCCGCGTGGAAGAAGCGCTACGACGACATCCGGAAGCGCCGCCTGCCGTTCCTGGTGGCGGAGAACCCCGCCGGGCAGATCCTCGGGTACGCCCTGGTCGACGCGTGGAACCCGCGGGACCGCTCGAACCACGTCGTCGAGGACTCGATCTACCTCGGCGCCGCGTCCGGTGGCAAGGGGCTCGGCCGCGCGCTGATGGAGGCGCTGCTCGACGAGTGCCGATCGGCCGGCGTGCGCGAGGTCGTCGCCGTCATCGCGGACCGCCAGGCCGAGGCGTCGATCCGGCTGCACGAGCGGCTCGGCTTCGAGGAAGTGGGCCGGATGGGCAAGGTCGGCTACAAGTACGACCGCTGGCTCGGCACCGTCACGATGCGGCTCCGCCTGCGCGGCCCGCGGCTGTTCGCGCGACGACGCTGACGGAGCCGACGCGGTCGACGCGCGTCACGCTCGAGACGCGGCCACAGGGCGGACGGGAGGCCCGTGGCGGCCCCGGCACGCGCCTCCAGGCCGTCGCCCGGTCGCGTCAGCCTGCCGGCGCCTCGGTGATGAACTCGTCGCGCGTCACGCGGAGCAGCGCGGTGGCCGCCGCCGCCGCGGCGTCCGCGTCACCGTCGACCGCTGCGCGCCCGACGGCATGGTGCCGGAGCGCCGCCTCGCGCGTCCAGCGCGTGATGGGGTCGCGCGACTCCGACGTGCGGGTGCGGAGCAGCGCCTCGACCGTGCCGGCGAAGTGCGCGAACACGGCGTTCCCCGACCCGGTGAGCAGGGCACGGTGGAAGCGGACGTCGGCCTCCAGGTAGGCGCGACTGTCCTCGCGTCCGCAGGCGTCGAGCATGTCCTCGGCGGCGGCGAGCACGGCGTCAGCACCATCGGAGCCGGCGGTCAAGGACGCCGCGACCGGTTCGACGCCGAGCCGGAGCTCGACGAGCTCGCGCTGCTGCACGAAGTACGCCGGTGAGGTACCGCGCCACCGGATCACGGTGGGGGCGAGCAGCTCCCACGCGGTGATGTCGCGGACGAGCGTGCCGACCCGCTGCCGGGGCTCGACCAGGCCGAGGGACTGCAGGACGCGCAGGGCCTCGCGGACGACCGAGCGGGACACCCCGAACTCGTCGGCGACCAGTTCGGGTCGCACGACGGAACCCGTGGCCAGGTCGCCGTCGACGATCCGCTGGCCCAGGGTGTCGAGCACGTGGGCGTGCAGTCCGCGTGCGGTGGGCATCGTTTCCTCCGTGCAGTACGGGTCACGCGGTCGCCGTGACGCCGGTCCCATCGAAGCGGCAGACTCCGGGGACGGGCGGTTGGCGCGCGGGACGACGGCGTATAGTCTGATTAATCAGATTATTGAGGGTCGGCGTTCGTCGCGCCAGTCCACCCTCGACACGAAGGCGACGGAGCCGCGCAGCAGCGACTCCAGGAAGGGGCGCTGATGCCTCACGCTCTCCCGGACCACCTGCTCGCCGCGGGTGGCACCACCGAGACGGTCGACCCGTCCGGTTCGATCCCGCAGCTGATCATCGCGGCGCTCGTCGGCATCGTGGTGATCATCGCGCTCATCACCTGGCTCAAGGTGCACCCGTTCATCGCGCTCACGATCGGCGCGCTCGGCGTCGGCATCGGCGCGGGCCTGGCGCCGGACAAGGCGGTCACCAGCTTCGGTGACGGCTTCGGCGCGACCATGACGAGCGTCGGCATCCTCGTCGGGCTCGGGGCGATGTTCGGCAAGATGCTCGTCGACTCCGGCGCAGCGGACCGCGTCGTGGACACCCTGGTGCGGAAGTCGTCGAAGGCGGCGCTGCCGTGGACGATGGCCCTGATCGGCGCGCTCATCGGGCTGCCCATGTTCTTCGAGGTCGGCCTCGTCCTGCTCATCCCGATCATCGTGCTGGTCGCCAAGCGGAGCGAGGTGCCGATCATGAAGATCG
Source organism: Curtobacterium sp. MCLR17_034 (assembly GCF_003234485.1). NCBI lineage: Bacteria > Bacillati > Actinomycetota > Actinomycetes > Micrococcales > Microbacteriaceae > Curtobacterium > Curtobacterium sp. MCLR17_034. Next base: position 154,827 of record NZ_QKTH01000008.1, read on the forward strand.
CCGTCCCCGCCCTGGTCGGCCTGTCGACGATGCACGCGTTCGTCCCGCCGCACCCCGGCCCGCTCGTCGCGATCTCCACCGTCGGTGCGAACCTCGGCACCACGCTCGCCTTCGGCATCGTGCTGGCGATCCCGGTGATCATCCTGGCCGGGCCGCTCTTCGCCCGCTTCGCGGCCCGCTGGGTCGACATCCCCGTCCCCGACATGTTCGGGTCGCGTGGGGCGGTCGCCACCGCCGGCCCGGGTTCGGGGTCGGGTTCCGGGTCCGCCTCCTTCGCCGACGACCCGGCACACCCCGGACGGGAGGCCCGGCGCGGCCCCGCCACGCAGGACACCGCGTCCCTGCCCAACGGCAAGAGCGACTTCACGCGCGTCATCAGCGAGCCGCGCAGCCCGTCGTTCACCGTCGCCCTGATCGGCATCCTGTTGCCGGTCGTGCTCATGCTCGCCCAGGCGATCCGTGAGGCCACCGCCCCCGACGCCGCCGGCTCGTGGGTGAGCCTGCTCGACTTCCTCGGTTCGCCGATGATCGCCATCGGCATCGCCGCCGTCTACGCGATGGTCTTCTTCGCGATCGGCGGCGGGATGGACCGCTCGGCCGTGTCGAAGTCGCTCGAGAGCGCGCTGCCCCCGATCGCCGGCGTGCTGCTCATCGTCGGCGCCGGCGGTGGGTTCAAGCAGGTGCTCATCGACACCGGCATCGGCGGCGTGATCGCCGACGCCGTCAAGGACTCCGGCGTCTCGGTGCTGCTCGTCGCCTGGGTCGTCTCGGCCCTGGTCCGCGTGGCGACCGGGTCGGCCACGGTCGCCACCGTGACCGCCGCCGGCATCATGGCGCCGATCGCCGCCGACCTGTCGACGCCGATGACCTCCCTGCTCGTGCTCGCGATCGGTGCCGGCTCGGTGTTCCTGTCGCACGTGAACGACGCCGGGTTCTGGCTGGTGAAGGGGTACCTCGGCACCACGGTGGGGCAGACGTTCAAGACGTGGACGGTGCTCGAGTGCCTCATCTCGGTGTTCGGTCTGCTGGGGGTCCTGCTGGCCGGGGTGTTCATCCGATGAGCGGCGCAGGAGGAGTTGCTGCTGCCGGTGCGGCCGACGCCGGGCTGGACGCCCGCGTCCTGGTCGTGATGGGGGTCTCCGGGTCCGGCAAGTCGACCGTCGCCGCCATGGTGGCGGAGCAGGTCGGGTGGGAGTTCGCCGAGGGCGACGCGATGCACCCGCCGGCGAACGTCGACAAGATGCACGCCGGCACCCCGCTCACCGACGAGGACCGCTGGCCGTGGCTCGACGTCGTCGCCGGATGGATCCGCGGACACCTGGACGCCGGCACGAACGGCGTCGTGACCTGCTCGGCCCTGAAACGCTCGTACCGCGACGTGCTGCGGGCCCCCGGGGTGGTGTTCGTGCACGTGGCCGGTGACGGTGCCCTCATCGAGGAGCGGATGTCGCAGCGTTCCGGGCACTTCATGCCGACGTCGCTGCTGCAGTCGCAGCTCGCCACGCTCGAGCCGCCGCAGTCCGACGAGGCCCACCTGACGATCGCCGCCGACCGCACCCCGGAAGAGGAGAGCGCCGAGGTCGTGGCGCGGCTCGGGCTGGTCCGGATCCCGAGAGCCTGATCGGGCGGCGCTCGGCAGCATGGCCGCATGGCGATCGACGACTCCCTCTCGCTCCTGACCCGCGGCTACGGGTTCGGTGCCCACCTGTGGCGCCGGACCCGTCCGGGGGCGCGGGCGGTGGGCTTCCGACTGCTCGGACGTCCGGCGCTGCTCGTGCGTGGTGCCGAGGGCGTCGGGCTGTTCTACGACGGCGACCGCACGGCACGCCACGGCGCGATGCCGGCGATCGTGCAGCGGACGCTCTTCGGCGTCGGCTCGGTGCACAGTCTCGACGGGGCGGAGCACCACCACCGCAAGGCGACGTTCGTCGACGTCGCGTACGAGGACGAGCAGGTCCGGCGCCTCGCACCCCTGCTGACCCACGAGTGGGCGACCGAACGCGACGCGTGGCTGACCGGTGGCACCCGGTCGGCGTACGACGCGGCCGTCGGTGCGATCGGCCGCGCCGTCATGCGGTGGGCCGGGCTACCGGGGACGCCGGCGGCGAAGACCCGCTGGGCGGCGCGGCTCGCCCAGGTCGTCGACGGCTTCGGGGTGCCCTACTCACCGGAGTACCTGCAGGCCGTCCTGAACCGGCACTGGTCGGACCGGCACGCCCGGCGGCTGGTCGAGGCCGTGCGCGGTGGCCGGTTGACCCCCGAGCCGCACACCGCCCTGCACGAGTGGGCATGGCACCGGGACCCCTCCGGCGCGCTGCTGCCGGCGCGGCTGGCCGGCATCGAACTGCAGAACAGCATCCGGCCGGCCATCGCGGTGGCCCGGTTCGTGGCGTTCGCGGCGAAGGAGTTGCACGACCGGCCGGAGTGGCGGGAACGGATCGCCGCCGAGAGCGCGGCGGCCGACACCGCTGACGGGCCGCGCGTCGACGGCCCGCGCGTCGACGGCCCGCTCGCCGTCGGTCCGCGCGTCGACGGCCCGCTCGCCGACGGCCCGCTCGCCGTCGGTCCGCGCGTCGACGGCCCGCTCGCCGTCGCCTTCGCGCAGGAGATCCGCCGGACCGCGCCGTTCGTGCCGATGCTGCCAGCCTGGGCCACCACGGACGTCGAACTGGACGGCCAGCACCTGCCCGCCGGCGGGCGCGTGGTGCTCGACATCACCGGGACCGACACCGACGAGCGCTCGTGGGACCGTGCGGGCGAGTTCGACCCGTCGCGGTTCCTCGGCGTGGACGATTTCGAGTCCATCACGACGTTCGTCCCGCACGGCGGTGCCGACGTCGCCACGGGGCACCGGTGCCCCGGCGAGAAGGTCGCGATCGCCGCACTCGCGGCCGCGGTCTCGGTGCTGAGCGACCCGCGGCTGACGATCCTCGACGACGGGCTCCAGGTCGACCGCCGCCGACTGCCGACGAAGCCGGCATCGGGCGGCGAGGTCCGGGGCCGCTGCCCCTTCCACTGACCCGGTCTCAGCTGACCCGGGCTCAGCTGAACCGGATCGGGGTGCCGACGGGCAGCGCCGCGAGCGTCTTCGTCATCTCCGCCGAGATCCGGACGCATCCGTGCGAGCTGCCGGTCGGGTCCGGGTAGTAGTGCAACGCGGTCAGTGCAGCGTTGCCGCCGTACGACGGGATCCGGGACGAGTGCGCCCCGGTCAGGATGATCGGGTTGCCCTGCGTGTACGCGACGCGGGTGTCGACGTACGCCGCCTCGACGTAGGTGGCGGTGTCGGCCGGTGTGGGGTCCTGCGGGGTGCCGAGCCGCGCGGCCTCGGTCGCGGTGACCTTCCCCTTCCGGGTGACGACGGACACGGTGCTCGCCGCGACGTCGACCGTGATCATCCGGTCGGTGCGCGTCACGGTGAAGTCGGCGGCCCGGGCCCAGGCGAACGTCGCGCTCGGGGCGTCCGGGTCGCCGCCGTCACCGGGGGTGCGGTTGCGGGACGGCGTCGACACCAGGAGCATCCCGCCGTCCCGGCCGGGGGAGCGACCCCACACGGCGGTCGCCGCGGGCCGGTTGATCGTCGACACCAGGTGGGACAGGGTCGCCACCGGCCGGGCGCGGCTGGACGGGCTCGCGTACAGGGCGACGAGCGGCGTGCGCGGGGTCGCGATCTGCCACGTGTCCTCGGGCTCGACGTCCCCGCCGTCGAGCAACTGCGGCACGACGGCGTCGTGGAACGCCAACGGCAGCGCGGCCAGGGTCGCGTCGGACGGTGCAGCGGGGACGGCCGCGAGCGTCGGCTTCGGTTTCGGCGTGGCGCTCGGGGTCGGTGTCGTCGTGGCCCGGGCCGCGCGGGTCGGCTCCGGTGCTGGCGACCCAACGGTCACCCCCACCACGACGGCAGCGACGGCGAGCACCACCACCCCGGCAGTCGTCGCGATCCAGGTGTTGCGTCGCATGGTGCTTCCCCCTCGGTCGATCCGTCAGCGTTCGGTGACGGTGCCGCCCTCGACCCGCCACTGCCGGTCGAGTCGGACGGTCTCCAGCATGCGCCGGTCGTGTGTGACGAGCAGCAGGGTCCCGTCGTAGGACTCCAGTGCCTGCTCGAGCTGCTCGATCGCGGTGAGGTCCAGGTGGTTGGTCGGTTCGTCGAGGACGAGCACGTTCACCCCGCGGGCCTGCAGCAGCGCGAGTCCGGCCCGGGTGCGCTCGCCGGGGGAGAGCGCCGAGGCCGGTCGGCCGACGTGGTCCGCCTTCAGCCCGAACTTCGCGAGCAGCGTCCGGACGTCGGCGGTCGTGTACTCGGGGACGATCGCCTCGAACGCTGCTGCCAGGGGCTGGTCACCGGTGAACGCCGCACGCGCCTGGTCGACCTCGCCGACCGCGACGCTGGACCCGAGCGAGGCCGTGCCCGTCGTCGGCGCCTGCTTGCCGAGCAGCGCCCGCAGCAGGGTGGACTTGCCGGCGCCGTTCGGGCCGGTGATGCCGATCCGGTCACCGCCGTCGACCTGCAGCGAGACCGGGCCGAGGGTGAAGTCACCCTGGGTGAACGTGGCGTCCGACAACGTCGCGACGACGGCCGACGACCGGGGTGCGCTGCCGATCGTGAACTCCAGCTGCCACTCCTTGCGCGGCTCCTCGACCTCGTCGAGCCGGGCGATGCGGGACTCCATCTGCCGGACCTTCTGCGCCTGCTTCTCGCTCGACTCCGAGGCCGCACGGCGGCGGATCTTGTCGTTGTCCGGGCTCTTCTTCATGGCGTTCCGGACACCCTGGCTCGACCACTCGCGCTGCGTCCGTGCCCGCGAGACCAGGTCGGCCTTCGTCGACGCGAACTCGTCGTACGCGTCACGCTTGTGCTGCCGGGCGATCTCGCGCTCCTCGAGGAACGAGTCGTACCCGCCGCCGAACAACCGGTTCGACGACTGCGCCAGGTCGAGCTCGAGCACCGAGGTCACCGAGCGCGCCAGGAACTCACGGTCGTGGCTGACGAGCACCACCCCGCCGCGCAGCCCGCGCACGAACGCCTCGAGCCGGTCGAGGCCGTCCAGGTCGAGGTCGTTGGTCGGCTCGTCGAGCAGGACGATGTCGAACCGCGACAGCAGCAGCGCGGCGAGCCCGACGCGGGCGACCTGCCCACCGGACAGCGCGGTCATCAGGGAGTCCGGGCCGACGCCGTCCGCACCGGAGTCGCCGGTGCCGGGTTCGAGGCCGAGGTCGGCGAGCACCGCCGGGATCCGGTCCTCCAGGTCGGCGGCCCCCGCGGCGAGCCAGAGGTCGAGCGCCGCCGAGTACCGGTCGGCCGCTGTGTCGCCGGCATCGGGGTGCCCGAGCGCCGCCGCCGCTGTGTCCATCGTCGCCGTCGCCTCGGTGCAGCCGGTCCGCCGCCCGAGGTACGCCGCGACGGTCTCGCCCGCGATGCGCTCGTGCTCCTGGGGGAGCCACCCCACGAACGCGTCCGTCGGTGCCAGGGACACCGTGCCGGCCAGCGGCTCGTCGACCCCGGCCAACAGCCGGAGCAGCGTGGACTTGCCGGCACCGTTCACACCGACGACGCCGATCACGTCACCCGGCGCCACCGTCAGGTCGAGGGAGTCGAACAGCGTGCGAGCGGCGTACCCGCCGGACAGGCCCTTGGCGACGAGCGTGGCGGTCATGCGCCCATCGTCCCACGCGGGAGCGGCACCCCACGTGCAGCAGACTGGGCCGATGGACTCCTGCGTCTTCTGTGCCGTGATCGCCGGTGACGAACCCGCCGTGTGGGTCGAGCGCGAGGAGCACGCCGTCGCCTTCGCACCCCTGCCCGACTCGGCGCTCGCTCCGGGCCACACCCTGGTCGTGCCGGTCGAGCACACCGCCGACCTGCTCAGTGCAGGACCCACGGCACTCGCCGCCACCACGGCACTGGCGCAGCGCGTCGCCCGTGCGATGAAGGGGGCGCTCGGCGCGACCGGGACCGTCGTGCTGCAGGCATCGGGCGCGGACGCCGGCCAGAGCGTGCCGCACCTGCACCTCCACGTCGTGCCGTGCTGGCCGGACGACGCCACGACGCACTGGCCGGAGCGACGATCGGCGCACGTGGTCGACGGTGACCCGCACGCGCTCCTCGCCGAGATGTTCGAGTAGTCGCCCGAGCAGACCCTGCCCGGCCCGGCGCGGCCCTCAGCCCCGCGGCACCAACCGACCCGCACCCACCGGCAGCAGCCCGCCCCGGTACTCGAGCGCCGTCGCGCCGCCGACCGACACCGAGGCCGCCCCGAACCGCCACGCTCGGTTGAACAGGTACACACCGATCACCGTGTCGCCGTCGTCCGGCACCGCCCACGTGCCGGTGCCCCACTGCGCCGGGTGCCCCACCCCGTCGACGGTGACGGTCGGCCGGGCGAACCAGGCGAACAGGGGCCGGACGAGCCGGAGTTCGATCCGGCGCTTCGTCGTGCCGGAGGGGAGAGTGGTGTCCACCGTCGAAGGATACGGGCCACCGCCGCCTAGGCTCGGAGCCGTGTTCGAACTCCACCACCTCTCCGCACAGGAACTCTGGGACTGGATCCGCCGGGGCGAGGCGACCGCCCTCGAGGTCACCGAGCACTACCTGTCCCGCGTGGAACGCCTGGACGCCGGACTCGGTGCCTTCGTGACGGTCACCGCGGACGCTGCCCGGGCCCGAGCCGATCGCCTCGGCCACCTGGTGCCGACGTCGAGACCGTTGTGGGGCCTCCCGTCCGCCGACAAGGACCTGTACGACCGCGCCGGCGTCCCCACGCGGAACGGCACCGCGAGCCTGCCGGAGCGGCCCGCGTCGGCCGACCACCCGCTCGTCGCCGCGCTCGACGCGGCCGGTACCGTCAGCATCGGCAAGACCGCGTCACCGGAGTTCGGCATGTCCTCGTCGTCGGAGACCCGGCTCGGCGTGACGCGGAACCCCTACGACACCACGCGCGCGCCGGGCGGGTCGTCGAGCGGTGCGGCCGTCGCCGTCGCCGCCGGACTCGTGCCCGCCGCGGTCGGGTCGGACGGCGGCGGATCGGTGCGGATCCCCGCCGCGGCGACCGGGCTCGTCGGCCTGAAGCCGAGCCGCGGCCGCGTGCCGTCGATGCCCGGCCGCTCCGGCGTCGGCGGCCTGTCCGTCGCCGGGCCGCTCACCCGGTCCGTCGCCGATGCGGGCATGCTCCTCGACGCGCTGGTCGCGCCGACCGGGCTGCCGGAGGCCTCGCCCTACGCGCTCGTCACCCCCGACGTCGGCGAGGGGCCGTTCACCGCGGCGGCCGTCCGCGGCGAGGGCCGGTTCGTCGTCGGGGTGCTCGAGGGTTCGCCGTGGGACGACACCGTCGACGTGGTCGTCGACCCCGCGGCCCGGGGCGCCGTGGAGACCGCCGTGCGGGTGCTCGGCGAGGTCGGGCACGGCGTCGAGGACGTCCGGATGCCCCGCGTGCCGTACGCCGACGCGTTCCGGGTGGCGTGGGAGAGCTCGGCCGCCCGACTGCCGCAGGTGCCCGGGATCGACCTGTCGGCGCTGACCCCGCTCGTGGCGTGGCTCGTGGCGCGCGGACAGGCGCTGTCCGGCACGCAGGTCCTCGACGCGATGTCGACGCTCGACACCTTCTCGACGACGCTCATCGGCGCGTTCGACCGGTTCGACGCGGTGCTCACGCCGACCCTCGCGATGACGCCGCGGCCCCTCGGCTGGTACGGCGACGACCCGGACGAGGACTTCCGCCGGCAGTGCGTGTACTCGCCGTGGACGTCGATGGCGAACGTGTCCGGGCTCCCCGCGATCACCCTGCCGGTCGGCGTGACCGAGGACGACCACGCCGACGGTGGCGGGCTCCCGATGGGCGTGCAGCTGATCGGGCGCCCCGGCGGCGAGCGCGTCCTGCTCGCGATCGGCGCGCAGCTCGAGCGCCGGTTGCGCTGGCAGCGGCGGCACCCGGCAGCCTGGACCGCCTGACGGGAGGCCCGGGGACGCGCCGGTGCGCGGGCGCGCGGCGCACCGTGCGGCGTTGTCAGGCTGGTGCGGGGTTGCTTGCTCGATGCGGCCTCGTAGGCCGGCTCCGTGCGGGCAAGCCCGCACGGAGTGGCGGGGTGCGCACGGTGCGGTGGACTCGTGTGCGTCTGGTCTGGAGGCGCGGGGCGGGCTGGTGCCGTGCCTCCTGTCTGGCGCACGGTGCGGTTTCGTGCGTGTGGTGTGGCGTTGCTTGTTCGGTGCGGCCTTGTAGGCCGGCTCTGTGCGGGCAAGCCCGCACGGAGTGGCGGGGTGCGCACGGTGCGGTTTCGTGCGTATGGTGCGGCGTTGCTTGTTCGGTGCGGCCTTGTAGGCCGGCTCCGTGCGGGCAAGCCCGCACGGAGTGGCGGGGTGCGCACGGTGCGGTGGACTCCTGTGCGTCTGGTCTGGAGGCGCGGGGCGGGCTGGTGTCGTGCCTCCTGTCTGGCGCACGGTGCGGTTTCGTGCATGTGGTGTGGCGTTGCTTGTTCGGCGCGGCCTTGTAGGCCGGCTCTGTGCGGGCAAGCTCGCACCGAGTAGCGGGGCGCGCACGGTGCGAGCTTGCCCGCACAGAGCC
>NZ_QKTH01000009.1:0-150784 GCF_003234485.1 Curtobacterium sp. MCLR17_034
CCAGCTCGAGGGCGACAACGCCATCCTCACCGGCACCACCGTCCACATCTCCGAAGACGCCGCCGGCCTGCTGAACAAGACCTTCGGCACCGACGCCGTCAAGCGCGGCCTGCTCGTCGGCACCGCCACCATCACCGCACAGATCAAGTAACACCTGCCGCAACACCGCAGTCGGCCCGGACCACGCAGCAGCGCGGTCCGGGCCGACTTGCGTCGGTTGCGGTGGACGTGAGGAACGACGGGCTGGAGGCGCGGTGCCAGACCGCACCGCGCCTCCAGTCCGTCTCGTCGGCGCTTCCACAGCCCCACCGCGTGCGGTGGCGACCGCTGCTATGGTCGTTGCAGGGCCACGGGAGGGGTGACCGATGGGGGATCTGCAGGTCGACGAGACGACGCTCGATGCGCTGACGAACGCCTTGACGCCGGTACCGCAGGCGGTCCGGCTCGACCGGACCTTCAGCGATCCGCGAGAGGACGCACTCGGGTCGGCCGAGGTCGCAGACGCGCTGGGGACGGCGGGCACCGCCATCACCGACCGTGCCGAAGTGCTCGCGCAGTCCCTCAGCGCCATCGGGCAGTACCCGCGCGAGGTGGCAACCAAGATCTCCGCGGTCGAGGACGACCTCGCGGGCCGGTCTGGCGGTCGCTGATGTCCTGGACGACCACCGATCCCGGAGCTGGCGACACCGCCGCCGTCGCGGCGCTGGCGACTGCGCGACGCACCAAGGCTGATGAGCTGCAGGACGTCGAGCGGACCCTACGTGACATCGCGAGCGACGGCCAGAGCGCCGACTGGAAGGGACGCGCGAAGGAACCGTTCCTGTCGAACATCGGCGACTTCGGCGCGGACACGATGATGCTCCGGGCTGCGCTCGTCGAGCAGGCATCCGCTCTGGAGCGGTACGCGATGGACCTCGAGGCGGTGCAGCAGGAGCAACAGCGGCTCGAGATCACCCGGGCTTCGGCCGCAGCGGCTCTCGCGTCCGCCCAGACTGCGTCCGAGACGGCTCGCGACGCAGCACGCTCGGCTGCGAAGGACGCCACCACGACACCCGAGGCGGGCGCTGCACTGCAGTCCACCGCGAACCGGGCCGACGACCAGCTGTCCCACGCAGTCGCGACGACCCGGTCCCTCGACATGGAGTGGGACGCGCTCGTCGAGCAGCGTCGTGCGGCCGACCGGCGGTGCATCGACGCGCTCTCGGCCCGTCAGGCGAACGGACTTCCCCAGAAGCTGAGTGGGTCCGACATCGCGAGTGCGACCCCGTTGACGCTGCTCGCCCTGCTCCAGGGTATGAGCGCTGACGAGGCAGCAGCGTTCCTGAAGGCCCACCCCGAAGTCGTCGAGACCATCCAGCAGGCCGACCCCGGCGCGGTGCGTGCGTGGTGGCAGTCACTCGGGAACGGCGACGACGCAACCCTGTCCCCCGAGCAGCAGGCACTCATCGCAGCAGTGCCGTCGGTGCTCGGCGGACTGAACGGCCTCCCGCCCGCGGCGCGCGTTGCGGCGAACAAGAACCTCGCGGGGAACCGCCTCTCAGCCGTGCAGTCTCGGCTCCAGGCGCTCCGACTGGCTCTGGCCTGGTCCGAGGCGCTCTCCGGTCGGACCGACAAGTCGACCAAGGACGAGATCGACCGGCTGGCGCTCGAGGAGAAGTACCTGCTCCGCGTCACGGCCGAGCCGCCGAAGACCCAGCTGTACCTGTACGACCCGAAGGACCATCGGATCATCGAGATGATCGGCACGCCCTCACCGGACACGGAGCACGTGATCACGTACGTGCCCGGGACCTTCAGCAATGTCGAGTCCTTCTACAACGGCAGCGTGCAACAGGTCGGCAAGTGGTTGCACAACCAGTCGCCCGATGACACGGTGGTCCTCGTGGCGAAGGACGGCGTCTTCCCCGGCGAGGAGACCCCTGGGCCAGCCGGCGTCAACGAGGCGAACGACCCCAACTTCGCACTGGCCCCGGCTGAACGACTCCGCCAACTGTCAGCAGGACTGGATGTGGACCCGAACCTCGCGAACACGCAGCGAACTGCCATCGGACACAGCTGGGGTCTGGCGAACATCACCACGTCCGAAACCCTGGGGACCCAGTACGGGCAGGTCACATCGTTGTCCGGAGCGGGTATGCCGCCGACCTGGCGGCCCAACCCGATGACGACCTACACGGACCACTCCTACTACGACATCCTGCAGCTCGGGCAGGGCACCCGACAAGTCTGGGACGGCAACAATCCACGGTGGAACCCGGCGTTCGGCCACGACGAGTACTACGGTCCGGCACCGACCGACGTGAACCCGTACGATTTCGGAAACCTGATGGACCAGCACAACAAGGTCGCACGCATCGAGGGCAATCGCGCCGTCCTCGACCAACTCGCCGAGGAGATCTTCGAGTGACCACCCGCTCCGCCTGGTTCGTCGCGGGTCTCGTGACGACGTTCGCACTGTCCATCACTGCCTGCGCTGGAGGACCATCGATGAAGGAACAACACGAGCCGGGCGCAACCGCCTCGGTGTCCCGGACAACTGCCGAACGTCGCACGACGGAGATCCAGGACCGGGTGATCGGTGCGATCCCGGACGACGCGGTCGCCAGCAGCCGCACGATCGACTGGACGCTGCTGGCCTGCTCGGACACCACTGTTTCGGCAGCGGGCGGCGCCGCCATCACGCTGGCGCGCCCAGTGGACGTCGATGAGACCTACGACGCGATCACCGCCGCTGTGCGGGACGACGGGTACACGGCGGCCACTGACACGACCGGCAAGGGCGCGAAGCGACTGACGCTCACCGGGACGAACGACGACCAGTACCTCGTCACGATCTACAACGACACCAAGAAAGTCCGGTTGTCGTCGTTCTCGCAGTGTTTCCCGGGTTCGTTGAACGACGACTGAGTGAACGCCCGCCTCGGCGGCCGTGGAGATGTGGCAGCCCAACAGACAGGCCACCTACACGGACTACTCCTACGTCGACATCCTGCAGGTCGGGCAAGCGGGGGCGGGCGGGGTGTGGGACAGGAACAATCCTCGTCGGAACCCTGCGTTCGGCCACGGCGAGTACTGCGGCCGCCGCCCGAGGACGTGAACTTGTACGATTCCGGAACCTCATGGGCCAGCACGACAAGGTTGCTCGGATCGAAGGAAACCCGGACGTCCTTGACGACCTCGTGGAGGAGATCTTCCTGTGACCAGACACCCGGCCATCTCATCCGCCATCGGGGCGATCATCGCCCTCGCACTGAGCGCATGCACCGGAGGGCAACCCACGACGGCAACACCGACGACCTCATCCGGTTCCGAGCAAGCGGAGGCCCGTGCTGCGGCCGAGGAGCGCACGGATGCTGTGCAACGAAAGATCGCCGACACGTTCGACGCCGAGAAGGTTTCGTCTGAGGCAACTCGGAAGTGGGTACTGCTCGCATGTTCTGATTCAGAGGTGCAGTCTGCCGGCGGCATCACCCTGCGGCTGACGAAGTCAGAAGCAGCGGATCCCGCGTACGGCCAGATACGGTCCGAGTTCTCAACGGGCTCCTCGTTCACTGCCGAGACGGACCGGACCAGCAAGGGCTTCGAACGGCTCGCGCTCAGCCGCGGCACCGGCGAGCGATACCTGGTCACTGTCGACAACGAATCACTGACCGTCCGGATCGCTTCGTTCTCGCCCTGCTATCGGGGCTCCTTGTCCGACCGTTGATCACACCGATGCGCTGGAGGCCCGTGCTTCCGAGACCGAAGATCTCGACAGGGCCAGCGTCGATATGAGCGAGTGAACGCCCGCCTCGTTTCGGGCTGAGCGACACCTTGCGTGGTTCACGGGGCGTGGACTGTCGTTCGGCGCGAGATCACGGCCCGAGCTCGTGGTGCGCCGGGCCGGCGGCTCCTGCCGAGACTCGGTTCCGACGACAGGCTGCGGGTGCCGGGACGCGCGGTCCGTCCAGCGGAGCGAGGCTCGGCCAGCGACGGCGACGCGCACAACGAGCAACGCCCCGACCGGACCGGTCGGGGCGTTGCTCGTTGGTGGTGCCGATCAGCGGATGATCGAGATGTTGTCCGCCTGCGGACCCTTCTTGCCGGGCCCGATCTCGTACTGCACGTGGTCGTCCTGGGCGAGCGGCCGGGAGCCGGTCGCCGCGACGATGCTGGAGAAGTGCGCGAACAGGTCTTGGGACCCGTCGTCGGGGTGGATGAAGCCGAACCCCTTGCTGTGGTCGAACCACTTGACGGTGCCCGTGGGCATGGCGGTCAGCACGGCGTCAGTGGATGCGCAGCTGCGCGACCATGGGGCACGCGAAGGGGTCGCGGGCGGCGAGGCCGACGCGGTTGAGGTACCGGACGACGATGCCGTAGGAACGCAGCAGCGTGGTCTCGGTGTAGGGCACGTCGAGGGTGTCGCAGTGGTCACGGACGAGCAGGCGGGCCTGCTTCAGCGCCGGACGCGGCATCGAGGGGAACAGGTGGTGCTCGACCTGGTAGTTCAGCCCGCCCATCAGGAACGACACCCACCAGCCGCCACGGATGTTGCGCGAGGTGCGCACCTGGCGGGAGAAGAAGTCGACCTTCGCGTCGTGCGCGATGGTCGGCATGCCCTTGTGGTTCGGGGCGAACGAGGCCCCCATCATCACGCCGAACACGGCCAGCTGCACCCCGAGGAACGCACACGCCATCCCGAACGGCAGGAACCAGAACACCACCGTCAGGTAGATCGCGAACCGCGCCACGAGCAGGGCGCCCTCGATGAGGCGGTGCTTCTTGTCGGCCTTGGTGCCGTTGCCGGTGACGATCGACATCACGGCGTAGCGGTGCAGGTTCAGGCCCTCGAGCGTGAGGAGGGGGAAGAACAGCCATCCCTGGAAGCGCATGAAGGTCTTCATGGCGCCGCCCTTGACGGCGGCGGCGTCCTCCGGCAGGAACCGGATGCCGTCGGGGGCGATGTCCGGGTCCTTGCCGACGGTGTTGGGGTTGCCGTGGTGGCGGGTGTGCTTGTTCATCCACCACGAGTAGCTGAGTCCCACCAGGAACGTGCCGAGCCAGCGGCCAGCGCGGTCGTTCCACTTCTGGGACTCGAACACCTGACGGTGCGCGGCCTCGTGCGACAGGAACGCGAACTGCGTGAACAGCACGCCCAGCGCACCGGCCACGATGAGCTGGAACCACGAGTCACCCAGGAACGCGAACGCGACCCAGGTGAGGGCGAGGCTGCCGACGAGTGCGCCGAACAGTGCCCAGTAGAAACCGGTACGACGGCGCAGGAGGCCGTTCTCCTTCACCTGCGCCAGGAGCGCGGAGTAGGTCGAGGTGCCCTTGCGAGCCCCCGTAGCGGGACGAGTGCGGGTGTAACCCGGAGCGAGCGGAGTGGTGGTCATGTGGACCGCCTTCCGGTACGGATCGGTCCTTCAACCGGTTCGAGGGAGTTCACGCGATTGCGCTTGCGGCGACCCTAGGGGCCGAAGTTGCGTGTTCACCGTGGTGTCCAGAACACGTTGCGCGATGCGCGAACTCAGCCCGCGTGGCGCTCCGGACCGTCCGCGCACCGACCGGACGATGCACGCAACGTCTGCCCCGGGTACTCCCCGAACCGGCGGAAGTACGTCCCCGAGAACCGCCCCAGGTGCCGGAAGCCCCAGGCCATCGCAGCCTCGCTCACACTCGTCTCCTGCCGGCTGCTGGACTCCAGCACAGCGTGCACCCGGTCGAGCCGCATCCGCAGCAGGAATGTCATCGGTGAGACACCGTGCTCCCGCATGAACGCCGTCTGCAGGGTCCGCGGACTCACGCCCACGGCGTCGCAGATGTCGGCCAGGCACAACGTCCGCTCGCAGTGTCCGTCGAGGTAGGCCTCGGCGAGCTCGACCGTCGACGGCGTCACCGCCCGGCTGAGGACCGCGGGCGTCCGCACGCCGAAGGCTCCGAGTACGGCCTCGACCAGCGCGACCTGCGCACCGGTCCGGGCACCGGACGTGAACCCGTCGCGCGTCGCGGTGACGGCCACCTGCTCGACGCACCGGCGCAGGTGTTCGAGGGCAGCGACGGCGGGCTCGGCACCCCGCGTCGGCAGTTCGGACGCTGCTCCCAGCGACGAGCGCACCTGGTCGAGGAGCGACCGGTCGATGCTCACGAGCTGCAGCGTGCCCTTCGGGGCGCGCACCGAGAACTCCCCGGACGTCGGCATCAGGACGGGCGTGCCCGGGCGGGTCTCGAGGACGACGCCGTCCTCGACGGCGATGTGGACACCTCCGGTGCTCGACCACCCGACGACGATGCGGTCGATGGGCTCGAAGACCCCGGAGAAGCCGGAGGTCGCCGACGCGGTGACGAGGCTCACGCAACCGTCCCGTCGGGTCCGGTAGCGGAACCGGAACGGCAGCCGGAAGGCGTCGTCCTCGACGTCGAAGCGCACGTCACGGCCGTGCCCGGCCTGGGCGAGCACGCGTGCGGCGAAGGCCCGGTCGGTACCGGATCGTTCGGTGCGGCGTCGCTGCGCGTCGATCCTCGCGGTGACGGTCCGGGCGGCGTCGGTCCCGTGGACCGCGGTCAGCACGGTGCCTCGTCGAAGCGCTGTCCGCAGCGGTGTTCGAACCAGGCGCGGGCGTCCTGCAGGCTCGCTCGCCGGTCGTGCTCGTGCAGCGCCGCCATGAGCGTGCAGTCGAAACCGTCCACCGTGCGCTCGATGAAGCCGAGGAGCATGTCGGGGTCCCCCCATGCAACTGCGGCGTCGACCACCCGCCAGCACCCGGCGTCGACCGGCTGGACGCGGATGTCCGTCGGGTCCGTCGCGGCGAGCGCACGGATCCGATCGGTGTGGACGACCTGCTGCCAGACGGCGGCCTCGGTCATCACGGTCGTGGATCCCTGGCGGTGTCCCATCGCGCCCTCCCTGTCGGTTCGATGTGGCGCATCACTTCGACCGCGATGCACGAGACACTTTCAGTATCGACAGGACGATTCCGGTCATGTCAGGGGTTGACTTCGTACCGCGCAAGGTGGATCATCCGTCGCCTCGATCGGTGCCCTGGGAGCGCGCCGTCGGCGGGTCCCGTACGGTCGGCGCATGAGCGACGGGAGCAGCGCGACCCAGGACGGCCCGCCCCGACTCTCGCGTGCGGTCCGGGATGCGATGCGGTTCGTCCACGAGCAGGCTGCGACCCACATCACCGTCGCCGACGTCGCCGCGGCCGTGCAGCTGTCGCCGCGGAGCCTGCAGAAGCGGTTCCAGGCCGAGATCGGGCAGTCCCCGGGAACCTTCCTGCGCGCCGTGCGCCTGGAGGGTGTCCGTCGCGACCTGCAGGAAGCCTCCGGTGCGCCGGACCGGCGGACGATCGCGGAGATCGCCGAACGCTGGCAGTTCAGCAACGCGGGCCGGATGGCTGCGGCGTTCCGTGCGGCGTACGGCATCGCGCCCTCGTCGGCGCTGCGGTCCTTCGTTCCCGAGGACGACGAGGACGACGAGGACGGCGCACCGAGCCTGTCGGACCGGAACCAGCGGCGCTTCCGCCTGGTGCTCGACTGCGAGGTCGACGTCGACGACGCGAAGGCGGTGCTCGCCGGTGCGCTGCAGCGAGCGGGGGCCGGTCCGTGGCGGGACTACCGGCCGGACGGCGGCAGCGAGGACCTGATGGCGTTCCTGCTCGGCAACGCGGTGCGGACGGTGGTGCGCGAGACCTCCGGCGTGACGCTTGTGGCCCTGGACGCGATGCTCCGGGTGCAGGACGAGCAGGGGTCGTACCCGCCCGCAGAGCTGCCGGCCTGGCGCGCCGGCCCACCGCCGAACACGCCTGCGCAGTCCGGATCGTCCGACACCGACCAGCGCGTACGATCGACAGACGGCAGGGAAGGCGCCCATGGATGACGCATTCGAGCGTGCACTCCGTGCGCTCCGGTCGGCGGAGATCGCCGACGACGAACTCAGTCGGCCGCTCGCGCTCGCGCTGCCGATGGGCGGTGTCTCGATCTCGACCTTCGGTGACCTGTGCCCGAGCGAGACCGTGTCCGCGACGGACGAAGTCGCCACCCGCGTCGACGAGATCCAGTTCGACCTGTCCGAGGGTCCCTGCTGGGCCGCGCTCGCGACCGATGCCCCGGTGCTGGAGACCGACGTCGTCCGTCGACCGAACTCCGCGTGGCCCGCATTCAACGAAGCCGTCCGGAGCGAACCCGTCGGCGCGGTCTTCGCGTTCCCGGTCGCCTTCGGGCCGTTCCCGCTCGGCGCGATCGACGTGTACGTGCCGCAGCCCGCGACGATCGAGGGCGACACCGTGCGGCAGGCCATGACCCTCGCCTCGGCCGTCAGCCGCCGGGTCCTGCGCCGGGCGCTCCGCTCCATCGCGGACGGGGACGACGCCCTGCTCGATCGGAGCCCGTCGTCGCGGCGCGTGGTGCACCAGGCCACCGGGGTCGTGCTCGCGCAGCTCGACATCAGCCCCGAGGACGCCTACCTGCTGCTGCAGGGCCACGCCTTCGCCCGCCGGACGACGATGCGGCGGGTGGCGGAGGAGATCCTCGACGGCACGGTCCGGTTCGAGAAGCGAGGCGACCTGATCGAGGAGGTCCAGTGACGACGGCAGGCCGAGAAGCCCGGATCCTCGAGACGTTCACGTCGCTCGCCGACACCCTGGTGGACGCCTACGACGTCGTGGAGCTGCTGCAGACCCTGGTCGAGACGTGCGTCGACGTGCTCGGCATCGACGCCGCGGGCATCCTGCTGGCGAACGACGACCAGGAGCTCGAGGTCGTGGCCTCGACCTCCGAGGCGACCCGGCTCGTCGAGGTGCTGCAGCTCGATGCCGAGGCCGGCCCCTGCATGACCTCGTTCGCGACCGGACGAGTCGTGACGTGCCCGGACATCGACGTCGCCCCGGCGGACTGGGCGATGTTCCGCACGGGTGCGCTCGCGCTCGGGTTCCGGTCGGTGCACGCCGTCCCGCTCCGGCTGGGGAGCAACGTCATCGGCACGCTCAACCTGTTCGGGGCCGGCGTCGGTGCGCTCGTGGAGTCGGACCTGCGCGTCGCCCGAGCCCTGGCGGACGTGGCGACGATCGGCATCCTGCACGAACGGTCCCTGCGCGAGCACGAGGTCGTCCGCGCGCAGCTGCAGCGCACGATCGGCTCGCGCGAGGTGATCGAGCAGGCCAAGGGCGTCGTGTCGTACCTGCGCGGCGTCTCGATCGAGGACGCCTTCGCGGTGATCCGTGGGTACGCGCTCGAGCACCACGAGCAGCTCTCCGAGGTCGCCCGCGCGATCGTGCAACGCCGACTCGTCCCCTGACGACTGCGGGCGAGCAACCCCGACTGCGGGCGAGCACGCACGACCGCGGGCGAGCAACCACGACCCCCTCCGCCCGCTACGGTGAGCGGATGGGCAAGGTCACGCTGCAGGACGTCGCCGCACACGCCGGCGTCTCGATGAAGACCGTGTCCAACGTCGTCCGCGGCTACCAGCACGTCAGCGACCCGATGCGCAGTCGGGTGCAGGCCGCGATCGACGAGCTCGGCTACCGCCCGAACGTCTCGGGCCGGTCCCTGGCAACCGGACGCTCGAACATGCTCGCCTTCGCGTTCCCCGACCTGCGGCGTCCGTACTTCGCCGAACTGGCCCACGTGTTCTCGCGGGTGTGCGCCGACCGCGGCTACCAGCTCCTGCTCGAGGAGACCGGCGGCGACCCCGACGGTGAACGCTCAGCGGTGCGGGGACGTGAGGCCGGTGTGGTCGACGGGGTCGTGATCCACCCGCAGGTGCTCACGCCCGAGGCCATCGACCGGATCCGCGGGGACACCGCCGTGGTGTTCCTCGGCGAGGACGTCCGGCCCCCGCACGCCGACCAGGTCGTCATCGACAACGCCGGGGCCGCCACCGAGGCCGTCGCACACCTCGTGGCGCTCGGCTGCCGCCGCATCGGGTTCTTCGGGCACGAGACCGGTCCGTCGTCGCGCACGTCCGGACTGCGTCTGGACGGCTACCGTGCCGGACTCGTCGCCGCGGGTCTGCCGCTCGACGACGCGTTGCTGGTCCCCCGCGAGGTCGGTGACGCCGCCGGTGCCGAGGTCGCCTTCGGCGCCGCGCTCGACGCCGGACTCCGCGTCGACGGTCTGCTCTGCCGCGACGACCTGGCCGCGCTCGGGGCGCTCCGGGCGATGCGCCTGCGCGGCCTGGACGCCCCCGGCGACGTCGCCGTCGTCGGGTGGGACGCGGTCGGACTCGGGTCGAGCCTGGTGCCGAGCCTGACCTCCGTCGCGCCCGACACGGTCGCCCTCGCCGACACCGCGCTCGACCTGCTGGTCGAGCGGATGGACGGCTCCGACGTGCCCGGCAGGCTGGTCACGGTCGGCCACCGCCTGCTCGTCGGCGAGAGCGCGCCGTACGCGGACGGCACGTCCGACCGGGCGGCGCACCGGGGCGCCTGACGACGGACGGGAGGCCCGGCGCGCGCCCGGCCACGAGCCTCCAGTCTGCAGTCTGCAGTCTGCAGTGCGGCCGGTCCCACGGCACGTGGCGGGCCCGGCCACGAGCCGCCCCTCCGCCTCGTCCCCCGTCGCGTGCCGTCAGCGGCCTGCGGGAGCCGACTCCCCCGGGTGCACGCTGCCGAGCAGCTCGACGACGACGTCCCGCAGGGCGTCGGGCAGCCCGACGGTGCCGAGCTCGACGATGCGGTCCGCACGCGGCAGGTCCTTGGCCACGACCTCCCACGCCTCGAGCTTCTCCGGGTTGCCGGCCTGCGCGCCCTCGAGGACCCGCCGCACGGCCTCCCGCGCGTCGACACCGACGACCGGAGCGCCGACCAGCGTGACCGATCCGCCCGACGCCGAGTCGACGGACACGTCGACCGAGAACCGGTCGGCCCAGCGTGCCGATGTCGGTTGCCCGTCGGCCGGTGCGGCGAGGAACGTGATCCGCCAGTCGCGGTGGGCGGGGACGACGTCGAGGGCTCCGGTGGTGGCGTGCACCCGGAACTCGGCGTGCTCTGGGTCCCAGGTCAGACGGGTCCGGGCGGTGCGGATGCCCTCGCCCTCGTGGTCCTCGACCAGGGTGAAGTCACCCGCCGCACCCGGTGCGACGAGGACCTCGAACGCCGTCGGGTTGACGGTGGCGTCGAGCTGATCGGCCGCGGCGAGCGGCAGGATCCCACCGGCGCGCAGCAGGACCGGCACCGTGTCGAGCGTGCGGTGCAGGTCGACGAACCGGTCGCCCGCGTACACCGTGCCGGTGAAGACGTCGGTCCAGGTGCCCGGCGGCAGCCAGGCCCGGGCGACCCCGTGGCGGCTGACCGGGTCGCGGGGTACGACGATCGGGGCGACGAGCAGCTCCGAGCCGAACGCGTAGGTGTTCGGCACCCGGTACGCCTCGTCGCGGCGCGGCTCCAGGTGGTAGAGCGGCCGGACCAGCGCGGTTCCCTCGGCGGTGCCGTGGTTCATGGTGTGCAGGTACGGCACCAGGCGGTGACGGAAGCGGAGCGCCTCGCCCATCGCGGCGCGGGCCTCGGCCGGGAACACCCAGGGCTCCTTGCGGATGAACGGGTTGTTCGCGGAGTGCAGGCGCATGATCGGTGAGAACACCCCGAACTGCACCCAGCGGGTGGCGAGCTCGTCGTCGCGGACGCCGCGGGTGTGGCCGCCGATGTCGTGGCTCCACCAGGGGTAGCCGATGTTCGCGGCGGTGGCGGTGAACTCGGGCTGGAACGCCAGGGACGCCCACGAGACGACGGCGTCACCGGAGAACCCGACGGCGTACCGGTGGCTGCCGGGGCCGGCGTAGCGCGAGAAGGTCATGCCGTCGACGGGGGCCGGGACTGCGGCTGCGTCTCCGCCCGACGGCGCGTGTCGCGCCGAGTCGAGCAGGTGGAAGTGGTTGAGCAGCCACAGCGGGTCGACCCCGGGCAGCCCGGTCTCACGACCCTGCTGCCAGTCGATCCACCAGAAGTCGACTCCCTGCTCCTCAAGCGGGCGGTGCAGCTGCTCGAAGTAGGCCTGCAGGAACCGCCGGTCCGTCGGGTCGAACGGGATCGGCTGCTCGGTCTCCGGGTCGACGCCCATCGCCCGCGCCACCGCGGGGTAGGCGTCCTCGAACGCCCGCACGCCGTCGGCCGGGTGCAGGTTCAGCGTCGTGCGCATCCCCCGGCGGTGCAGCTCGGCGAGGAAGGCCTCGGGGTCCGGGAACAGCGACGGCTCCCAGGAGTACCCCGTCCAGCCGTTGCCGAAGCGCGGCGGGACGGAGTCCACCCGGTGCCAGTCCATGTCGATGACGGCGACCGAGAACGGCAGGTGTTCGTCGGCGAAGCGGTCCAGCAGCTCGAGGTACGAGGTGTCGCTGTACGGGTGGTACCGGCTCCACCAGTTGCCGAGTGCCCACCGCGGCATCCGCGACGGCGGGCCGGAGACGGCGTGGTACGTGCGGAGTGCGGCGTCGTAGTCACGGCCGTACGCGAAGACCGTGACGTCGCGGCGCCCGGGGACCCGCGTGCCGATCCAGCCGTCGTCCGCGAACAGGAACGACTCGCTGTCGTCGAGCGCGGTGATGCCGTCGCGGGCCAGGATCCCCGGTT
Source organism: Curtobacterium sp. MCLR17_034 (assembly GCF_003234485.1). NCBI lineage: Bacteria > Bacillati > Actinomycetota > Actinomycetes > Micrococcales > Microbacteriaceae > Curtobacterium > Curtobacterium sp. MCLR17_034. The sequence goes on from NZ_QKTH01000009.1 coordinate 12,546, forward strand.
CGAGCGGCATCCGGCCGTCGACGTCGTCGAGGGTGCGGCCGGTGCCGCCGAGGTCGCGCGGCTCCTGCCCCCAGCGCCAGCGGTTGGCGTCCGGGCCGGTGGTCTCGACGACCAGGCCGCTCGGGCTGAAGGGACGGCCGTCGTAGCGCAGGCGGGCGCGGTCCGTGGTGACGACGACGCCGGCGGCGGTGCCGGTGCCGGTGCCGTCGGCGGCGACCGTCCGCTCCACGGTGAAGGCCGGCACGGGCAGGCGTCGGCGCATCGCGAAGGTCGATGCGCGGTCCTCGAACCCGCCGTCGTCGCTCCACTCGACGCGGAACGCCCCGGCGTCGAGCACGGTGATGCGCCAGTGGTCGCCGGTGACGACGGCTGCGGGGTCGGCGACCGGGTCCGAGCCCGGGAACGGACGGATGGTGGGGAGGACGGCGCCGGTGGTGCCGGTGGTGCCGGTGGTGCTGGTGCCGGTGCTGCTGCTGCTCACGTGGTGCCTCTCAGCTCTTGACCGCGCCCTGCGTCACGCCGCTGATGACCCAGCGCTGCGCGAACAGGTAGACGATGATCGTGGGCGCCATCGCCATCAGGTACGAGGCGAAGGCGACGTTGTAGTTGGTGCCGAACTGACTCTGGAAGATGTTCTGCACCACGGGCAGGGTCTGCAACCCCGGATCCGCCGTGATGAGCGACGGCATCATGAAGTCGTTCCACGATGCCAGGAACGCGAAGATGCCGACCGTCGCGTTCATCGGGCCGAGGAGCGGCAGGATGATCCGCCAGAAGATCTGCCACGTGGACGCCCCGTCGATGCGGGCGCTCTCCTCGAGCTCGACCGGGATCGACCGCAGGTACGCGGAGTAGAGCAGCACGCTGAACGACAGTTGGAACATGGCGTGCAGGATCCCGACGCCGATCGGGTTGTCGAGGCCGATCTCGGCGGTCAGCTTGATCTGCGGCAGCGCCACCACCGGGAACGGCAGGAACATCGCCGCGAGCAGGTAGACGAACGAGTACCGGAAGAACCGCTTGTGCCAGTTCCGGACGATCGCGTACGAGGCGAACGAGCTGAGCAGCAGCGTGGCGACGACGGTGAGCGCCGCGACGCCCAGCGACACCGAGAAGGACACCGGGAACCGGGTCAGCTGCCAGGCCTCGGCGAACGAGCCCGGGTTGAACGGGAACGGCAGCGAGAGTGCATTGCCGTCGACGGACTGCTCGGTCGTCTTGAACGCCATCGAGAGCGTCACGTACAGCGGGATGAGCACGGTCAGCGACGCGAGGCCGAGGACCACGGTCAGCGTCCAGTTCGTGCCGCCCAGTCGTCGGCGGGGGCCGCGGCCGGAACGCCCTCCACCGCCGGTGGTCACGGCGCGGGTGTCGGTCGGGGGTCGTGTGTCGATGGCGGTCATGCGAGTCGCAGGTTCCTTCCGCGGGTCGCCGCGAGCTGCAGCACGGAGATGAGGACGGTGATGATGAAGAACACGGTCGCGTTCGCCATCTGGTAGGCGTAGTCGCCGCCGGTGAAGCCGCCGAAGATGGTCATCGCGACGCTGCTCGTCGCACTGCCGGGGCCGCCGTTGGTCAGACCGACGATCACGTCGTAGGCGCCGAGGTACCCCTTCACACCGAGCACGGTGTTGATGACGATGAAGCCGCCGAGCAGCGGGAGCGTGATCGAGCGGAGCTGCTTCCAGCCGGTCGCGCCGTCGAGCGCACTGGCCTCGTACAGCTCCTCGGGAATGGACGTCAGCCCCGCCGTGTAGATGAGGAGCGCGCCGGGCACGGTCTGCCAGGCGGACACGATCACGATCGCGAGCCAGGCGAGGTTCGGGTCGCCGAGGATGCTCTGCTCGAGCGGGCCGAAGCCGACGCTGGTGGCCAGGGCCGGCACGGTGTTCGAGAACAGGAAGTTGAACACGTAGGCGACGATGATCCCCGAGATCACCATCGGGATGACGAACACCGACCGCAACCCGGCGGCGAACCGGATCTTCTTCGCCAGGGCGATCGCCAGGGACAGCGCGACGACCTGCGTGACGACGACGGTGACGGCCGCGAAGCCGAGCGTGAAGCCGTACGACGCCAGGATCGCCGGGTCGGAGACGAGCGCCTTGTAGTTCTCGACGCCGATGAAGTCCCACTGCCCGAACCCCAGGTAGTCGGTGAAGCTGTAGAAGACGCCGACGCAGGCGGGGGCGACGACGAACGCCGTGAACAGCACGAGGGCCGGCACGAGGAACAGGTAGTACATGCCCTCGGTGCGGCTGAGTGAACCGACACCGCGGGAACCCACACGCCGGTGCGTGCGGGCTGCGTCGGTCGCCGGTCCGGAGGTGTCCGGGTCGGTGTCGCGGGAGAGCGGGGTCTGCATGGTCATGGTGACTCCTGTGTCCTGGTCCGGCTCAGACCGTCGCGGAACGGCCGGCGAGCCGCCGCCAGTCCGAGTCGAGCCGCTGCAGCATCGAGGTGAAGTCCCCGCTCCGGATCGCCGACTGCAGGTAGTTGCCGAGCGGGATCGACGTGGGGATGAAGGTGCCGGCGCCCTGGTAGAACGCCGCGTCGTCGACGTACTGCTGCAGGCCGGCGAGGCGCTCGTCCTGCTGCGGTGGTGCGTCGATGCGGGGCGAGTACGCCAGGTTGTCGCGGTTGTAGGCGTCGATGACCTCGGGCTGCATGAGGAACTCGACGAGCTCCTTCGCCTGCTCCGGGTGCTCGGACGCCGTGGGGATCCAGAGCCCGAGGTCGATGTTGACCCGGGCCTTGCGGTCGGCCGGGTCGTTCGACACCGGCAGGGCGAAGGTGCCGACGGGCAGCTTCTCGTCGATCAGCGCGATCTGCCCGAGCGCCCACGGGCCCTGCAGGTACATCGCGGCCTCGCCCTTGCCGAACGCCAGGTTGCCGTCGGCGTAGGCCCGGGTGGCGTGGTCGCGGTTGAAGAACGACGAGATGGTCTTCGCGCGCTCCATCGGCACCGCGAAGTCCTTCTCGAACGACACCTCGGAGTCCGGGCCGACGTCGGCGCCGAGGGCCTTCATCTTCCGGAAGAACGAGCCGGTGTCGACGAGGCTGCCCACCGAGTAGTCGAACAGGCCCTGCCAGAGCGTCCAGGTGTCCCGGTCGGTGGCGTAGATCGGCGTGACGCCAGCCTTCTGCAGTGTCCGGCAGACCTCGACGAACTCGTCCCACGTCGTCGGGACCGGCAGGTCGTGCTCGGCGAAGATGCGCTTGTTGTAGATCACCCCGGCCGCCGCGAGCGAGTACGGCAGCACGCTCGTGCGGTCCTCGAACTTCGCGTACTGGTTCGTCAGGGTGTCGATGTCCGGTCGGACCCGCGCTGCCGACGGCAGGTCGCTGAGGTCGCTGAGCACGCCGCGCGAGATGTACCGGGCGAGCTCGAGGTTGTCGTTGAAGCACCCGACGTCCGCCGGTTCGCCGCGGACGAACTGCGGGGCGATGGCCGACGTGTTGTCGTGCACGACCGACAAGCCGGTGTGCTCCCCCTCGAACCGCCGCAGCAGCTTGTCGAAGTACGCGATGACCTCCTGCTTCTGCTCGTAGAAGCGGAGCGTCGTGGCACCACCGGCGGCACGCCCCGGGGTCGCGCACCCGGCGAGCGCCATCGTGCCGAGTGCGATGCCACCGGCCGCGCCCGCGAGGAACCCCCGCCGGCTCACCGCCGCCTGGAGTGTTGCGGTCCTGCTTCCCACCATCGGGTCTCTCCCTCGTCGCGCATCGTCGCGCAGGCTCCTGTTTACAGCGCTGTAAAGCGTACGTCAACGTTGTAATCGCATGTGGCAGTGGTCAGTGCGCCCCACGGACGGGAGGCACGGCGCCAGCCCGCCCCGCGCCTCCCGTCCGCCGCGCAGCGCGTCCACCGCCGCGCGCCGCGCCCACCGGGACGGACACGGCACGGAGCTGGCAGGATCGTCTGATGGCTGAGGACGAACGGGACATCGCACTCCGGGTGGGGCACGAGGAGCTCCGCATCCGCGGGGTCTACGAGACGATCAGCATCATCAACGACGTGATGGTGGCGCTCTGGTTCATCGTCGGCAGCGTCCTCTTCTTCTCCGAGAGCACCACGACGGCCGGCACCTGGCTGTTCCTGATCGGGAGCGTCCAGCTGCTCATCCGTCCCGTGATCCGGCTGTCACGGAGGCTCCACCTCGCCCGGGTCGGCCGGGGGAACCCCACGGAGTCCGCGCGCGATTTCTGAACCACGACACGCCTGGGCGAACACACAGGATCGCGAGCAGGCACCATGGACCGCATGGCAAGCACCACTCCTCCCCTGCCCGGACCCGTGACCACGACGCCGCAGTTGCGGCGGTGGGTGTTCTGGCCCGCCGCCGTCATCGTGCTGGGGTTCGTGGCCTTCACCCTGATCTCCCCCTCCACCGCCGAGGCGCTGTTCCTCGGTCTGCAGGACGGCATCGTCAAGAACTTCAGCTGGTACTACGTGCTGATCGCCGCGTTCTTCGTCGGCTTCTCGCTGTTCGTCGGCTTCAGCCGCTTCGGTGACATCAAGCTCGGCAAGGACCAGGACGAGCCCGAGTTCTCGACCGGTTCGTGGTTCTCGCTGCTCTTCGCCGCCGGCATGGGCATCGGCCTCGTCTTCTACGGCGTCTCCGAGCCCCTCAGCCACTTCGCCTCCCCGCGCCCCGGCGTCACCGGGAACGAGAAGGAGCTCGCGCAGCAGGCACTGACCCAGACGTTCCTGCACTGGGGCCTGCACGCGTGGGCGATCTACGTCGTCCTCGGCCTGGCCCTGGCGTACGCGATCCACCGCCGGGGTCGTCCGGTGTCGATCCGCTGGGCCCTCGAGCCGCTGCTCGGCAACCGCGTGCGCGGCGGCTGGGGCAACCTGATCGACGTCATCGCCCTGGTCGGCACGCTGTTCGGTGTGGCGACCTCGCTCGGCCTCGGCGTCATCCAGATCGGCGCCGGACTCGAGAGCGCCGGCATCGCCGACAGCAGCATCGTCAGCCAGATCGCCATCATCGCGGTGATCACGGCCGTCACGATCGTCTCGCTCGTCACCGGTGTGACCAAGGGCATGAAGATCCTGTCGAACTTCAACCTGCTGCTCGCCGCCGCACTGCTGCTGTTCGTGCTCATCGTCGGCCCGACGCAGTTCCTGCTGCGTGACTTCGTGCAGTCGATCGGCTCCTACCTGCAGAACATCGTCGGTCTGTCGTTCAACGTCACCGCGCAGCAGGGCGCCGAGGGCGAGGCCTGGCAGGGCGCCTGGACCACCTTCTACTGGGGCTGGTGGATGTCGTGGGCGCCGTTCGTCGGTGTCTTCATCGCCCGCATCTCCAAGGGCCGCACGGTCCGACAGTTCGTGTTCGGCGTCCTCCTGGTGCCGACCGCGCTCACGTTCCTGTGGTTCGCCGTCCTGGGCGGCACCGCGATCCACCGCCAGACCGACGGCTCGGGTGGCCTGATCGGCTCGGACGGCTCGGTCGACATCGAGGGCTCGCTGTTCGCGGTCCTCGGTGACCTGCCCGCCGGCATGGTCCTGACCTACGGCGCGATCCTGCTCATCGGCGTGTTCTTCGTGACCTCGTCGGACTCCGGGTCGCTCGTGATGGCGATGATCGCGTCGGGCGGTGACATCGAGCCGAAGAACTGGCTGCGGGTCTTCTTCGCCGCTGTCGCTGCGCTGCTCGCCGTCGCCCTGCTGCTCAGCGGTGGACTGAACGCCCTGAAGACGGCGGCGATCACGACCGCGTTGCCGTTCAGCATCGTCCTGCTGCTCACCTGTTGGTCGACGATCATCGCCTTCACGCGCGAGCGCCGGGCCTACGACAAGGCCGAGCGCGAGGTGTTGCTCGAGCACGTCGGCGCCTACTACGGCCTCGAGGTCGAGGCACCGACCGAGCGTCCGGCACGGTCCGGCCTCGGCCGCCCCTGGGCCGCGGTGAAGAACCGCGTGCGCGGCGGCCGCGGAACCGCGGCCCCGACGGTGGGCGCGGGCGCGCTCGACGACTTCCCGGTGCGGCCAGAGTCGGTCTCGGCCGACCCGGCGGTCGACCCGAGCCTCGACGCGCGACCGGCAGCGGACGACGGGCCCGCGACGGAGCAGCCGGAGCGCTGACGAGCCGCGCGGCGCGCGCGGTGTGGTGCGAGGTTCCGTAGTCGGTGCGACGAACGTGCCCTCGCACCAGAGACGGAACCGCGCACGGGCCGTCGACGCGACCACCTGACGGACGGGAGGCACGGTGCCAGCTGGCACCGTGCCTCCCGTCCGTCAGTGCGTCAGGTGTCGGTCCGTGCGGACGCGACCTCGAGTGTCACGACGACCGCCACCACGGCGAGCGCCGTGACTGGCAGCGACACCGTTGGCACCGCGATCGCCGCGAGGACCACGAGCACCAGGACCACCACGACGGCGTTGGCCCGCGCCGACAGCGACGGCCGGATCGCGAGCGCCCAGATCGACAGCACGAACACCGCGACCGGCACCGCGACGGTCGCGGCGACCGAGGCGGACGACAGCGCGACGTGTCCGGCGTCGGCGCTGACGGCGACCTCGATGCCGGCGGGCAGGGCACCGGCGGCGGCGAAGACGAAGTAGTGGCCGTAGCCGAACACGAGCGCGGTGGGCAGCGAGCGGATGTGTGCGTGCTGCTCACGGGAGAAGTAGATCCACCACATGCCCACGGTGATCACCAGCCCGCACCCGGCGAGCGCCAGCAGGGCCCCGAGGTGCTCGGTGTGCGAGAGGGCGTCGATCACCGCGCCGGCCGAGGCCACCAGCCCCTCGCCCAGGACGATGAGGGTGAACAGGGAGAACCGCTCGGCCAGGTGCCGGGTGTGCCACGGGGCCGTCCCCGTCGAGGTCTGCGCCCAGATCGGCACGGACAGCTCGGCGAGCACGAGGAACGGTGCCGCATAGGACCAGACGTCGTCGGGCAGGGCCAGGGAGACCACCCAGAGCACCTGCACGACCGTGATGCCAACGGCGTGCAGGGTGGCGGTCCGCCGGTAGCGGGTGGAGGACGCGGCGGCGCGGATCCACTGCCCGACCAGGGCCAGCCGCATGACGACGTAGCCGATGACGCCGATCGTGAAGTCGTTCTCGACCATGGCCGCATGCACCCCGGCGGCGAGGACGAGCACCCCCGCCATCTGCACGAAGGTCATCACCCGGTAGAGCCAGTCGTCGGTGTCGAACGACGTGGCGAACCAGGTGAAGTTCATCCACGCCCACCAGATCGAGAAGAACACCAGCCCGTAGGCCAGGACGGCGGAGGCGACGTGTCCCTCGAGCTCGATCTCGTGCAGGTTCGTCGCGGCGAAGCCCACCGCGACGACGAACACCAGGTCGAACAGGAGCTCCAGGGGGCTCGCGGCGCGGTGTCGCTGGTCGGGGTCGCGCGGCACCATCCGGCGCAGTCCGATGGTCGGCATGGGGCCAACGGTAGGGCATCCCCAGAACGCGGACTGCTGACGGCGGGACCGGCCCTGCCGATCTGTCCGTGTGCAGGCCCCGCACCACCAGACCCAGCCCGTCTCGGCCGTGGACGTCGTGTCCGGCTGAACCCCTCCGACAGGAGTCCCGGTGACCTCACCGCGTCCCGCCGTCCGTCCCAGGTCGTTCCGCCGAGCGGCCGTCAGCGCCACCGCCGGCGCACTGACCGCCGCCACGCTGCTCGCGTTCGCCGTCACCCCGGCGCACGCCGCGACCTCGGACACCCCGCGCTCACCGGCCGATCCGACCGCTGCGGTGGCCGCACCACAGGAACAGCCTGGAGGCTCGTCCCGCGTCGGTCCCGCCGCGGACGGCGTGCAGGTGGGTTCCGGCTCCTACGCGCCGACCCCGCCCGACGAGATCACCGACATCGCGGACGTGCGGAAGACGCTCGACCAGGAGCTGTACATCGACCCGTCGAAGGACGGCGAGCCGGTGCCGACGAACCAGTGGTGGACGGACCTGCTGGTCAGCAAGTACTCCGGCGACATGTGGGCGTACCCGTTCGTCTCGTCGAACAGTGCCGCGGGCACGAAGCTCACGATCCCGACGCGGTGGAACAGCGACGGCACAGCGATGCGCTTGGAGTCCCCGGTGACGGTGGGCGGGACGGTGGAGCCGACCCCCGACGCGAGTGACCGCGCCCTCGCCGACTTCGAGGACGGCCTGCCCGACGGCTGGACCGCGACCGGTGACGCGTTCACCGGCACGGCCACGGGGACGGCCGCCGGGCAGAGCACGGTCTCCGGGTGGCTCGGCGGACGCTTCCTGAACTCGTTCAGCGACGAGGACGGCGACGGCGCGACCGGCACGCTCACCTCGCCGGCGTTCACGATCGACCGTTCGACCCTGGCGTTCCTGGTCGGCGGTGGCCGACACCCCGACCACGAAGCCGTGCAGCTCCTGGTCGACGGCGACGTCGTGGCGAGCAGCACCGGGACGGACAGCGAACAGCTGCGCTGGGACAGCTGGGACGTCTCCGCCCACCGAGGGCAGTCCGCGCAGCTGCGGATCGTCGATGACCTGCGTGCCGGGTGGGCACACGTGCTGGTCGACCAGGTCCTGCTCACCGACGCCCCGGACGGCCTCGATGACCGCTTCGCGACCACGTTCCGGGCGAAGCAGGCCGATGCGCTCCGCTGGGGCGACTGGAACGTCAGCTGGCGGATGCCGCAGGACGGCCCGGGCGGGCAGTACATGGACGTCACGAGCGTGCAGGGTTCGCCGTACGAGTGGTTCGAGTTCCACGGCATGACCCCGCGCCTCACCCTGCAGGACGGTGCCGAGATCACCGACGGGGACGGCGAACCGCTCGACCTGCCGGTGACGACGGACCGGTTCGAGATCCGCCAGGACGGCCACGTCTTCGGCGTGCACGCCCCCGACGGGACGACCTTCACCCGTGTCGGGAACGCGCTGGAGGCCTCATCCGGCACGCCCTACCTGGTGCTCAGCGCGGTGCCCGAGCAGGGGCTGTCCCTCGACGACCTGCACCGCACCGCCTTCGCGGTCCCCCGTGACACGACGATGACGTACTCGTACGACCCGGCGGCGGCGAACGTCCGCCAGCAGTGGGCGATCCGCACCGACCCGCTGCAGGGCGACAACCACGACACCGTGCAGGGCTGGCTGCAGCACCAGTACGCCGACGCCACCACGAACCTGCGCTTCACCGGCGCCACGTACGAGACCCCGCGCGGCACCATGCGGACCACCGTCGGCCACGACGGCTGGACCCTGGACTACGCGTTCACGGGCATCACGCCGATCGGTGCCACACCCGAGGCGGTCGCGGACGACCCGTACTCCGAGCAGGTCATGCGCGAGTACCTGCACGACTACGCCGCGAAGACGACGTACGGCGGGGACACCTACTGGGGAGGCAAGGACGTCCTGCAGCTCGCCGAGTACATGACGATCGCGCGGCAGATCGGTGCCACCGAGGACGCCCGGACGCTGCAGGACACCCTCGAGCGCGCCCTGACCGACTGGTACACGTACACGGACGGCGAAGCGGAGCACTTCTTCGCGATGTACCCGACGTGGAAGGCCCTGATCGGGTTCGCCGACTCGTACGGGTCGGCCCAGTTCAACGACAACCACTTCCACTACGGGTACTTCGCCGTCGCGACCGCCATGCTCGGCCGGGTCGACCACGAGTGGGCCGCGAAGTACCAGGGCATGGCGACACTCGTCGCGAAGCAGTACGCGAACTGGGACCGCGACGACGCCCGGTTCCCGCACATGCGCACGTTCGGCATCTGGGAGGGCCGGTCGAACGCCGGCGGTGTGTCGTCACCCGGCGGCAACAACCAGGAGTCGTCGTCCGAGGCGATCCAGTCCGAGGCGGGGCTCTTCCTGCTCGGCTCGGTCCTGGGCGACGACGAGATGCAGGCCGCCGGTGCGGTGCAGTACGTCACCGAACGCGCGGCCGTCCGCGACTACTGGCAGAACGTCCGCGGCAACCCCGCCTCGGCGTCGTACGACGGCAACGGCGCGTTCCCGGACGAGTACGAGCACGGGCAGGCGGGGATCCTGTTCGACTCCGGGCAGGCCCACGCCACGTACTTCTCGGGCGACCCCGCCTGGATCTCCGGCATCCAGTGGATGCCGATCGCCCCGTGGTTCGACTACTTCGGCTGGGACCCGGGCTTCTCGAAGGCACTGATGCGCGAGATGATGGCCGCCCGCCCGGAGTCCATCGGGCAGGCCGGCGTCACCGACGGCAACGCGGCACGCATCCAGATGCTCACGAAGAAGTGGTGGGGCGTCGGCAGCTACGGCGACGTGAAGATCACCCGCGACCGCCCGGCCGCGATCGGTGAGCTGCAGGACGCGATCCGCGCGGTCGAGACGAACCACCCCGGGTACGTCACCCGGCGAACCGCGGCGAACCCCCTGTACGACCCGGCCACCGACACCCCGCTGGTGAGTGTGGACGACGACGGACGGGTGGTGTTCCCGGACCGGTACTGGACCCCGGAGAACCTGCCCGACTCGCTGGTGCCCACCGAGCTCGACGGTCCCACCGCCGACCGGAAGCCCCAGGACTGGCCGACGCCGTCCCCGCTGATGCCGTTCCTGGTGGACGACTTCCGCGCCGACACCGCGACCATTGACCAGCTGTACGGCGTCGACCTCACCGACCACACCCCGGGCGAGGACACCGAGCACGCCGCGCGGGTGTTCAGCGGCATGGGTGACGCCCTCGGCAACGTCGTCCTCGGGTTCCTCGGGCAGTACGACCCCGACACCTACGCCGACGTGCACGCCGCACTGTGGGCCGCCGACGACCCGGCCGTGACCGGACAGTCGATGGCCGGCCTCGTCTACCACCAGGCGATGTCGAACCGGACCGTCGGCACCGAGGTCACCGACCGCCACACCTCGGACCCGCTCAGCCAGGTGTTCCGCGCACCGGACGGCACGATCAGCTACGTGCTCGACAACCCCGACACCGTGCAGCACACGTACGACGTCTACGAGGGCACCGAGGTGATCGGCCAGATCGCGGTCCCGGCGCAGACGCAGATCACGTCGCACCTGGACGCGCGGCTCACCGAGGTGGTCGTCAGCACCGAGGGCGCCCCGAAGACGATCGTCCCCGGTGCGACCACGACCTTCACCGCCACCGGCTACGACCAGTACGGCGCCACCGTCGCGCTGGACGACGTCACCTGGTCGACCGACACCGGCACGATCAGCGCCGACGGCGTCCACCGTGCACCGGAGCGCGCGGAGCGGGCGACCGTAACCGCCACGATCGGCGGCGTGCACGGGTCGTACGCCTTCCGGGTCGCACCGGCACCGGTCCTCACCGGGTTCGACGTCACGCCCGGCTTCGACCGGCTCGTCGTCGGGACGCCACAGCGGTTCCGTGCCGCCGGCCACGACCAGTACGGCGACCCGGCGGCCCTGCCCGCCGACGTCACCTGGTCGTACACCGGTGCCGGAAGCGCCGGGACCGACGGCACCGTGACGACCACCGCCGCGGGCTCCGGGTACGTCGTCGCGACCGGTGGCGGTGTCGAGGGCTCGGCGGTCGTCGCCTCGGTGACGTCGATCCCCGACGCCGCAGCGGGTGCCGACGTCGACGCGAGCTCCTCGGACGGCGGGAACGTCGCCGGGAAGGCCGTCGACGGGGACCGCAGCACCCGGTGGGAGAGCGCGCACGGTGTGGACGAGGTCGACTACACGATCGACCTCGGGCGGCTGACCGACGTCGACACCGTGCGGGTGGACTGGGAGAACGCCGCCGCCGCACGGTACGTGCTGCAGGTCCGGGACACCGCCGACGGCCCCTGGCGCGACGTGCGGACCGTCGACAAGACAACGGCCGACATGGACACGGTGCCCGTGGGCGAGACCGCCCGGTTCGTGCGCCTGCACCTGACCGACCGCCTCACCGGGTACGGGTACTCCATCTGGGAGGTGCACGTGTCCGGCACCCCGGCGGCCTCAACCGTCGACGTCGAGGACGTCCTCGTCGCGCCGCGCACCGCGACCGTCCGCACCGGTGACACGGTCCGGATGGCGGCCTACGGGTTCGACCGCCACGGGTTCGGCGGGCGGCTCGCCGCGGACCGCCCGGAGTGGGCCGTCGACGGCGGCGGAAGTGTCGAACCGGACGGCGTCGTCACCGCAGCGACCGAGGGCGGCGTGACCGCGACGGTTACGGCCACCGTGCCAGGAGCATCCGGGACGGCCACCGTCACGACCCTCGACGAGGCGACCGACGGTGACGACGACGGCGGAACGGCACCCGCCCGCTCTCGTGACGTGGCCGCCGGCAAGCCCGTCACCACCTCGTCGGACGAGCGCGGCGACCTGTCCGGCGGCAACGCGGTGGACGGCGACGACCGGACCCGGTGGGCCAGCGCAGCACGCGACGGTGAGTGGTTGGCGGTCGACCTCGGGCAGGTCGTGCCGATCGACCAGGTGCAGCTCGACTGGGAGGCCGCGTGGGCCGAGGCCTACCGCGTCCAGGTCCGCGACGACGAAGACGCCCCCTGGCGGACCGTCGCGGAAGAAGCCCACGGGACCGGCGGCGAGGTGATCCACCGGTTGGAGGGCGACGACGTCACCGGCCGCTGGGTCCGGGTCGTCGCAGACCGCCGGCACACTGCGTTCGGTGTCTCCCTCTGGGACCTCCGCGTCACCTCGACGCAGGGCGAACCGACGCCGGACCTGGCACGACGGGCGACCGTGTCGTCATCGGCCGACGAGGGCGACGGCGTCCCCGCACGGAACGCCGTGGACGGCGACCCGGGATCGCGCTGGGCGAGCGGGCACACCGACGACCAGTGGCTCGCCGTCGACCTCGGCGCACCGCACCGCCTGCACGGCGCGGTGCTCCGGTGGGAGGACGCCTTCGGACGCTCCTACCGGATCGAGGCGCGGAACGCGGGCGACGACGGGTGGACGACCCTCGCCACCGAGACCGACGGTGACGGCAGGACCGACCGGCACGCCCTGGACGGCTCGTGGCGGTACGTCCGCGTGCACGGTGTCGAACGGGCGACCCCGTACGGCTACTCGCTGTACGACCTCGAGATCCGGTAGCGCTGACGCCCCCGCTTCACGCACACTCGACCGAACAGCCGACAACCGACGGAGACACGATGTCGCAACCGCTCGAATCGCTCATGCACGCCAACCTGTTCGAGGTGTTCGGGGAGCGGGACCCCGAGCGTCGCCGCGCCGCGATCGAGCGGACGTACGCCCCGGACGTCGTGTTCCTGGACCCTGACGAGGTCGTCACCGGCCACGAGGCCCTGCACGCCAAGGCGCAGCGCCTGCTCGACCAGGCCCCCGGGTTCGTGTTCTCGCCCGCCGGCCCGGTCTACGAGAACCACGGGATGGGGTACCTCGCCTGGCACTTCGGCCCCGAGGGAGCACCGCCCGTCGTGTCCGGCATGGACATCTGCTTCATCGAGGGCGATGTCATCGCGAAGGTCTACACGCTGCTGACCGACTGACCGCCACCACCCGCAGGTGGTGGCGATCAGTCGGGCGCGAGCGATGCGGTCACCGTGAGCGGCTGACGGACGGGAGGCCCGGTGCCAGCTGACACCGGTCCTCCCGTCCGCCTGTCGGTACGGTCGAGTCGTTGCCGGATCGAGACACCGGTCCGGCCCGGCGTGCGGCATGGTTGAGCCACCGATGGCAGGCAGGACGGAGCGCACGGTGGAACGAGTGGTGGGGTGGGCCACGGTCGCGGTGGTCGTCACCGTGACGGTGTCGATGTTGCTGCTGGTCCAGACGACCACCTGTCTCGACGCCGTCCCCGGAGCGGGCGCGACCTCCTGCACGACCACGCCGATGATCGGAGTCGCCGGCACGTGGGTCGCGGCTGTCACCGGCGCGGTCGTGCTCGCGGTCTGCGGCTGGCAGATCGTCCGGGCGGCCCGAGCCGGCCGCGTGCCGAGCGACTGATTTCGCTCCGGGAATGTGCGCCGGAACGGCCGTGCGAGGATTCGTCAACCACACTTCCGAGGGGAACGACCACCATGACCACAGCCCGCACACTCCACTGGGTCAGCACCGTGCTCCTCGCCGTGGGGTTCCTCGGCGTCGGGGCGCTGATGTACGACGCGTCCTACGGCCCGGAGGGCGGCGGCGCGAACATCAGCCTCGGCCTCGTCCTCGTCCCGTGTCTCGGGTCAGGCGTGGTCGGGCTCGCACTGGGTGCCGCAGCCTTGGTCGCCAGGTGGTGGAGCACCCGGGCCGAGCGCCCGCGGACTGCGGTCCGGTGACACAGATGTCCGCCCCGTCCGCTGCGCGTCCCTGGACGCTGATCGCCGTCGTGGTGCTGGCGGGCTGGGCGCTGGTGACGGCGCTGCTGTTCCCGGTCACCGGGGCCGACGAGCACGAGGGGCCCGGCGACCAGGTCTGGCGGACCTCGTCGAGTGCGCTCGGCGTGCCGCTCTCACCGGAGTGGGACGTCCTCGTCTGGCTCGCCGCACTCGCGCTGGTGCCGGTCGTCGTCGTCGGGCTCGCGTTCCTGTTCCGCCGCCGACGACCGCACACCGCGCCCGTCAGTCCGTCGCCGGGTGGCCCTGCCCACTGAGGTGCGCGCGGAGCACGTCACGGACATTCGTCCACGACTGCACGCCGTAGCGGTCGTTGTCGACGTGGTGCAGCTGCGCCTGCCCGCTGAACATGCTCACGAAGTACTGCATCCCCTGCCATGCCGGGAACGTCTCGTCAGGGTTCTTCGACAGGCGCCGGCCGACGGCGCTCATCGCGGACAGGGTCCCGGTCGTGCCGGCCCACTGCAGCCGGAAGCGCTCCCCCGTCAGCTCGCTCATGGTGCGTGCGACGTCGCGTGCGGTGACCTGGTCACCCGCCATCTCGATCACCCGCGGAGCATCGTCGTCCAGGGCAGCGAGGGCCGTGACCCTCGCGACGTCGTCCTTCGTGGTGAAGTCGAGCACCTGGTCCGCCGACGACCAGAACAGCACGAGCCGACGGCCGGACAGGATCATCGGGGCCTCGCCGGTCAGCAGGTCGGTGAACATGCCGGTCAGGATCGAGGTCGCCTGCACCGGGGCCGCATCGAGGTCGGCGGCGAACTCGCGCCGCAGCTCGAAGTTGCGGTTGGTGCCGGGTGTGATCCGCCGGTAGTCAGCCGAGTAGTCGGACGGGATGAACCGCCGGACGCCCGCCGCCACGGTCGCCGCGAGCAGCGCGCGCTGGGCGTCGACGATCACCGGGCGGGTCCCGCTCACGGCGGAGACCACGACGTCGGCGCCGCTCACGGCCCGGGTCAGGGCGTCGTGGTCGCCGTACTCGGCGGCGACGACGTCGACACGGGCGTCGTCGCCGAAGCGCTCTCCGGCGGTCCTGCTGCCGGGCCGGGTGAGGACCCGGACCCGCACGTCGTGCTGGGTGAGCTCGCGGACGATGCGGTGCCCGAGGTCGCCGGTGGCGCCGGCGACGAGGATGGTGGTGGTCATGGGCGGGGCCTCACTGCAGTGGTGGTCGACGTGGTCGTCGCGGTGCGCCGTCGGGATCGCTCCGGGACGGCGAGGGGGTGTTGGAACGTGGGGTCCGCCTGGTCCGGTCCGGCGGTGCCGAGCCCGGCGGTGAGCGCGACGCGGGCCAGCAGCCGGCGCAGTGTCGTCTGTTCGTCGTCGTCGAGGTGCCGCATGAGCACGCCCTCGGCGCCGCGCAGGGCGGACCGCGTCCGGGCGAGCAGGGCACGGCCGGCGTCGGTGGGGTGGACCTGCCGCACCCGCCGGTCGGTCGGGGCGGGGCGGCGCTCGACGAACCCGCCCGCCTCGAGCGCGTCGACGATGTAGGTCATCTGGGTCTTGTCGATCCCGAGGCGCTGCGCGAGCCCGAGTTGCGACGACGGCTCCTCGGTCGTGGTCGCGACGAGCACCTGGTAGCCACGGGGACCACCCGGCACGTCGGCGACCGCCTCGCTGCCCAGCCGCGTGAAGCCCTGGAGCGCCAGCGGCAGCGCCCACCCGAGTTCGGATTCGATGCCCTCGGCACCCCAGTCGATCTCGGGGAGCGCGTCGGTCGGCGTCGGACTGTCCATACCGGAGACCGTACCGGAACAAGATCGTCTTGTGCAAAGATCATCTGCGATCAAGACGGACAACCGCCCTGACGCCGAGCAGCCGAGGACCCCATGTCGGACACCGCAGCCATCACCCCGTTCACCCTCGACGTCCCCCAGGCGGAACTCGACGACCTGCGCCGCCGTCTCCTGACCACCCGCTGGCCCGATGCCGAGACCGTCGAGGACACCTCGCAGGGGCCCCGACTCGAGAAGGTCCGCGCCCTCGTCGAACACTGGACGACGGAGTACGACTGGCGCCGGACCGAGGCACTGCTGAACGGCTGGGGCCAGCACACGACCCACATCGACGGGCTCGAGGTCCACTTCCTGCACGTCCGGTCCGCCATCCCCGGTGCCCGCCCGCTCCTGCTCACCCACGGCTGGCCCGGTTCCGTCCTGGAGTTCCGCCACGCGATCGGTCCGCTCACCGACCCGGTGGCGCACGGCGGCGACGCGGCGGACGCCTTCCACGTCGTGATCCCGAGCCTGCCCGGGTTCGGCTTCTCCGGGAAGCCGACGACGACCGGGTGGAACACCGCCCGGACCGCGAAGGCCTGGTCGGTGCTGATGTCCCGGCTCGGGTACACGGACTGGTTCGCCCAGGGCGGTGACCTCGGCGCCACCGTCACCGCGGAGCTCGCAGCCCTGCAGGCCGCCGGGGACATCGGGCTCGCCGGGATCCACCTCAACATGGCGCTGTTCATGCCGACGGACGACGAGGCGCGGAACGCCTCCCCCGACGAGCAGGTCATGCTGCAGGAGAGCGGCCACTACTGGCGCGAGCTGTCGGCCTACTCGCAGCAGATGTCGACCCGCCCACAGACCATCGGGTACTCGTTGGCGGACTCACCCGTCGGGCTGGCGTCGTGGATCTACGCGATGTTCCAGGACGTCGGCGGCTCGCACGACGAACACGGCGATGCCGAGCGGCTCTTCCCGCTCGACGAGATCCTCGACGACGTCATGCTGTACTGGCTGCCGAACACCGCCGCGTCCTCGGCGCGCATCTACTGGGAGGCGACGCGGACCGGCTGGGCCACCCCGGGCACCGTCGAGGAGCCGCTGACCCTGCCCGTCGGCCTGAGCATCATGCCGGGCGAGTACGTCCGCCGGTCGCGCCGCTGGGCAGCACGCCGGTACACCGACCTGGTGTTCTTCAACGAGGTCGCGCGCGGCGGGCACTTCGCGATGCTCGAACAGCCGGAGCTGCTCGTCGACGACGTCCGTGCGACGTTCCGCGGGCTCCGGTGACGGCGACCGAGCGGATCACCAGCAGCAGGGCGTAGCCGATCATCACGCCGCCCAGCGTCGGCACGAGCCAGGCGCGCGCGTCGCCCGCGACGGCGGTGTTCACGAACCCCAGGCCGGGGATCGAGTACCAGACCCGGCCCATGACCTGCGCGGCGACCACCCGTTCGGGATCGACGGCGGAGTTGTTGTCGCCCTTGAACGTGAACAGGCGGCGACCGTCGGCCCCGATCGCGACGGCGACCACCCGGTGCGAGATCACGCCGGGCCGATCGACCCGGATCTGGTAGGTGACGATGTCGCCGACACCGATGTCCGAGGGGTCCACCGGGCGGACGACCGCCAGGGTGCCCGGTGGCATCCCCGGTTCCATCGAGCTCGTCAGCACGGTGAGCGGCACCGAACCGGTGATCCGCGGCACGAGGATCGCCAGCGCCGCGAGCCCGACCACGACGATCAGGAGCAGGACCGCGGCCGTCTGCCCCAGCAGCCGGAGGGCGCTCGACCAGCGGGCACCCTGCGGCTGCGGCTCCGGCTCCGGCTGCGACTGCGACTGCGGCACTGCGGTCGTCACGACGTGGCCCGGAGGGAGAACAGCTGGAGCCCGGACGTGCTGCAGTCGGCGACCGTCATCGGGTTGGTGGTGGCGGACCCGTTCGACGCCGTCAGGCAGAGGTCGTTCCGGTTGCGGAACCGGAAGAGCCCACTGCCCGCGCCGACCGCTTCGGCCGTCCACTTCTGGGCACTGATGTCGTTGTCGGGACGGAGCAGGGCGGACCGGTCGCTCGGGGCGTCCCAGTACAGCGACGGATTCGAGGGCGACGTGATCCGGAGCCAGTCATCCTCGGGCGTGAAGCGCCAGGTCTGCGTCGCGCTGGTCGTGCAGGACGTCGTGGTGATCGGCGAGCCGGACGCCGACCCACCACTCGCGACGCACGTGCCGGTGGCGTCGTTCCGCAGGACGTACCGGCTCGTCGATGTGTACCAGCCGGTGGCGTGCTGGATGCCGGGAGACGACGGCGACGCGTGGCCGCCCGCCCCGCTGGCGACCGCTCGCACCGTGTACGCGTAGTACTTCGAGACCTGCAGACCGATGTCGGTGAAGGACCGGACGGACGCCGACGTCACGCTGACCAGGACGCCGTCGCGGTACACGGCGTAGGACCCGATGCCGCTGGTGTCCGCGGGCGCTGCCCAGGTGACGGTGATGCTGCTGTCGGTCTCGGCGGTCTTCGACGGCACCGACGGGGTGACGGTGTCGGCGACGCTCTGGGCGGCGCGGGCGTGCGCGGTGCCGACCCAGGCCCCCTGACGGGCGGTGACGGTCGCGTCGAGGGTGGTCGAGCCTCCGGAGAGGTCGAAGCGTTGGCCCTGGCTGACCGACGTCCGCACACAGGTCGAACGGCTCGCGCCGGCGGCGAGGGTGGCGACCACGGGGGCGATCGTCGTGCCCGAACCGGTGATCGCCGCACTCGACGGAGCACCGGAGCAGGGGTTGGCGTTCGTGGACTGCCAGACGTCGACCCGGACGGCGCTCGACACCGCTGACCCGGCGGTCGCTGCGAGCGAGAGCGAGGTGGTGGCGGGGACGGACCCCGAGTTCGACACCGTGACGAGCGCCGTGTGGGACAGCGCGGCCGATGAGTACGTGGTGGCGAGGTCCTCGACACCGCGGATGCCGACCGAGACGGAGCCGGTCGTCGCGGCGGCCCGGACGGACTGCGCGGGGGCGGTCCACGTCGCCCACGCCGTCCCGCCGCTCACGAGTTCGAGCGCGACGACCGCGGCGGCCGTCGCTCCGAGCAGGAGCACGCGTCGACGTGGAGTGCGGTCGGTCATGATCCTGCCTGCGTCCCGCTGATGGTCGTGGTGAAGTCGGTGGCGAGGCCCTGCTGCGAGGCGGCTGCATCGGCCGGCATCGCGACAGCGAGGCAGAGGACGACGGCGGCACCCGGGGGCAGTGCGATACCCGCGGACCGTGGCGAGGTCGAGTCGAGCGTGCCGGACCACGTGGGGCGCACGCCGCCGGCCCGGCACACGGCCGCCGACGTCGCAGCACCGACGGTCACCCGCAGGTCACTGCGGACACCGGAGGCCGACGTCGTCGTGCCGGCTCGCGCCATCGCGACGCCGAGGTCGAGGGGGACGTCGCCGGTGTTCGTCGCGGTGACCACGCCGAACTCGGTGGCACCGGGGTAGAGGGGTGCGGACGGCAGCGCGAGACTGCTCAGCGACAGGTCCGCGGACCCGGCGGTGATCGTCGCGGGCTCGGTCGAGGACCGGGCGCTGAGGAGGGCGAACGTGCCACCGTCGGTGGAGATGGCGACGACCGCCACGATCCCCACCGCGGCGACGGCGAGCAACGTCGCCGTCGGCCAGCCGGTCATCGCGCCCCCTCGGCGCCGGCGGCTCATGCCTGGGTCAGGGTCACGGCGATGGCGTCGAGGTCGACCGACCCGTTCTGCGTGCCGTCCTCGACACCGGGGGTGGTGCTCTTCGGGAAGGCGATGGTCACGCCGACGCGGACGTCCTGCTGCGAGCCGGTCTGCCCGGTCACCGTGTACGGCGCAGCGGCACCGGAGACCCCGTCACCGGACGCGGTGAGCACCGCGTTCGCCGACAGGTACTTCGCCAGAGCGACGTCCGCCGGGGCCGACGTCGAGGTGGCCTCGACCGAGGCCGGGTCCACGGCAAGGGTGGCCTTCAGGCCCTTGCCGTTCGCGGTGACGACCATGTCCTGCGAGTAGGTGACGACGTCGCCCGGCACGATCGGGTAGCCGTCCAGCGTCGAGAGCGGCGACCCGCCGTTGACGGTCCAGCTCGCCGCCTGCGTGGTCGGCTTGATCGAGAGCGCGCCGGCGACGATGGTGCCCCCGGCAGTCTCGGCGCTGGAGTTCCAGAGCGCGAAGGTGCCGGCGCCTCCGAGCAGGAGGGCGACGCCCGCTGCGCCGATGATCGAGGCGGTGATGATCTTCTTCATGGTGTGCTCTCTGCGACGTCGAACGTCGGATCTGCGTCGACCACGTGCGGGCGGACAGCTCGATGAACTGCTGGCGGCCAGGCCCCGGGGAAGGGCGCGGCGCATCGACCGGAGAACGTGGTGCTCGACCTGCTGGGAGCGGCAAGTGCAGGAGACGAAGCCCTGCGAGCAGGGACCCGCCGACGGCCGGTCGTGCTGCTTCGCTGAGTATGACATGACAATTCCCCGCGTGCCGATCTGCGCGCAGACACAGGCGGACTGGCAGGTTGACACACCCTCACCTGCCCACTCGGAGGCGAGAGCCTTGTGGACACAAGTAGATACCGCTACTCTCCGATAGTGCGAATATCTGAACTTGCCCGAGCGGCGTCCACGCCGGTCACCGCCGTCAAGTACTACCAACGCGAAGGCCTGCTACCTCCCGGCGAGAAGTCGGCGCCGAACCAGACCGCCTACGACGACCGGCACGTCGGACGGGTCCGGCTCGTGCGGGCCCTCCTGGAGACCGGCGGGCTCTCGGTCGCCGTGACGAAGCAGGTCCTGGCCGTGCTCGACGCCGAGACCGCACCGCTGGCCGAGGTCTTCGCCGTCGCCCAGTACGCGATGACCACCCCGCGCTCCCCCGAGTCCGAGGCGACCCCGGAGGCCCGTAGCCGGATCGAGGAACGGGTGTCGGCCGCCGGCTGGTGCGCGACGTCGGACAACCCGGGACTCGAGACCGCGGCCCGGGCGCTCGACGGGCTGCGCACGATCGGGTTCGACGCTCCGGACGACTACCTCGACGCCTACGTGTCGGCAGCGGCGAGCGCGGCACGTGCCGACGTCGCCGCGCTGCAGGCCCGCGACGGCCGGACCGCGATGGCGGAGCTGATGGTGATCGGGACCGTCCTCGGCGATCCGCTCTTCGCAGGACTCCGGCGCCTGGCGCAGCAGGACGCCACCCACGACCTGTTCCCCGTCGCCGAGACGGACGAGGCCGGCGCATGACCGCTCCGCTGCACGTCGTCCTGGGCGGCAACGGTGTCGTCGGGCGCGAGACGCTCCGAGCCCTCCGCGAGCACGACGTCGCCGCCGTGTCCGTCGGCCGGCGCCCGTCGACACCAGCAACGGCGGGCAACGACGAGAGCAAGAGCGCCGACGCCCGCACCGACCACGTCATCGCCGACCTGCTCGACCCCACCGCGGTCCGCCGCGCACTGCACGGCGCCGACGTCGCGTACCTCGTCGCCGGCTTGCCGTACTCGTCGAGGGTCTGGACGGACCAGTGGCCGCGGATCGTCGACAACACCGTCGAGGCAGCCCTGGCCGAGGGCACCCACCTGGTGTACCTCGACAACGTCTACGCCTACGGCCGCGTGTCCGGGCCGATGACCGAGGCGACCCCGATCAACCCCTCCGGCCGGAAGGGTGCGGTGCGCGCGGCCGCCCTCGAGCAGCTGCGGACCGCGGCCGACCGCGGACTGGCCGTCACCATCGGGCGGAGCGCCGACTTCACCGGCCCCGGGGCGACGACGAGCGTGTTCAACGGGTTCGTCGTCGATCGGATCGCCGCCGGCAAGCGCCCGACCTGGCTGCTCGACGCCGACCAGCCGCACTCCCTCACCGCCACGCCCGACATCGGCGACGCGCTCGTGGTCCTCGGCACCGACGACCGCGCGACGGGCCGGACCTGGCACCTGCCGACCGCCCCGGCGCTGACCGGGCGGCAGTACGTCGAGCTCGCCGGGGTACCCGCCGCTCGCACGGCCGTGATGTCGTCGGCCACGCTGCGCTTCGGTGCGCTGTTCAACACGTCCGCCCGCGAGACGCTCGAGCTGCGGTACCAGTACACCGACCCCTACGTCTTCGACTCGTCGGCGTTCGAGCAGACCTTCGGCGTGCACCCGACCCCCACCGCCGACGTCGTGGCCGCCGCCCTGCTGCGCGCCCGGAGCGTGACCAGGTGATCGCCGCCGTCCGCCGAGCGGTCGCGTGGCACCCGGCACTCATGGCCGTGGCCGGCCTGATGGTCGTGTCCACCGCGGTCTGCCTCGTCGGACTCGTCGTGGATCCCCGGACCATCCTCGGAGCACCGGCGTGGATGAAGCCCCTGAAGTTCTCGCTGTCGATCCTGCTCTACGCCGTCACGTGGGCGTGGCTCATCGCCCACCTGCCGAAGTGGCAGACGCTGGCTCGCCGACTCGGCACCGTGGTCGCCGTGGCCCTGGTGGTGGAACAGGTGCTCATCGTGTGGGCCGCCGCCACCGGCACGACGAGTCACTTCAACGTGTCGAACAGCGTGCACGTGGTGGTGTGGGCGGTGATGGCGGTGGCGATCACGACGCTCTACCTCTGCACCTTCGTCACCTCGATCGCGCTGTTCTTCCTGCGCCTGCCCACCCCGGCACTGACGGTTGCCGTCCGCGCCGGTGCCGTCATCGCGCTCGGCGGCATCGGGGTCGCGTTCCTGATGACCGGCCCGACCCCCACCCAGCCCACCGCCCCGGACGGGATCGTCGGCGCCCACACGGTGGGGATCGCGGATGGCGGCCCCGGGGTGCCGCTGCTCGGGTGGAGCACCGTCGGCGGCGACTACCGGGTCGCCCACTTCGTCGGCATGCACGCCCTGCAGGTGCTCCCGCTGGTGGCGCTCCTGGTCGCCGCCGCGGGTCGGCGCCTGCCGTGGCTGGCGGACCCGACCACGCAGGTGCGGATCGTGGTCGTCGTCGCGGTCGCGTGGGCGGCGGGCACCGTGCTCCTCACCGTGCAGGCCGCGGTCGGACAGTCGGTGGTCCACCCCGCCGGCGCGGTGGGCGCGGTGGCGTGGTCACTCGTCGTGCTCGCCGCAACTGCGAGCGCGGCCGTGCTGCTCCGTGCCCGCCTGCTCCGTGCCCGCACCGCTCCCGCGGCGCGACTGCGCTGACGGATCAGCCGGCGCGGAGCCCTCGGGAGATCAGGTCGGCGGCAGCACGGGCTTCCGTCGCCCACCCGGGGCGATCGATCCCGGCCCCGATGCCGTGCAGCAGCATGAGCACCGTCCCGGGGGCGACGTCGGACCGGATGGTCCCGTCGGTGGCAGCGCGCGCCATCAGCTCGGCGAGCGTCCGCTCCAGGTCTCCCCCACCCTCGGCCTGCGTGGTGGCGTCGACCACGGCGGCGAGGGTGCGGGCGAGCGCCGCGTGGTCGACCACGTACTCCACGAACCCGCGCAGGAAGTCGTCGAGGCTCTCAGCCGCGGGGCGCGTCGAGTCACGAGCACGCCGGCAGAGGACGTCGACCTCACCCCGGTAGACCGCAGCCGCTAGCGCTTCGCGTGTCGGGAAGTGTCGGTAGAGGGTGCCGACGCCGACTCCCGCGCGCCCGGCGAAGTCGTCGAAGCGCAGCTGCTCGTCACGCTCGAACGCCGTCCGGGCAGCGGCCACGATCGCGTCGCGGTTCCGACGGGCATCGGCGCGCATCGGCTTCTCGCCAGGCAGGGACTCTTCGACCGGCATGGAGCCTCCTTGACAAGTGGAAACAATCTCCATATCTTCCAAGTGGAGATCGTCTCCAGACTAGCGGACAGGTGCCTGATGCGGATCCTCATGCTCGGCCGGGGCGTCATCGCCACGATCTACGGCCAGGCCTTCCAGCACTCCGGGCACCAGGTCGACCACCTGGTGCGGCCGGGGCGTGCTGCCGAGTACGGCGACAGCGTGCAGACCGACGTCATCGACGGTCGCCGCGGACCCCTGGGTCGGCGCACCCGATCGACGTCGCCGACGCGACTGGTCGAGTCGGTCGACACGGCGGACGCGTACGACCTCGTCGTCCTCAGCGTCGGCCACCACCGGCTGCAGGAGGCCGTGGCCACCCTGGCGCCCCACATCGGGCACGCCACGGTGCTGGTCCTCGGCAACGTGTGGGACGAACCCCTCGCCGCGGTCGCACCGCTCGCCGCGGACCGGGTGCTGTTCGGGTTCCCGGGCGCAGGCGGCGGGTTCGACGCCGACGGGGTCCTGCACGGTGCCGTCCTCCGTTCGGTCCGGCTCGGGACGACCGGCACGGCTCCGGACCGGCGGGAGCTGGTGCGGTCGGTGTTCCAGCGGGCGGGGTTCACCGTGCAGGACGAGGACGACATCCGCGGATGGCTGTGGCTGCACTTCGTGCTCGACGCCGGCATGTTCGCACAGGCCCTGCAGAGCGGTGGCCTGGCGACGATGGTCGGGGATCGGCAGGCGCTCCGCGAGGCGTTCCTGATCGGTCGGGAACTCCTGCCGGTCCTGGAGGCACGGGGCGTCGACCTCTCCCGACACCGCTCCACGACCCTGCCCGTCCGACTGCCGGGGACGACGGCAACGCTCGTCGCCGCGGCCACGGCGCGCGTCCCGATCGCGCGCGCGAGCCTCGCCGCGCACGACGACCCGACCGCCGCGGAACCCCTGGCGGTCCTCGCGGACGTCCGGCGCACCGCCGCCACCCTGGGCATCACGACCCCGCGCCTCGACCGGACGGCGCGACGCGTCTGACGACGGGTGCGGGCCGTGGACGCGGCCGGGCACGGACTGGAGGCACGGTGCCAGCTGGCACCGTGCCTCCAGTCCGTCACGGCGAGCGTTCCGGACCCGCCCGTTACGCTGTCCCCGTGTCAGAGCCGCGCCGCAGTCCGGGAAACCAAGCTTCACTGCGTGAAGCCAACCGGGGCCGGGTCGTCAGCGCGGTGAAGCGGCACGGCGGGCTGACGCAGGTCGAGCTCGCCGGGGTGACCGGACTCTCCCCCGCGACCGTCTCGAACATCGTCAAGGAACTCGTCGCGACCGGTGCCCTGCACGCGACGCCGAGCACCTCGAGCGGCCGTCGGGCGCTCCGCGTGACCCTGCCGCACGGCCTCGGGCTGGTCGCCGGGGTGCACGTCTCGCCGCGGCACCTGCGGCTGGCGCTGTCGGACCTGAACGGCGCCGTCCTCGCCGAGCGGCACATGCCCCTGGCCCGCGACCACCGCGCCGACGCCGAGCTCGACAAGACCGCGCTGCTCGTGCTGGACATGGTGGAGTCGATCGAGTCGTCGATGGACGAGGTGCTCGCCGTCGGCTTGGCCGTGGCCGCCCCGATCGACGCCCGCACGGGGATGACGGCGCGCGGTGGGATCCTGCGGGGTTGGGACGGCATCGCGCTCGGCCAGTCGCTCGCCCGGCGGATGGACAAGCCCGTGCAGGTCGACAACTCCGCCAACCTCGCCGCCCTGGCGGAACACCGGAGCGGGGCGGCCCGTGGCCGCGACACCGTGGTGACACTCGACGTCGGCAACGGCATCGGTGCCGGACTCGTGCTGGGCGGACACCTGTTCCGTGGGCACCACGGCATCGCCGGTGAGTTCGGGCACACCCCCGTCCTGCCGAACGGGCCCCTGTGCCGGTGCGGGAACCGCGGGTGCCTCGAGGCGATCGCCGGCGCGCCCGCGGTGCTCGAGGGCGTCCGCGACGAGGTCGGCACCCTCAAGCTGGCGGACCTGATCCTGCGGGCGATGGGCGGCGACCAGGTCTGCATGCGCGCCGTGGCGGACGCCGGGCGCGCGATCGGTTCGGCGGCGGTGGGCCTGTGCAACGTCCTCGACCCGGAGCGGGTGGTGGTCACGGGCGAGTTCGCACGAGCCGGGGAACTCCTGCTCGGCCCGATGCGGCACGCCCTCGAGTCGTCACTGATCGTCGACGTGGACGGCACGCCGGACGTGGTGCAGGGGCAGCTCGGCGAGAAGGCCTCGGTGACCGGCGCATTGGCGCTGGCGATCGAAGCCGTGGACGTGACGCGCGCACGCTGAGCGGAGACGCTCCCTGCCGGGCCCCACGCGCCCGCCGACGTGGCCGCCCCGCCGCTGGCCTGGCCGCCCCGCGCCCTCCGGATAACGTTTTCGTCACGGCGCGCGGTCCTTGCGTTCAACTCTTGCAGCCAAGAACGCTCGCTGTCACACTCAGGGCACCGCCGATGGGGGCGGTCCACTGTTGGAGGACGTTTCAATGAAGAAATCCACCACACGAGCGATGCTGGGCGTCAGCGCCCTGCTGCTCGCGATCACCACCCTGGCGGGCTGTTCCAACGGCGCGGACGCCGGGACCGGTTCCGGCGGAGGCGGCGGCGACGTGTCGAAGGCCAAGATCGGCCTGCTCCTGCCCGACTCCGTCACCGCCCGCTACGCCAGCGCCGACCGTCCGCTCTTCACCGCCGAGGTGAAGAAGCAGTGCAGCGGCTGCTCGGTCATCTACGCGAACGCCGACGGCGACGCGTCGAAGCAGCTGCAGCAGGCCCAGTCGATGCTCACGCAGGGCGTCAAGGTCCTGGTCCTCGACCCGTTCGACGGCGAGGCCGCAGCGTCCATCGTCCAGCAGGCGAAGGCCAAGAAGGTGCCGGTGATCTCCTACGACCGGCTCATCAACAGCCCCGACCTGAGCTACTACATCTCGTTCGACAACGAGAAGGTCGGTGAGCTGCAGGGCCAGGCCCTGGTTGACGCCCTCAAGGCGAAGAAGGTCCCGGAGGGCTCGGGCATCATCATGGTGAACGGCTCCCCCACCGACAACAACGCCTCGCAGTTCAAGAAGGGCGCGCACTCGGTCATCGACGACAGCGGCTACAAGGTGCTCGCCGAGTACGACACCCCCGGATGGGACCCCGCCAAGGCGCAGGACTGGGCAGCCGGCCAGATCAGCAAGCTCGGCAAGGACAAGATCACCGGCGTCTACGCGGCGAACGACGACACCGGCGGCGGCGTCATCGCGGCCCTGAAGTCGGCCGGCGTCACCGAGCTCCCGCCCGTCACCGGGCAGGACGCCTCGCTCGCGGGCATCCAGCGGATCCTCGCCGGTGAGCAGTACATGACCGTCTACAAGGCCTTCAAGCCCGAGGCGTCGAAGGCCGCCGACCTGGCGATCCAGTTCGCCAAGGGTGAGACCCCGAAGGGCGACACCACCGTCGACACCGCCGGCGGCGCCAGCGTCCAGTCGACGCTGCTCGACCCGGTCGCCGTCACCACGGACAACGTCCAGTCGACGGTGGTCAAGGACGGCCTGTACGAGGTGTCGAAGATCTGCACCGCGCAGTACAAGGCAGCCTGCGACAGCGCCGGCATCAAGTAGGCCCGACCCCCTCTGCCCGCCCGGTCCGACTGCGGACCGGGCGGGCCTCACCGATCGAGGACGACACCCGTGAGCACGACACCCGTGAGCAACGCGTCACCAGCAGCACACCCCTCCGCCGACCCGGTGATGTCCCTGCGCGGGATCACCAAGCGGTTCGGCGCCGTCCAGGCCCTCAGCGACATCGACTTCGACGTCTACCCGGGCGAGGTGGTCGCCATCGTCGGCGACAACGGCGCCGGCAAGTCGACGTTCGTGAAGATCCTGGCCGGGGTATACACACCGGACGGCGGCACGATCACCTTCGGCGGCGACGAGGTCACCGTCCCGAACCCCGCCGCGGCCCAGACCCTCGGCATCGCCACGGTGTTCCAGGACCTCGCCCTCGCCGACAACCTCGACGTGGTCTCGAACCTGTTCCTCGGTCGCGAGATCGCCCACCCGTTCCTCGACGAAGAGGAGATGGAGCGCCGCTCGTGGGAGCTCCTCCAGCAGCTCGCCGCCCGGATCCCGTCGGTGCGGATCCCGATCGCGTCGCTGTCCGGTGGGCAGCGGCAGACCGTGGCGATCGCCCGCTCGCTGATCGGCGACCCGCAGGTGGTCGTCCTCGACGAGCCCACCGCCGCACTCGGCGTCGCGCAGACCGCCGAGGTCCTGAACCTCGTCGAACGCCTGCGCGAGCGCGGGCTCGGCGTCGTCCTCATCAGCCACAACCTCGCGGACGTGCAGGCCGTCGCCGACCGGGTCGCGGTCCTGCGTCTCGGGCGCAACAACGGCACGTTCCGCATCGACGACGTCTCCTACGAGGAGATCATCGCGGCCATCACCGGCGCCACCGACAACGCCGTCACCCGTCGCGCCGCCGCCCGCACCGAGCAGGAGACCAGCGCATGAGCAAGACCGACGAGACCCTCACCGCGGCGACCCCGACTCCTTCGGCCGCGGACCTGCAGGACGAGCGGCTCCTGCGCGACCAGGGGATCGGCGGCGCGGCGAAGGCCTTCGTCCGCCGAGTGCGCGGCGGTGACATCGGTTCGCTGCCGGTGGTCGTCGGGCTCATCGTCATCTGGGCGGTGTTCCAGGCGCTCTCCCCCGACTTCCTGTCCCCGGGCAACCTGGTCAACCTCGCCCTGCAGTGCGCCGCGGTCGGCACGATCGCGATCGGCATCGTCCTCGTGCTGCTGCTCGGCGAGATCGACCTGTCCGTCGGCAGCGTCAGCGGGCTCTCCGCCGCGATCCTCGGCCAGGGCCTCACGACGCTCGGCTGGCCGCTGTGGCTCGTGCTCACCGTCGCCCTGGCCGTCGGTGCCGCCGCCGGTCTGCTCTACGGCCTGCTGTTCACCCGCTTCGGGGTGCCGAGCTTCGTCATCACGCTCGCCGGTCTGCTCGGGTTCCTCGGGCTGCAGCTGCTCATCCTCGGCCCGAACGGCTCGATCAACCTGCCGTACGACTCCCCGATCGTGCAGTTCGCCTCGGCCTCGTACCTGCCGCCGTGGCTCGCCTACCTGCTCGCCGTCCTGGCCGCCGGAGGACTCTTCTTCACCGAGGTCCGTCGCGCTGCCCGTCGCCGTCGTGCCGGACTGTCGACCGGAGCGATGTCCCTGACCGTCGTGAAGGCCGTCGCCCTGTTCCTCGGCCTCGCACTGATGGTCTGGTACCTGTCGCGCGACTTCGGCACCGGCACCTCGTTCGTGTTCTTCATCGTGCTGGTCGTGCTGATGAACTTCGTGCTGAAGCGCACCCGCTGGGGCCGCTCGGTCTTCGCGGTCGGTGGCAACGTCGAAGCCGCACGGCGCTCCGGCATCCGGGTGAACCGCATCTACATCTCGGTGTTCATGCTGACCTCGCTCTTCGCCACCGTCGGCGGCATCCTCGCCGCCGCCCGACTGAACTCGGCGAGCCTGTCGTCCGGCGCCGGCGACACGAACCTCAACGCGATCGCCGCAGCCGTCATCGGCGGGACCAGCCTGTTCGGTGGCCGTGGCAGCGCCTGGTCGGCACTGCTCGGCATCATCGTGATCCAGTCGATCTCGAACGGGCTCACCCTGCTGAGCCTCGACTCGTCGATCCGCTACATGATCACCGGCGCGGTCCTGCTGCTGGCCGTCATCATCGACTCGCTCTCGCGGCGCAGCCGCGCCAGTCACGGCGCGGCCTGAGCGGGGCCCTGGACCCCGCCACGCGGACGGACGGGAGGCACGGTGCCAGCTGGCACCGTGCCTCCCGTCCGTCGTCCCTGACAGTTCACTGCCGGACTTGGCCATCTGGCCAAGTCCGGCAGTACGGTCGGTCCATGACCCTCCACCAAGAGCACCGCAGCATCGAGGAGCGGCGGCAGCAACTCGTCGACGCCGCGATCGCCGTCCTGCGCGACGGCGGGATCGCCGCGCTCACGACGCGCGCCGTCACCACCGCCGCCGGACTGCCGCACGGCGCGTTCCACTACTGCTTCGCATCGAAGTCGGCGCTGTTCCGGGCGGTGCTCGAACGGCAGCTGCGCGGTGCGATGGCAGCCGCGTTCGCGACACCGAGCAGACGGCTCGACCCACGGGAGCGGATCGCCGCCGGCCTGACGGCGCACCTCGGACGGACCCGGAGCGACCCGGCGACCGCGCTCGCCCTCGTCGAACTCGTCACGCACTCCCGTCGCGATGCCGACCTGGCAGAGCTCGCCGCGTGGGAACAGGGTGCGTACCTCGAGGCCGTCCGCGTCCACGTCGACGCCTGGTCGGACGAGGACGGGATCACGTGGGTGGTACCCGTCGAGCAGGTCGCACGTCTGCTCATCGCGACGGCCGACGGCGTCAGTGGGTCGTGGCTCGCGGACCGCGACGACACCGCCGCTTCCGAGACCGTCGCCACGGCGGCTCGGGCGATCGCCAGCCTCGTCGGCGGAGGTGCCTCGTGAAGTGGCTCTTCCTCGGGATCGCGATCGTCGCCGAGGTCACGGGTGCCCTGTCGATGCAGGCGGCCGTCGAGCAACCCGCCTGGTACGCCGTCGTCGCTGTCGGATGCTCATCCGGGTGCTCCGGAGCGGCATGGCCGTCGGGGTCGCCTACGGCATCTGGGGCGCGTCCGGGGTCGCGCTGACCGCGGTGCTCGCCGCCGTCCTGTTCGGGCAGGCCCTGACGCTCACGATGATCATCGGGATCGCGCTCATCGCGGTGGGCGTGCTCCTGGTCGAGATCGGGTCCCAGCGGGCGCTCGCACGTCGTGAGCAGGAAGCCCGCTGATGGGGTGGGTCCTGCTCGCGATCGCGATCGTCACCGAGGTCGGTGCGACGATCAGCCTCAAGCTCGCGACGGACGGCAAACGCATCTGGTACGTCGCCGTCGTCGCGGGGTACCTCATCGCGTTCAGCCTGCTCGCCGTGGCGTTGACGCTCGGCCTGCCGATCGGGGTCGCCTACGGCATCTGGGCCGCGACGGGCGTCGCCCTGACCGCGATCCTCGGACGGGTGCTCTTCCGCGAACCGCTCACGGCGCTCATGCTCGGCGGGATCGCACTGATCATCGTCGGCGTGCTCCTGGTCGAACTCGGGCACTGAGCGCCGTGCAGGGGCTCGACGCCGTCACTTGCTCTTCGAACCGGAGGTCCCCGGCAGGCTGAGGATGTTGTCGGTGCCCTGCGGCACGACGATCAGGGAGCCGTTGTCGCCGGCGCTCTTGAGCGCCTCGATCTCGCGCTGCTTGAGCGCGGCGTCGGACAGCGGGTGCTCGTTGAGGACCTCGTTGGCGTCGGCCTGACCCTGCGCCTCGGCGACCTGCTGCTGCGCCTGCACCTTCTTGGCATCCAGGAGCGCGCGCTCCTTCGTGACCTGGATCTGCGCCTGCTGCGCGGTGGCGTACGCGTCGATGACCGACTTCGGCGGCGTGATCTCCTGCAGGGCGAAGTTGTCGACGTGCACACCCGAGCCCTTCCACCGCGTCTCGAGCGCCTGGATCATCGCCTTCTCGACGGTGCCGCGCTTGGTGATGAGCTCGATGGTGGTGAAGTCGTTCGGCACCTGGCGGACGACGCTGCGCACCGAGTTGCCGATGAACTGCGTCTTGAAGTTCTCCTCGGTCTTGTACGACCGGTAGATGTCGGTGACCGACTTCGCGTCGATGCTGTACTGCAGGTTCAGGCTGACGTTCGACGAGACGCCGTCCTGGTCCTGCACCGTGACGTACGGGCCGGAGCGGACGTTGCCGTTGTTGTCCGAGTCGGAGCCGTTCACCGCGTTGATGTAGGTGACGGTCTGGTTCCGGATGTTGAACGTGTGGAGCGTGGCCCACGGTGCCTTGAAGTGGAACCCGGAGTCCGTGGTCTGCCCGACGATGTTGCCGGAGATGTCCACCTGCACCTTCGACTCGCCCGTGTCCTGCGCGTACAGGGTGCTGCCGAGCGTGAGCCCGACGAACAGGACGCCGGCGGCTGCTGCTGTCCACGTCGCGATGAGGTTCGGGCGGCGGGTCGGGACGGCTGGACGTGCCTCGCGACCGGGCGTGGCCGGTCGCGCGGGGGTGGAGTAGGTGCGTGTTCGGAAGAAGAGCGCGACGAGCGCGATGACGAGGAAGACGATGGCGGCGACGAACATGACGATCACTCCTGGATGCTTGTCCGTTGAGTCTGCCGTACCCGGAGGGGTGCGGGTGACGCGGGTGCGCGTGGTGGCGGGCGGTGCGCGCCGTCCGTGTCGCCCCGGTCGCCTGGCGCCGGTTCCGTCTGGTGCGAGGTTGCACACGTGGTGCGACCCCGGATGCCTCGCACCACGTGTGCAACCTCGCACCGAGCGGACGCGCTCGGGTCGGGGCCGCGTGGGCTAGGCCGGTCCGACGATCTCCTCGATGCGCTCGAGTCCGATGCGGCAGCGTCCGAGGTACTCGTCGTACAGGTCCGGTCGCCGGTCACGCGCCCACCGTGTGACGTCGAGCAGGTGCAGCGCAGTCATCGACGCGAGCCGCCGGTGGTCGTCGTCCGACGTGAGTCCGCCAGCCGTCATGAAGTCGTCGTGGTCCGCGCGGGTGACGGACCCGTCGATGAACGTCCACGTGAACACCCGGCGGGCATCCGTCCACGGTGCCGGCCCGGTCTCCGCGGCGCCCCAGTCGATGAGCACCGGCCGCTGGCCCGGACCGCGGGAGATCAGGTTGCGAGGTGCGAGATCGCCGTGGGCCAGCCCGAACTCGAACTGCGCCTCCGACAGCGGAGCGAGACGATCACGCAACCGGTCCGGCGACGCGTAGGCACCGTCACGGAGCAGCGGATCGTCGTCGCCGAGCGCATCGAGGTTGTAGTCGAGGTGCGCCGTCCAGGCGAGCCGGAGGTCGTCGCCGAACCTCGTGAACAACGACCGAGGCGCATCGACGAGCGGGATCATGGCGACGGCTCGCGCGGCGCTACCGAGCCACCGCCACGGGCGGTCGATCGGTCGTGGGTCAGGTGCGACGTACTCCGACACCGAGAAGGGGACACCGCCCTCCGACCCGTGGGCGAGCGGTTCGGGGACCGGGATGCCGACCCGGCTCGCGCTTCGTGCGGCCCACGACTCGACGGGGTACTCGTCCTGTCGAAGCGGGTCAACCGGGAAACGCAGTACGACCGGAGCAGCACCCGCACGGTCCACCCGATAGGTGTGGTTCACCGCTCCGCCGTGCAGCCGTTCGATCCGGTCGACCGATCCGCCGACGGAGCGCAGGACGACTCGGAACCACTCCTGCTCGACCACCTCGTCCGACATGGGACCAGCATGGCCGCTCCGATCAACCGTCGCGCGGAACGCTGTCCGCAGCGCGGGATGCCGAAACCGCACCGACGACGAGCGCCGCCAGCGTGGTCGCCAAGAACAGCCCGAGCAGCACCACGTAGAGCGCCGGGATGAGCTGGGCCGGAACGGACACGATCGCCACGACCGCGGCACCGATGAGCAACGGCCGCATGACCCGGCGGGCGGCGACGTGCCCAGCGCGCCAGGCCGCGTCGCTCCGCATGAGTGACGGCAGCCGGATGCCCGCCGCACGGTTCCGCCCCATGCCGTCCGCAGCGACCGACACGATGCCCCAGATCGCCGCGTCGACGATGAGCAGGAGCACGGCACAGCCGATCGCCGCCCACCAACCTGGACTGTCCACCACGACCTCCCCGCACCACGCTAACGCGGTGGAAGCAACGCGCACGAGGTCAGGAGACGGGCGCGCCCGCCCGATCGATCTGGGCCAGGACTCGGCGGCTTCGACGCACGCCGATCACCGTCGCGACCGTGACGAACACCACGACGACGGCGATGAACACCAGGAACGCCAAACCCCAACCGAACGTCGTGGCCGCGGCGCCGCCGAGTCCCAACAGGCTCAGCCCGGTGCCGACCAGGGTCGGGGCCGAGGTCCGGGTGGACCGACGCTGCCACGCGAGCATCGCCCGTACGAGCGGCACGGCCTCCAGCGGCACCGGTGCCCGTCCGCTGACCTGTCGTCTCACGGACTTGCGGTCCGCCGGGGTGAGCGCGCCGAGCGGCTGTTCCGGCGTCTCGACGAGGTACGGCAGCAGCCTGCGGTGGCGTCGAGCACCGACCCATGCGGTCACGTTCACGACCGCTCCGGCCAGGGCGAACAGGAACCAGATCACCGATTCGGTGCGGAGCACGGAGGGAACGCTGATGAACGCCCACAGGATCGACAGGCCGGCGAACCCCGCCTGCTGCGACATCACGACCACCGTCGGCCCGTGCTCGACCAGGTACTCGGCACGACGCGTCGCCTCGGCGAGGTCGCTCGGGTTCACCACCCGGGGACCTCGACCCGCACCGAACTGATCCGACCGGCGCGCGTCGTCGCCGTCACAGCCGGGTCGTAGCTGTCGGCGGTCGCCAGGTAGAGGGTGCGGCCGTCCTCGCCACCGAGCGCACAGTCGATCGCGCAGTCCCCGGGTGCGTCGATGCGGTCCGTCACCTCGCCACCCTCGACGACCCGCAGGAACTCCCCCGTGTCGACCGAGCAGACCCAGATCGCGCCGTCACGGTCGACGGTGCTGCCGTCCGGGGTCACGCCACCGGGCAGGGCTGCCCACTCGCGCCGCCCGGTCAGCGAACCGTCGTCCTCGATATCGAACGCGGTGAGCCGGCCACCCCACGTCTCGCTCACCACCAGCGTCCGGGTGCCGGGAAGGATGTTGGCGCTGTTCGGGAACACCAGGCCCTCGGCGGCCAGGCGGACGGAGCCGTCGGGGTCGATCACGT
Source organism: Curtobacterium sp. MCLR17_034 (assembly GCF_003234485.1). Classification (NCBI taxonomy): domain Bacteria; kingdom Bacillati; phylum Actinomycetota; class Actinomycetes; order Micrococcales; family Microbacteriaceae; genus Curtobacterium; species Curtobacterium sp. MCLR17_034. The sequence goes on from NZ_QKTH01000009.1 coordinate 47,121, forward strand.
AGAGGGGGCCGGGGCGCAGTTCCTCGCCCGCGTACAGGTCGTACCCGAAGGCGCCGATGTAGGTCCGGCCGGTCTGGGCGTCGACGACCAGGTCGTTCACGAGCGACGACTCGATCGCGGACAGGTCGGCGAACACCGAGGTGCTGCCGTCCGGCTCGACGGCGACGACCGTGCGGGACTCCATCGAGCTGATGATCAACCGCCCGTCGGCGAGCCAGCCGAGCCCCGACGACTGCCCGTCGACGGTGGCCTCGAGCCGGGGGCCGTCGGTCGAGGACGGGTCGACCGAGAACACCTGGCCGGTGTGCATGTCGGAGTACCAGAGCCGACCGCCGTGCCAGCGGTTGCCCTCCGGGAAGCGGATGCCGGAGATGACGATGTCGGTCGCGGAGTCCAGGGTGATGTGCACGGATCCAGCCTGCCAGCGGGACCGGGACACTGCCCGGACGGATGCCGTGACGGCGGCCTAGGGTCGTCCCATGCCGGGTCGTCAGCTCATCCACCACCTGGGCGTCTTCGCCAGCGACTTCGCCGCGAGCGACGCGTTCTACACCTCCGCCCTCGCGCCCCTCGGCATCGGGGCGGGCTACCGGACGGACGTCGTCGCCGAGTTCTGGCAGCACGGGCACGACACCCCGAGCGTCTCACTCGAGACCGCCCGGACCCCCGAGGCGACGACGCGCGGACTCCACCTGGCGTTCGAGGCCGGTTCACGGAGCGAGGTCGATGCCTTCCACCGAGAGGCCGTCGCCGCCGGCGGGGTGTCACGGCACGAGCCGCGCTACTGGCCGGAGTACCACGCGTACACCGCGTTCGTGTCCGACCCGGACGGGAACAACGTCGAAGCGCTGATCAAGGAGAGCGGCGACTGACCCGGCGGCTGCACGACGGTCACCGACAACCGCAACGGACGACGCATCTGGCACGATCGACCCATGCCCCTCGACGGAACTCCCCTGCACCGGCTCGGCTTCCTGACGATCGGGTCGTTCGACCCCGCCCGACCGTCCGAGGGCCACGAGGACACCCTGCGCGTGATCGAGCGCGCCGAGACCCTGGGCTTCGACAGCGCCTGGCTGCGCCACCGGCACCTGCAGCACGGCATCTCCTCCCCCGTCCCGGTGATGGCGGCCGCCTCGCAGCGCACCTCGCGCATCGACCTCGGCACCGCCGTCACCCCGCTCGGCGCGGAGAACCCGTTCCGCCTGGCGGAGGACCTCAGCACGGTCGACGTCCTGCTCGGCGGCCGTCTGAACCCGGGGTTCTCGGTCGGCACGCCGATGAACTTCGACCTGTACCGCGACGCGATCTACCCCGACACCCTGGAGCACGAGGACCTCGGCAACGACCGGCTCCTGCGCTTCCGTGACCTGGTGCGCGGTGACCCGGTGACGGCCACCGAGACCGTCGAACGGCGTGGCATCGAGGAGTTCGCGAGCACCGTCCAGCCGCACAGCGCCGGTCTGGCCGACCGGATCTGGTACGGCACGGGCAGCACGAAGTCGGCCGTGTGGGCGGGCGAGAACGGCTTCCACCTGCTCACCTCGAGCGTCACCCGCAGCGAGGTCGGCACGGACTTCGCCACGAACCAGCGCGCCCAGATCGACGCCTACCTCGACGTCCACCCCGACCCCGCTGCCGCCCGCATCTCGCAGGGCCTGGTCGTCATCCCCACCGACACCGCGACCGCCGAGCAAGCGGCCCGCTACCGCGCCTACGTCGACAGCCGCTCGGGTCGCGTCGGCGTGCCGCAGGGCCCCGCCGGGATGCTCTTCGCCGCCGACCTGGTGGGCACGTCGGCCGAGATCGCGGACCGGCTCCGTGCCGACGTCGGCTACCAGGCCGTCACCGAGGTCGCCTTCGCACTCCCGTTCTCGTTCGAGCCCGACGACTACGCGCAGATCATCACGGACATCGCCGAGCGGCTGGGTCCGGCACTCGGCTGGGCGCCGAGATCCGACGCGTGGGACCCGCAGCACGGATGACGAGTCGACCGATTGCACCGGTGGTGGTCACGGCACTCGATGTCGGGCAAGATCAACGCGAGGGTCATCAGCACCCGTCGACTCTGGGGAGTCACATGCACGACCAGCGTCCCGAAGAACCGGTCCGACAGCACTCGACCGACTTCCTCCCCGGGGTCAGCGGCAACCCGGTCGCCCCGTTCCAGCGAGACCATCGACCGGGTAGCGCGCCGATCCGGAACGACTGGATCTTCTTCGTTCCCATCGGCGGTGTCGTCGTCCTCGGGGTCGTCGCGTACGTCATCTGGGGCTCGTGATGCGGCTCCGGGTGGGGTTCGCAGAGTCAGAGCCCGGCAGCACGCCGACGATCGAACACGATGAACGGCTCGTCCGGACCTTCCGGCACACCGCGAGCCGACTGTTGTTCTGGGGGTGTGTGCTGTGTGCGCTCGGCGGCGCCTCGATCGGCTGGTCGGTAGTCGGTCCGATCCGATTTACGGGGCTGGCTCTGGCGGGCTTCTTCGTCCTCGTGGGCTCGGGCTTCCTCGTCTTGCGGAGCCGCGTGATCCGGCGGGCTCGGCCTGCCGTGGCAGCCGCGCAGGGGCGCATCGACCGTTTCCGATCGTGGCAACGCTCGCAGCCAGGGTGGGTCCCCCTCGACGGCTTGCGCCGGTCTGGTCGTTGACGGCTTCGTCGACGCCGTCACCCGGTCGAGCGAACCGGTCAGTCCTGCTGGTCTGCCTCCACCGCGTCCCGCAGCCGGTCGAGCACGTCCGGCACCGCTGAGCGCACCCGGCTCCAGCTCGGGATGAACGGCTTGTCGTTCGGCCGCGCCGTGAAGGCGCCGCCGGCGTCGAGGATCGCCTTGGTGAAGAGCTCCACGGCGGCTTCCTCGGCGTGCTGGTCGAACGCGAGCCCGCTCATCTCGGCTTCGTGCCGGTACACCTCGACGATGTCGAGTGCGTTCCGGTAGTACGTCGCCTTGAGCACCCGGAACGAGTCGGAGGTGAGCGGGACGCCCATCGTCGCGAGCTTCCGGAGCAGCGACTGCACGATGTCGTTGCCCATCCGGGCGAGGCCGCCGGTGCCGTCGGCCTCGGCGAGGGGCTGGTGCTTGTGGTCGTACGCGTCGGCGATCTCCACCTGGCACACCTGCCGGGTCGCGTAGTCGCGGTAGACCTCGGAGAGCATCCCGATCTCGAGTCCCCAGTCGCCGGGGATCTTCAGGCCGTTCAGCACGTGGGCACGCATCGCGAACTCGCCGGACAGCGGGTACCGGAAGCTGCTGAGGTACTCCAGGTACTCGGACTCCCCGTAGACCTGGCGGAGCGAGCGGAGCAGGGGCCCGACGAGCAGCCGCGCGGCGCGGCCGTTGATCCGACCGTCGGCGACGCGGGCGTAGTAGCCCTTCGAGAACTCGTAGTCGAACGCGGGGTTCGCGACCGGGTAGAACAGCCGCGCGAGCATGCCCCGCTCGTAGGTGGTGATGTCGCAGTCGTGCAGGGCGATGCAGTCCGCCCGTTCCGACGCCAGGGCGTACCCGGTGCAGTACCAGACGTTCCGGCCCTTGCCGGGCTCCCCCGGTGCCAGGCCCGCGCGCTCCAGCTCGGCGTCGAGCTCACGCAGTCGCGGCCCGTCGTTCCAGAGGATCCGGTGCCGCTGCGGCAGCCGCGAGAAGAACTCGCGGGCGTGCTCGAACTGCGAGCGGTCGGCCCGGTCGAGCCCGATCACGATCTCGCTGAGCCAGTCGGCCTCGGCCAGCTCGTCGACGATCCGCGACAGGGCCGGACGCTCGAGCTCGGAGTACAGCGCCGGCAGGATCAGGCTCATCGGGCGCTTCTCGGCGAAGCCCCGCAGGTCCTCTTCGAGGCTCGCGGTGCTGCGGCGACCGAGGTCGTGGAACGTCGTGATGACGCCGTTCTGGTGGAAGTCGCTCATCGGTGGCTCCTGACGGACGGGGTGGTGAACCGGGTGAGGCCCTCGGTCCAGCCCTGCGGGCCGGGGGCGGTCGTGCGGTGGACGCGCTCGGGGCGGTCGTCGGCGAGCGGTCCGGGGGCCGGTCCGTGTCCGCGGACCACGACGGCGAAGTCGACGGCGTCGAGCAGCGCGGTGTCGTTCGGGCCGTCACCGAGTCCGATCGTGCGCGGGACGGTGCCCGTCCGACGCTCGTGGTCGACGATCAACGTCCGGACCGCCGTGCCCTTGTCGCGGCCGGCCGGCAGCACGTGCCAGAACCGGCCGCCGCGCACCAGGTCGAGGCCGACCGCGGCGAGCGCCGCGCGGAACGCGTCCGCCCGGTCGTCGTCCTCGGCGTGCCAGAGCAGGACCTCGGACGCCTCGCGCTGCTGCGCTCGTCCGGCCGCTTCGAGGTCGAGGCCGGTCCACGCGGCGACGACCGCGTCGGTCACGCCGCCGAAGGTCTCGAACCGCAGCTCCAGTGACTGGCGGACGCGGTCGAGTTCCGCGTGCAGCCGCTCGAGCTCACCGGCGACCGGTCCGACCAGCACGTCGCCCGCCGGTCCGACGACGACCGCGCCGTTCTCCGCCACGAACGCGTGTCCGTCGAGCCCGGTGCGTGCCTGCAGCACCGTGATCTCGGCACGCGTCTTGCTGCTGCAGAACACGACGGGGACGTCGTCCGCCCGCAGCTGTTCCAGCATCGGCAGGGCCGCGTCGAACGAGTAGTCGTGGTGGTCGAGGAACGTCCCGTCGAGGTCCGTGACGATCATCAGGTCGGGTGTTGGCATCGTGCTCCGCTGGCGGCTGGCTGGGCTGCGGGCGACGATGCCCCGGACCACCCTGCCACGCGCATGCGTCGGTTGGGTGAACAAGCCGGCGTCGGTCGCGCGACGCGACCAGCGGACGGACTGGAGGCGCCGTGTCAGCTGGCACCGCGCCTCCAGTCCGTCACGGCGTGGGGACCGCCGCGCCGTCACCAGGGCAGGGTGCCCTCGCGATCGGTGACGGTGCCGGTCGGAGCGGCGACCCCGGTCGCGACACGCCCGGTGGCGACCGATCTGTGAGGATGTCCCCTCCGTGCACACTGCGGAGTGAAGGGGGTGGACATGAACCGATCAGCCGAGCCGGACAGCGCGCTCGTGGCGGCAGCAGCGCGCGGCGACCGCAGTGCGGTCACCGCGTTGTTCGACCGTCACGCCGAGACCATGACCCGGTACACGTGGGCACTGGTCACGCGGCGCATGGACGTCGAGGAGATCGTGCAGGACGCGTTCCTGACCCTGTGGCAGAAAGCCGACACCGTGGAGGTCCCCGGGGAGTCACTCCTGCCGTGGCTGCTCGTCGTGTGCCGGAACCACGCCGCGAACCTGCGGCGACAACAGCGACGGCACGAGGGTGTCGACCTGCCCGACGAGCTCGCCGCGCCCGAGCCGGACGACGACGCCCGCGAGCGACTGCGGTGGGTCCGCGCCGAGATCGACGCGCTCGCACCACTCGATCGCCAGGTGTGCGAGCTCTGCCTCATCGAGGGCCGCTCCTACGCCGAGGCCGCCGACCTGCTCGGCATGAGCGTCGGCGCCGTCACACAGCGCGTGTGGCGGTCCCGTGCACGGATCAAGAAGGCGGTGACGAACGATGAGCGATGAACGACGAACCGACCACGGGTCCCCGATGAGCAACGAGCCGCCCGGAGGCGACGAGATGCAGCGGATGCTCGCCGGCATGCGGCAGCAGGTCGTCCGGGGCATGCACGACAAGCCACGCCCGGCTTCCACACACCGTCGCGTCGGCCTCATCGTGGCGTTGATCGCCGTGCTCGGCATCGGCACCGCGAGCGGTTCGGTGGCGCTCGGACTCGTTCCGACGCCCTTCGCCGCAGCACCCGCACCCACGCCGTCCTCTGCACCGCCGACACCGGCACCGACCGGGTCACCGTCCCCGTCCGCGGCCCGCATCACGCCGACCCCCGCGCCGGCCGACACCACGGCGACGATCCCCGGGGCGTGCACCGATGCTGTGCCGGCCGCCGACGCTCCCCGCTTGTTCGGTTCGCTGGTGCTCGACCAGCTCCGACCCGCGGTTCCCGGTGGGAAGACCGACTACTACGTCGACCCGGAGGAACCGTTCACCGCGGACGCCACGCTGGTCTGCCACTGGTCGCCGAGCGGCAGCACCGAGGACGTCGACAACCTCTTCCTCGGGATGGGCACCGTCGACCGAGGCGTCCTCCAGGCCCGGCTCCAGTCGCTCGCAGGCAAGGGCTGGACCTGCACCGACACGCTCGCTGGACGTTCGTGCCAGCAGACCGAGACGGCGATGTACTACTCGGACCGGGTGGAGACGACGCACACGTTCTTCGTGCGCGGCGACACCTGGATCTCGATCACGCAGTCGAACGTCCCGACCGACGGCCTCCTGAAAGCGCTCGTCCAGCAGACCTGGACGGACTGACCGACGGACTGGAGGCACGGCGCCAGCTGGCACCACGCCTCCAGTCCGTCGTCACGCACGCTCAGAGCCAGTGCCGCCGCTTGAACACCGCCCACAGCACGACCGCCAACAGCACCATCGCGACGATCGCCGCCGGGTACCCCCACACCCACCGCAGCTCGGGCATGTGCTCGAAGTTCATGCCGTAGATCGACGCGACCAACGTGGGCGCGAACAGGATCGCCGCCCACGACGAGATCTTCTTCACCTCTTCGCCCTGCTCCATCGACGCCCGAGCCAGCCGCCGGCTCTCCTCCCCCTGCGCCAGGCTCGCGCTGGTCATCCGGCGCATCGCGTCGTTCTGACACGCCCTGGGCGCGACCCAGGGACGGACCGGAGGCACGGTGCCAGCTGGCACCGTGCCTCCAGTCCGTCACGTGGCAGAGGAGACGGCGTGGATCTGACGGAACATCGGCACGACAGCGAAGATGGCCTGGTGAATCGCACCGATCGGCTCTACGGCCTCGTGGAGGAGTTGCGCGCCGTCTCCCCACTGCCGCGGAGCGCGCGTCGTCTCGCTGAGCGGTTCGAGGTGTCGGTCCGGACCATCGAACGGGACATCTCCGCGCTGCAGCAGGCGGGTCTGCCCATCTGGGCGGAGCCCGGCCGGACCGGCGGGTACGTCATCGACGCGTCCGCGACGCTCGGCCCGGCGGGCTTCACGCCGGACGAGGCCCTCGCGGTGCTGATCGGGCTCGGCTCGCTGGGGCGCAGTCCGTTCCGGCAGGCGGCGCAGACCGCGGCCAGGAAGACGCTCGCGGTGATGCCCGCCGGCGACGCCGCACGAGCCAGCGCACTGGCGTCCCGGGTTCACTTCCTGGAGGACGACGAGGACACGGTCGTCCCGGCCGAGTTCGCGGCGGCCCTGCGCGCGGATCGGGTGGTGCGACTCCGGTACCGGGACGCCGGCGGAGCGGAGTCCGTCCGCGACGTCGAACCGCTGGGGTCGATCGGGAAGGACGGTCAGTGGTACCTGATCGCCTGGTGCCGGACCCGCGACGGGGTGCGGGCGTTCCGCGGCGACCGGATGTTGTCGGTCGAGGTCACCGACGAGCGGCCGGCGCAGCGCGTCCTGCGATCCGAGGACCTCGCGATCCAGTACGGACGGCTCCGGCCGGTCCTCGACGACTAGCGCGGTCGGTTTCCGGAAACGCGGTCGGTTTCCGGAAACACCGACAGGACGGTGTCGTGGCGGCCGGTGAAGCTGGTCGCTCCGAGTCAATCGCACCACCGTGAGGAACCCCATGTCGTTCGCATCCGTCCGCATCATCACCGACGACCTCGAGGGCATGGTCGCCTTCTACGAGCGGATCACCGGCCAGCCGGCCGAGCGCCCCGCACCGGTCTTCGCGCAGTTCACCGGCCCGGGTGGGACCCTCGCGATCGCCAGCACCGCCACGGTCGCCATGCTCAGCGGCGCGCTGACGCCCGCGACGAACCGTTCCGTGTTCATCGAGTTCGAGGTTGCCGACGTCGACGGCGACTTCGCCGGACTGCAGCTCGGCAGCGACGACGTCGTCCTGGAGCCGACCACGATGCCGTGGGGCAACCGCTCCGCACTGGTCCGCGACCCGGACGGCAACGTCGTCAACCTGTTCAGCAGGCCCGACGCCGCCAACTAGGCGGAGCGGCTCAGGCGGCGGCGGCGTTCGCGGACGAGCGGCACTCCTCCGGTGGTCGCCCAGCGACGGACTCCGCCGCGATGTCGCGGAGCCGCGCGAGGCGGTCATGGGTGGCACCGAGGGCCTCGATCTGGCGTCGGATGCGATCGCTCTCCTCGTCGAAGTGGTCGAGCATCGTCCGCGTCGCGACCCCCGTGTCGAGGAAGGGCAGGATTTCCACGATCCGACGACTCGGCATGCCCGCCGAGTAGAGCATCTGCATGAAGCGCACCCGCGCGACATCGGGCTCGCGGTACTCCCGGTGTCCGCCCGTGGTCCGCTCGGACTCGAGGAGGCCCTGTTCCTCGTAGTACCGCAGCGACCGGACGCTGACGCCGGCCCGTTCTGCGAGTTCACCGATCCGCATCGTTCTGTCCCTCGGGCTTGATTCTCACGTTGACGTCAGGTTCTACCGTAGCGGCATGAACCTCTCTGGAGCCATTGCCCTCGTCACCGGCACGAACCGCGGTATCGGACGTCACCTCGCCGCGCAGCTGATCGCCCGCGGGGCGAAGGTCTACGCCACCGCCCGACGCCCTGAACTGATCGACCTCGAGGGCGTCGAGCGTCTCGCCCTCGACCTCACCTCCCCCGCGTCCGTCGCAGCGGCCGCCGCGGTCGCGACCGACGTCGATCTCCTGATCAACAACGCCGGGATCGCGACCACGGCGACCCTGCTGGGCGACCTGGACGCAGCGCACGCCGACATGGACACGAACGTCTGGGGCACCCTGTCCGTGATCCGCGCATTCGCCCCCGTCCTGGCGGCGAACGGCGGTGGGAGCATCGTGAACATCGCCTCGGGTGCCTCGTGGCTCGCCATGCCCGGAGCCTCCGCCTACGCGGTGTCGAAGGCCGCCCTGTGGAACATGGGGAACGCGTTGCGGCACGAGCTGGCCGGCCAAGGGACCGCGGTGATGTCCGTGCACCTCGGAGTGGCCGACACCGACATGACCGCGGGGATCTCGATGCCCAAGACCGACCCGGCGGACGTGGCGCGCGCGACCCTGGACGGGGTCGAGCGCGACGACTACGAGGTCGTCGTCGACGAGCAGACCGCGTTGATCAAGCAGATGCTCGCCGGCCGCCCCGAGGAGCTGTACGCGGTGGTGGCGCAGATGCTCGCGTCGTAGGGGCGGGCCGAGAACTCTCAGCCGGCCATCTTCGTTCTCCGTCACCCAGGCCGAGCACACGAGGCGGAACGCGGGAGCGAATGCTTGCAGCAACCCTCCACGAACGGCGCTCGCCAGCGGGGTGACGGCCGAGCCTGGAGGTGGGCCCCACCAGCCGGTACCGGCGCACCGCGCCAGCGGGGTGACGGCCGAGCCTGGAGGCACGGTGCCAGCTGGCACCGTGCCTCCAGTCCGTCAGCGGCTCGAGTCCAGGGCCGCGCACGACGCGACCACGACGCTGACCGGTGTGGCGGGAGCCGCGAAACGAGCCGCCGACGGCTGCCCCTTCCTCGGGGGCCATCCGCGTCGTATGGTTTACAGCGTTGTAAACGGGCCGCCGCAGGGACGGCCCGCAGGTCACGGCCGTTGCACGGCCCGATGGACGACGACGTCCACGAGGAGCACCCACTTGCGCCCCATCTCCTTCCGTTCCCGAGGGCTGCGCCGTGCGCTGTCGTCGGGCATCGTCGCTGCGACCGCCCTCGGCATGCTCGGGATCGCCGCGATCCCGGCCGCCGCGGAGCCCGCAGCCGACCGCACCGTCGTCTCGGGCCAGGCCCGGTTCGAGGTGCTCTCCCCCACCCTGATCCGCACCGAGTACGCGGGTGACTCGCAGTTCACCGACGGCAGCACCTTCAACGTCATCGGCCGCGACGACTTCGGACCCACGACGTTCACGAAGACCGAGCGGGACGGCTGGCTGACCCTCGACACGGGCGCGATGACCGTCCGGTACAAGGAGGGCTCGGGGGCCTTCACGCAGGACACCCTGCAGACCACCGTGACCACGGCCTCCGGGCAGCGGGTCACCGGCACGCCGTGGGTGTCGACGCCGACCCCCTCGTGCACGATCGGGTCGCTCTGCGAGGCCGAGACGCTCGGGCTCACCGGTCTGTCCCTCGCCACGGACCACACGGGCTTCACCGGAGCCGGGTTCGCCGCGGGCTTCGAGTCCGTCGGCAACGCGATGACCTTCACGACCACGGCGGAACGTGCCGGCTCGTACGACCTCGCCCTGCGCTACGCCAACTCGCAGGGCGGCGACGGCCAGGTCGCCACCCGCACCCTCAGCGTGACCGTCGACGGCGGTGCCGCGAAGACGATCCGGCTCGCACCCGGCGCGAACTGGGACGACTGGAAGACCACCGCCGCCACGACCCTCGACCTGACGGCGGGCGAGCACCGCGTGCGCATCGAACGCACCGCGGACGACTCCGGCCGGGTGAACGTCGACAGCCTGGCCCTGGTCAGCACCGGCGCCGCCTACCCGGCACCGTCGACCACGGTCACCGGCGAGGACTGCGCGTTCGGCACCGTGTGCCAGGCCGAGGACTCGGCACGCACCGCTCCGGCGACGACCGCCACGAACCACAACGGCTTCGCCGGGGACGGCTTCGTCGCCGGGTTCGAGCGTGCCGGGGCGCAGCTGACGACCCACGTCACCGGGGTGCCGGCCGCGGGCGACTACGCCCTGCAGGTCCGTTACGCCAACGGCTCCGCCGGGGCGCCGACGCTCACCGCGGCCCCGACCGGTCAGCAGTCGACCACTGCACCGCTCCCGAAGACGAGCGGCTGGGACTACTGGAACACCGCCACCGTGCCGGTGCAGCTGGCCGCCGGCACGAACGACGTCGTGATCGGGTGCCCGACCGTGGCGAACAACTGCAACGTGAACTTCGACACCGTCGCCGTGGTCGACACCGCGTCGCCGGTCCTCGCCACGCACGCCCCGCTCGGCGGGTACCGACGCGACCTCGACACCGCCAACGGATCGGTGAAGACGAACCCGGGTCTGCTCTACCAGGACGGCTGGTCGCTCCTCGACGACAGCGCCTCGGCGCTGTACGACCAGGCGACCGACACCATCACCCCCGCGGGCGACCACGGCGGCGAGCGCTACCAGGACGGCTACGTCTTCGCGTACGGCTCGGACTACCGCCATGCCCTGCAGGAGCTCGCCGTCCTGACCGGTCCGACGAAGCTGCTCCCCCGCTGGGCGTACGGCGTCTGGTACTCCGAGTACTACGACCGCTCACAGGCCGACTACCTGGCCATCGCGAAGCAGTTCGACGACGAGGACGTCCCCGTCGACGTCATGGCGATCGACACCGACTACAAGATCGGCAGCCCCACCAACCAGGGCGACAGCAAGTGGAACGGCTGGTCGGTCGACCCGTCCCGGATCCCGGACATGACCGGCCTGCTCGCCGACTGGCACGCCGAGGGCATCCACAACACCCTCAACATCCACCCGTCGATCTCGAGCCAGGACCCGCAGTTCGCGAAGGCGCAGGCCACCGCGAAGGGCAAGCTCACCAAGGGCGACGGCGACCGGTACCTGTTCGACTGGTCCGACCCCGACCAGCTCAAGGCCTACTTCGACCTGCACACCTCGCTGCAGCCGAAGGGCGTCGACATGTGGTGGCTCGACTGGTGCTGCAGCGAGAACTCGAAGTACTCCGCGAACGGCGTCACCCCCGACGCGTTCATCAACCAGCAGTACGCGAAGTACACGGACCAGGCACTCGGCGGCCGGGGGCTCGCGTTCTCGCGGGCGTACGGCTCGCTGACGGCCGGTGGCTACGGCAACCCGCAGGCGGTCCCGACCGGCCCGTGGGCGGACAAGCGCACGACCGTGCACTTCACCGGCGACACCACGTCGTCGTGGGACATGCTGCTCGCCGAGGTCGGCTACACCCCCGGTGAGTCCGCCGCGACCGGCCTGGCCTCGGTCAGCCACGACATCGGTGGCCACAACGGTGCGCAGTACGGCATCGAGGGCGCCGAAGAGGGCACGACCCAGCTGCCCGAGGACCTCTACGCCCGCTGGGTGCAGCTCGGCACCTTCCAGCCGATCGACCGCCTGCACAGCAACCACAGCGACCGACTGCCGTGGCAGTACCCGGCCGCTGCCGAGGCATCGGCGAAGCGGTTCCTGAACCTCCGCGAGGCCCTGGTCCCCCTGACCTACACGCTCGCCGCCCAGGCGACCGAGACGGGCACCCCGATCCTGCAGCCGCTCTACCTGCAGTACCCCGAGGCGCAGGAGTCCTACGCCCAGGCCGGCTCGGAGTACCTGTACGGCCCGGACGTCCTCGTCGCCCCGGTCACCACCGCGAACGACGATTCCGGCAAGGCGACCCGCTCCGTCTGGTTCCCGGCCGGCAGCTCGTGGACGGACTGGTTCACCGGCAAGACGTACGCCGGAGGCACCACCGCCGACGTGACGACCGACCTGAACAGCATGCCCGTGTTCGTGAAGAGCGGTGGCATCGTCCCCACCCGGACGGAGCAGGTCAAGAACGACGCCGCACCGCTCGACGCCGTCACCCTGACGGTGGCGACCGGCGCGAACGGCTCGTTCGACCTGCACGAAGACGCCGGCGAGGACAGCGCCGCTGACGGCGCCGCGAAGTCGAGCGCGATGACCACGGCAGCCGCGTCCGCGAAGGCCACGGCGGACAGCGCCTCCACCGCCGTCCGCTACACGCAGCAGGCGACCGGCGGCTCGCTCGCCATCGCCCCTGCCGACGGCTCCTTCGCCGGCCAGGTGCGGGACCGATCGTGGACGGCGACGTTCACGAACGCGGACCGCCCCCGCACCGTCACCATCGACGGCCGGGTGATCGCGGACACCGCCTGGACCTACGACGCCGACACCCGCACCATCAGCGTGCCGGTCGACGAACGGTCCGTGACGAAGCGAACCGTCGTCGCCTTCAGCAGCACGGCGGCGGCGACCCCGGTCCTGCGGGTTGAGTCGCCTCGGGTGGACGCGGGCGCCACGCAGACCGTGACCGGCGCCGGGTTCCCGGCGGATACCGACGTGGCGCTGGCGACCGCGCCACGCATCGGTGGGGTCACCGCACACACCGACGCGAGTGGTGCGTTCTCGACCGACCTGCGGGTGCCCGGCACCGCGTCCGGTCGGGTGACCGTCACCGCATCGGTCGACGGTGTGGCCCTGGCTCGGGCCGCCTTCACCGTGGTGGCTGCGGCTGCTCCGACGCCGACCACGTCGCCGAGTGCGGGCACGCCGGGCAGCGGCGCTCCGACGCCGGATGACAACGGATCCGGTGCGCCGGGCGCGGCAGCGCCGGGCAACGGTGGCGCTGATGCGGGCAGCGACCCGGGCGGCGCACTGGCCTGGACGGGCGCGAACCTGCTCCCCCTCGGGCTGTTGGCGGCGGCACTGCTCGCGGCCGGTGGACTCGTGTGGACGCTGCGGAGCCGGCGGCGCCGGGCGCGTGCCTGAGCCCGCCTGAGCGGTCACCCGTCACGGGCGGATGACGGACGGACGGGAGGTGGGCCCCACCAGCCGGTACCGGCGCACCGCGCCAGCGGGGTGACGGCCGTGCCTGGAGGGACGGTGCCAGCTGGCACCGGGCCTCCCGTCCGTCCGTGGTCGGGCTGCAGATCCCCGATCACCGGACCGCGATGCGGCGGCAGCGGCGACCGCGGGCATCGCCCGCTCGCTCGCGTGCGCCGCGTCCGTTCTGCCGCTGATCGACGTCACGATGGCGAGGGAGGAGCCACCTGCGTCTGCGCCTGTGCCTGCGCCTGCGCCTGGAGGAACGCGACCGCTGCAACGCTCTCGGGCGAGGAGGGGAACAGTGGCGTGATCGTCAGTCCGTCCGTCCCCGGGACGACGAGGAGTTCCCACTCGAAGTCGAGCCGCCCGAACGGCGGCACGTCCTGGACGAACGTGCCGTTGGTCAGGATCGCCACGTCGTGCCGTTCCCAGAGGTCCGCGAACTCGGCGGAGTGCGTCATCAGCCCCCTGAGCACCTCGCGCATCCGGTCGTCGCCGGGGTCGGCGCTGAGCCGGAAGACAGCGACGATCTGCGTGGCCCGTGCACGCCATTCCTCGGCCGGGTACTTCGCGCGGCAGGCCTCGGAGAACACGTACTCGATCCGGTTCTGCCCACGGCTCAGGACACCGCCGCCGATCGCTTCGCACAGCGCGTTCGACGCGACGATGTCGAGGTTCCGATCGGCGACGAAGACCGGGGTGCCGTCCCAACGGCGCACGAGCCGTCGGAGTTCGTCGCCGCTCAGCTGCCGGCCGCGCACCGTGGCAGCCGGTGCCGGAGCCGGATCCGCCACGCTCCTGAGGTACGCCGCCCCGTCGGCATCCAGTCGAAGGGCGCGCGCCAGGGCCGCGATCACCTGGGCCGAGGGCACGTGCTCCCGGCCCTGCTCCAGCCGCACGTAGTACTCCGTGCTGATGCCGGCGAGCTGCGCGACCTCGGTCCGCCGGAGGCCTTGGACGCGGCGCCGGTCGTCCGCCGGAAGACCGACGTCGGACGGACTGAGCGCCGCGCGTCGCGCCCGGAGGTAGCTGCCGAGCAGCGAGGCGTTGGCCGTCAAGGGGACCCGTGCTCGCCGTCAGATCCGACCATGCGCCGATCCTAGACGGACACCGCTCCGTCGCACGCTCGCAGCTCGGTCGCCACTGACGACGCGCCTCCTCGACAAAGAGCTCTCGGTCTGACATGTTAACGGTCGTACACCGGTCAGTGAGGAGAAGCCGTGACGAAGCAACAGATCACGGCAATCGCGGGCCTGCTCCTGTTGGCCATGCTGTTGACGGTCTTGATCGGGGTGTTCGACGCTCGCCGACGTGTCATCGCCGCGGAAGGCAATGACCTCCGTACGGGCCAGAGCGCGTGGGTGACCGCGACGCTCGACGATCTCGAGCGTGCGCGGAGCGCGTTCGAACCGGGAACCAAGGTGTTCGTGGAACTCGAGGATGGTGTCCGCGCTGTTGCGGTCCTGTCCGGACAGTGGACAGACGTCCCACTGCACGACGGGCACGCTCTGACCGGGCGTCCCGGTGAGGCCCTCGTCGGCGCTGCCGTCGACGTCCGCGACGAGGACATCACCGTCGGTGGCAAGACCTACAACGTGGTGGGGCGACTCGGCGTCCGGGGCGACAGCCTGCTGTCCGACGATGTGGTCCTCGCTGATCCGTCGCGGTTCTCGGCGTCACCACAGCGACTACTCCTGGACGGCCCGAGCAGCGCCCGCCACTACAGCGCAGCGTTCCCCGGCAGGAGCGTCGAGATGATCGACGACGGCACGAACCGCAGGACGAACGTCGACGCCGTGTCGCCGGTCCTTGTCGGCCTCGGCGCGCTCGTCGTCATGCTCATCGCTGTGGTCGCAGGTCTTCAGGCTGGACGATGGGAACTCCGCACCGCCGCCGTCCGCTTCACCACCGGGATCCGACCGCTGAACACCCTGCGCAGCGCGGCCGCCAGAGTCGCTGTGATCGGCACCGCCGCCTGTACGACCGCCCTCGCGGGCGCAGCAGTCGTCAGGCAGACCACCATCCTCGACCTCGACGTCACCGCCGCAGTCGTCGCGGTCGGAACCGTCGTGCTTGCCGCGTCCGTCGCTTCGTTCTTGCAAGGAAGCCGTCGATGGAACTGCTGAACGACCTCCGGTCCAACTGGGCGATCATCGTCGCCAAGATCGTCCTGCTCGTGCTGCTCACACTCTGCTGGTACAACGTGGCGTCGTTCACCCAGTCCACATCGCAGGCCGTGGCCCAGGGCCTGTCCGCTGATGCCGACGTCGACCTCTACACAGTGGTCGACGATCTCGGCCCGGATGCTTTCGAAGCGATCCGGCGAGACCAGCACGCGCTCGACGACGTCGCCTCGTTCGTCGACCGCGTCGATGACGAGCCCGGATTCGACTTCATCTCCTCGTACGACCAGCCCGTCACCGCTCAGGACTTCCGCGGCGACGACCGCTTCGACGTCGGTTACGGCACCGAGTACACACTCAACGGGAAGTACCAGGACGAGTCGGGACGGAGCGTCCAGGACATCAAGTCCATCCAGCTCAACGAGACCGCGTACGAGTTCGCGGGGCTCTCCGTGCAGGACGGCAAGCCGATCGAGTGGAGCGCTGTCGACTGGGGATCCGGCCGGATCCCGGTGCTGCTCGGCCACGAGTACCGCGGCGTGTACGAGCTCGGAGAGCGACTCACCGGAGCGGTCATCCTGCAGGAGCAGGAGCTCGAAGTCGTCGGTTTCCTCGAACCGAACAGCGCCATGTACTTCCGCGGTGAAGCCAACCACTACCTCGATGACACCATCATCGTGCCCTACCCGCCGACACTCGCCGGACTCGACCGAGCAGCACTCGACCGGCTGGATCCCGAGCTGTTCGGGCGCCTGGTGTTCCAGGTGCTCAACGCGGATCTCGCCGTCGATCACAGCCTCGATTTCGGAGGCGTCGTCGCGCGTCTCGACGCGATCGGAGACGGCACCGGCTTCCGGTCGTACACGTTGCTCGGAGTTCCGGCCTACCTCGTGCAGCTCTCCCTCGTCCGCCAGCTCATCCAGGACAACCTGGTGCTCGTCACCGCGCTGCTCGCCGTCCTCACCACGGGCGTGGGCATCATCACGGCGTTCCTCCACCGGCTCCTGCATCACCGTCGAGCGCCAGTGGCACGGGTGCACCATCTCCTCGGGAGGAGCCCGGATGCCACGAACCGACTGTTCCGCGCAAGCCGCCTGACCGAGTACACCGCCGCGCTCGGGCTGTTCCTCGCGTCCAGCGCGCTGCTCCCCAACGACAGTGCGATGGCACGACTCGGAGCCGGCACCGCCCTGCTCCTCTGGTGTGTGGCGGACGGCGTACTCGGTCGACGAGCCGTCCGCATCGAACTGACCACCCAACGCCGAAGAGGTACCCCACGATGATCGTGCTGCGCGACGTTTCCAAGACCATCACCGAGCCCGACGGATCGACCCGAGCACTGTTCGACCGACTCGACTTCGACCTTCATGAAGACGATCACTCGGTCGCGATCACCGGGCGGAGCGGATCCGGCAAGAGCACGCTCCTCCGGATCCTCGCCGGCCTCGACGCGGACTTCGGCGGGACCTACGAGCACGACGGGGGCGTGCTCGAGCGCACCGCACGGAGGATGGCGGCGCACCGACTGCGACACATCGGCATCGTCACCCAGGACCACAGCCTCCTCAGCGACCGCAGCGTGCTCGACAACGTCCGGCTCGGCGTTCCTGCTCGCGCTGATTCTGCCGCCCGAGCACATGACGCCCTCGAGGCGGTCGGCATCAGTCACCTCGCTGGCAAGCGCCCACGACGACTGTCAGGAGGAGAAGCGCAGCGCGTCGCGATCGCTCGAGCCATCGCGAAGCGCCCTACCGTCGTCCTCGCCGATGAGCCCACCGGCGCACTGGACGAGACGACCGAAGACGACGTGCTCGCCCTCTTCGATCGGCTGCAGCAAGCGGGAACCAAGTTCGTGATCGTCACCCACAGCGAGCGCGTTGCACAGCGATGTGGACGTCGACTGCAGCTACAACACGAGCAGCTCATCGCGCGCGGCACGTGACGGACTGGAGGCACGGTGCCAGCTGGCACCGGGCCTCCAGCCCGTCAGCGGTTGCGCTCCAGATCCCCGATCACGCGTGCGCAGAACGGTCGCGGCTGAAGAACTCGGTGAACATCTCCCGTTTCGCCGCATGCGAATCGGGCTCGAGCTCGAGTCCCTCCATGTTGAGGTCGGTGCAGAACAGTCGCAGGATCCCAGGACCACTCGGCTCCGCGGTCTCGAGGGACACCGAGAACAGTGTCGGCAACACCTCGCCTGCGGCGATCCGCCGGGCCTCTGCAAACGCCGCACGGTACGTCGCGTCGGTGACGCGAATCACACTGACCGACCAACTCGTGGCGTCCCAGTCGGGCGCGACCATCTCGCCGCTCAGCGCATGGAAGAAGTGCACGACGAATGTGTCACGCTCGCCTTCGGTGCCGTAGTGCCGCTCGTCCACGTCTTCGATCTGCACGAACTCATCTTGTCAGCGTCAGCCGGGGTGTTCGAGGCCGCGGACCAGCCGAAGCATGCACCTTCGCCGGTACCATCTCGCCATGGCTGAAGCAGGTCTGCTCGCAGCGAGCATCGCAATCCTGGTGGGCACGGTCGCGATCCTCGTGAAGCGTGTGCGGACCCCGGCCTGGGTGCGTGACGCGCAGCTCACCTTGAACGCCAGCCCCGTGACCAGTCTGCTGTTGTTCCTGGCCGGTGCGCTCCTGGTCGGCCTCGTCCTCGCCTTCGGGATCTTCTTGGTCGCCACCAGGCACGGCGTCATCGGGTGGGCGATGGTCTGTCTCGCTGCGACCGGCATCGCTCACCTCGGGGTGACCGTGTGGATCCGGCGACAGCCGCTCTCGTGATCAGGTGCGGAGTCAGGCCGTGGTCAGTGTGGATGTTGCATGGGGCACTCCACGCCGTTCGCGATCTGCAAAGCTCAGGACATGTCGTGGCCAAAGGCTGATCCCCTGCAGTCGGATCGCCTCGCCCTGGAACCGCTTGCCGTCGACCACGCAAGCGAGATGCTGACCGCCCTGGCTCCACCAGAGCTCTACCGGTTCACTGGTGGCGAGCCACCGACCCTCGACGAACTGGGCGCACGGTACCGCCGCCAATCCCAGGGCCAGTCTGAGGACGGCAGCGCGGGTTGGCTGAACTGGATCGTCCGTCCTGCCTGCGGCGGACCGGCGATCGGATTCGTGCAGGCCACCCTCGAGCGCAAGGAGGACGGCCTCGTGGCGGACCTCGCCTGGCTGGTCACGCCAGAGGAACAGGGTCGAGGGATCGCCGTCGAGGCAGCAGCAACCGTCGTGACGTGGTTGCGTTCGATCGACGTCCGACACATCAGGGCTTTCATCCATCCCGATCACACCGCCTCGATGCACGTGGCGCGACGGACCGGGCTTGCACCCACGAGCGCTCTGGTCGACGGCGAGCTCCTTTGGGAAGCCTTCTTGCCTACGGCCCGCTGAGCACTGATCCCATCCGATAGCCGATCGGCTACCGGACGGCCGTGGGCTCGCTGGCCCTTGAGAGCGTCAGAAGTACATGCGCCCCCGCGCGATGTCAGCCTCGGCCTGCCGAAGGGCCTCCGCGACTTCGGGGTCAGTCCCCTCGAACTTCGCCGCCCGAGAGCCAAAGTTCGTGTAGCGGTGCATGACGAACCACAGCACGAGGAGCACCGCCAAGACCAAGCCGGTTCCGATCCACCACCACATTCGGGCAGCGTAAGTGCGACCAACCGCGGGCGCAAGCAAAGCGATGCTCCGTTGAAGGATCGTTCACCGCACGGTCCGCACGAGCCCACTGGACTGTGGGGAGGGACCGGAGGGGACTGAGCGCTCTCGGTGGCGATGGGCAGTTGACACGGATCTCAGTCGACGGACACTTCGACGCTCTCGCAGATCTGTTCCGCAGCGAACCTGCGAACGGAGCGCACGAACTCGGTCTGTGGATCGTAAGACACATCTAGCTGCTCGCCGCCCTCGACAAGCGCCAGAGCGCGAGTCAGCGTGCTCAACGTCTCCGGGTCGGTGTAGGTGACATCGGCTACGGGCCCGTCGAAGCGTTGGCGTGCCGCGTGGCCAGCGCGCGCGAGGAGTGGTCGGATGTCGAGATGGGTGAAGACGGCACTGATCTCATGCCCATCGAGTTCGAGCAGCTCACCCTCGTACTCAGCGACCTATCCGTTTCCGTTGATCGCCGCGTAGCGCAGAACCACCGATGCAGCTGCGTCGCTGATCAGGATCGTTGCAGCCCAGTAGCCGAGTTTCTTCATCCCACTTCCAACAGGTGCCATTGGTCCCTTTCCCACCGCGCACCCCTGTCGGGCGGTAGCAAGCGTTCCCTCCCCTGCGCACCAGGACCGCGGCATCCGGTCACTCGACCCAATCACCGTCATCGCCGGCCACGAGAGTCAACGCCCCTTGGCCAGCCGCCTGGTGCAGCTGCTCATCGACGGCCTTTCTCCTGCAGCTGGGAAGGATCGCATCTAGCCACGGCGGCATCCGCCAGGCCCGACTCCGACCCTTGAGCAATCAGCTATCGGGCAGCGTCATCGGCTTCGACGGGCCAGTCCGTTGCGGCGGTAGAAGGTCTCCAAGGCAGCGCGGTCCGACAGGAACACCTTCGGCCCCTCGAATTAGTTTCGAAAGCTAGGAGAGGTCGAGGGGGCGAAGGACGTACCCGTCGGGAACGGTGCCGCGGTGCTCGTAGTAGTGAAAGAACAGTTCGGTGGCCTCGTCGGCGTCGAACACCTCGGCGGGGTGGCGTGCGTGTTCGGTGCCCGCAACGGTCACCGACTCCGTCAGCGGCTCGTCGACGTCGTGGTCGCGACCCACGATGAAGTGACGCATCTGCCCACCGTCGACGATCTGCGCATCGACGCTCATCCGCTCAGCGGTGCCGCCTGCCTGGAGGTAGTTCAGGTCGTACTCGCCGGCCTCGTAGTCAGGAGCATCCGGCCAACCAGCGTCGTCCGGCAGCCACCAAATAGCGTACGCGAATCGACCATCGCTCTGCCCGTCCAGCAAACCGAGCATCCGCCGGAGCTGGTCCCTGATCGGTCGGAAGTCCGCCGTGAGCTGGGATTCTCGCTCACTGTTGGTGGTGTTGATGAACAGGTGTGGCCTCCGCCGTTGTCACGTTCTGTATGCGCGGAAGTCGCGCAGATCCGGCCGCGCTGCCCGCAACCGAGTCAGGGTACTTTCTTGAGGATGACGGATGTGCTCTTCAGGAGCTTCCCGTCAATCGTGGCGTATGCAGGGTTCCTGTAGGTGAGCAGACCATCGAAGGATCGCTGCTCGGCGTTGCGCGTCGCACCGCCACTCTTCACCTCGATCCCTGCCCACGTCCCGTCCGGCTTCTCCATCAGCCCGTCGAAGAACCGGCCATTCGGAGCACCATCAACTCGCGCTTTGACCTGGTCGGTGCGGTAGGGCAGGCCAGCGTCCTCAGCGACCTCCTCGACACCCTGTCGCTCCTTAGCTTTAACGTCCGCGTGAGCCTGCTTGTTCCCCTCGGACCGGTACGTACCGTCCTTGTTCCGCTCCGGGTGCTTCTCGTTCTGCTCCTTCTTCCAGGCGTCCACGTGATCGGTGCGGTTCGGCGTGAGCCGATCATCGGTCATCGCGTGCACGCCGAGCGGAATTCCGCCCGAAGCAGCCAACCCCGCCCCTGCAGCCATCACCGCAGCACCGGCAACGTTCAACGGGACCCCAGCCACAGCCCCGACGCCGGTGAGGTCGAGGGCGACACCACCACCCTCGACCGCCGCCCCACCGGCCAGCAATGCCAAACCGCCGAGAAGCTCGACGACTTCGTCTGGATGGTTCACCATCGCGTTCCCCATCGACGCAAAGATGTTCCCCGCCACTCCGGCAGCGTCCTGCACGTACGGCCAGGCCGCATCCGCTTCCGCACCGAGAACAGCGCCGCCGATGCCGACCGCTGCTTTCGTGGTGTTCCAGGCGTCCTCGAACCAGTTGCCACTGCCGTCGGATGCGTCCTTCGAGGAGGTCGTCGATGCGAGATGAACCGGATGCGCGTTCACAGTCGATGGGGTGATGCCGTCGAACTCCGAGGCGATGCTTGCGAGGGTCGTCGTGACGTTGTCATTGTGCGCCTGCACCTGCCGGCGGAGCGCATACTCCTGCCCGACGAGTTCTGGGACCTGTTGCCAGTTCGTGATGACTGTGCCGATGACGCCGAGAATGTCCCCCTTCTCGGCTTCCTTAGATGCTTCGGCGGCGACCTGAACGCCACAATGTGTCTCACGCCAGTGTCTCGGAAACCTATAGGTAAATGAGACCGGGAAACATCGCGCCGAGCAGGCCAGGGGCGGCATCGAACACACCAACGTGAGAGCGGAACACTCGAGCGTGCGGTCGCTCTTCCGGGGCTGCGCGTCGCAGAGGCGGCGTCGACAGTACGCGTAGACGCGAGGAGTCTCCGCCCCGGCAGTACCCTCACGGGATGAAGACCAGGCGCACAATCATCCGGTATCTCCGTCTGTCGAGCTGATGACCCGGCACGTTGACCCGCGCAGAACGCTCCGACATCGGCTAGCAATGATGGCGATCACACTCGACGGTGCCGACACTCCCCCACGAGCTCGCCTGGTGTGGTCACTCGTCGAGCACGGCGGACAACCCGTCGACCCCGACGCTGCCGCCTACGCGACCGGCGTCGACCGCATCGCCCCGGAGACCCTCGCCGCGATCGCGGACCTCTACGGGGTCCCCCGCAGCTATCTCACCGCACCGGGCCAGGACCCAGGACGTGACCTCGCAATCGACGAGGACCTCACACGGATCCGCTCCACGACTCCCCTTCAACGGACTGCAACCACCTACGAACCCATCAGCCGCGCTCCCGTCCCGAAACCAGCAGCATCAGAAGTCACCGCGATCGCCGACACCGCCCGTAGCATCGCGCACGCTGCAACACGATCCGACGTGCCATGGATCCTCGCCACGCTGATCAGCGGCGTGATCATCACAGTTGGGCTCGCTGCCGTCGGCACGACCGCCACCTGGGTCCTG
The DNA here is from genome assembly GCF_003234485.1 of Curtobacterium sp. MCLR17_034. Taxonomy (NCBI): domain Bacteria; kingdom Bacillati; phylum Actinomycetota; class Actinomycetes; order Micrococcales; family Microbacteriaceae; genus Curtobacterium; species Curtobacterium sp. MCLR17_034. The sequence goes on from NZ_QKTH01000009.1 coordinate 69,765, forward strand.
GCGGGCCTTGCTGCGGCCGCAACGTTCGCACGCACTGTCTATGCCACCCGCCGAACCTACCGACAGGCCGGCTGGGTACACGCCGACGACGCCACCTTCACCAAGGAGCTCCAACAGCATCTCCGCGACGGTATCGCCCGCCACTTGCACACCCTCCACACCCGTAGCCAGCTCCCCCTCGAGCAGCTCGTCGCGATCCTTGACAGCACCACGCCGATCGGCACCGTGCAACTCGACGCCCTCACCGCCGGCGACAACACCGAGCAGCGCAAGCTGATCACCACCGCCGTCGAAGCCGCCATGCGCGCACACGGATACCGAGTCGGCGCGGCCCGGTTCCGATAATGCTGCTTCTCGGAGCATGTCAGCGGGCTGGAAGTGATGCAAGACGTCGTCCACCGGGCGGCGAGTCGCCCTGTCGAAGGCGCGCCTTATGCTGGGTCCACTGAGCTAAGGGGGCAGAGTGAATCGAGTGACTACGGCAGTGGTCGTTGCTGTTGTAAGCGGGGTCCTGTTGACCGGTTGCACCGCGCATCGAGAGTCGCCACTCCCATCGGCGTCGCCAACGGCTACGCCGTCCGACTCGTCGACTCCCGTGGGGGTTGTCTCTGCGGATCCCTCTGATCTGGGATCTCGTGCCGGCGCCGCGGGATCGAGCACCGCTGACGGGAACGGGTACAGGTACCGGGTTGCACAAGGAGACGCGGTGATAGCGATCGCGCAGCGGTTTGGCATCTGCACTGCGGACATCTACCTGAGCAATGACGACGTCCTAGGGCAGGAACTCTCGGTCGGGCAACGGCTGGATATCCGTCATGTGAAGGGTCCGGGTCATCAGGTGGATCAGTGCCATGCATCGTTCCCCGAGGGTGTCGGATGAAGCGCTGAACGGGCCCTGAGATAGGACGCCTCAAAGCCCGTTCAGTCGTAAGTGGTCGAACTACCGTGCTTCCTGGTAGATCGACTTCCACCCTCCCGTGCGGTTGGCGACACCACCGGACTTGTTCTTGTAGACCAACCGAGCCTGGCTGTAACCGGTGTAGTACGGGCTCACCCAGGACGGGCTGGCACTGAGGACGTCCTTCGTGTATACCGACGAGACGGTCCCGGTGCGGGACTTGAGCTGGAGCGTGACTTCGCCGTTGCCTTGGATGCCGCCGCCGTTGTAGTTGATGCGGAACCAGGCGGTGCCTCCGCACTTGGCGCTGCGGCGAAGTTCAACGTACATGTTGTACGCGACGAAGTTGTCCGCTGTCTCGCCTCCGTCGGTGCACGCAGCGGCGGTGGTGGCCGCGGCAGCCGGGCTGGCGCCGGCGGTCTGGCTTCCCCCGACGAGGGCGCCGGCGGCGAGTCCGAACGCGAGCAGTGTCGCGACGATGCGGCGGTTGCTGGTCAGTTCCATAGTTATCCCCTTGTGACAGCAGCATTCTGTGACGGCCGTCCACCCGTGCTGCGGCGAGTGGCGCCTGGTCTGAAAGCGGCGGGCTGCTATTTGAGGGCTGCCTCGAGCAGCTTCGCTTCGTAGCCAGTACCGAGAACCTTCGGGTGGAAGCTCTGCTGCGACACCGCGAAGATCGCGTCTGCGCCCTCGGTAACGGGGATGTTGAACCAGGCCTTCTCGCCGCTGCGCCGGGCACCGTAAAGGTTCGTGACGATCGGCAGAGTTGTGTGGATGGCTGGGTCTGCGCTGCAGACGTTGTGCCCCTTGAACACCGGCGCCGGGTCCATGAACACCATCTTCGCGCCCGCGTTCTGCGCCGTGATGCGATCCTTGATCGTTTGGTTCAGGTCGACGCCGAGCTGTACGAGCCACGCCTGGTCGGCTTCCTTCATCCCCGCGACGCATTTGACGCCGTCCTCGAAAATGTTCGGATAGCCCATCACCGCGATCTTGGCGTTTGGTGCTTGCCGCCTGATCTCGGTGTAGGTGGCGTCGAGGCGGCCCTTGAGAATGTCGAGTGCCGCGTATGCGGAAGGCTTCTGCTTGTCTTCGCAGACACCCTTGAAGATGCAACCGCGGATGATGTCGCCAAACCCGATGTCGTTCCCCCCGATGGACATCGTCACCAGGGTGGTGTTCTCATCGAGGTACCCCTGCGACAGCTGCGGTGGTTCCCATTGCTTCGTCGTCAGCAGATTCGTCGCTTGCGCGCCCGAGCACGCCACGGAGTGGTAGTCCAGCGTGGCGTCGCGTGTGCTGTCGCGGCTGGCCACAGTGGCTGTCGCTCCGGGCAAGACGGCCCGGTTGGTCCAGGAGTTCACCGAGCGGTGGCATGCGTTTTGGTAGTAGGTATCATCACCGTTGGTGTCGCTGACCGGGATGTAGCCGCCAGGGGTGTCACCTGGCGCTCCCTCGCCCGAGGAGTACGAGTCGCCGATGTTGACCACGATGTCCTTCGGTTTCGCGGACAGCGGCTCGAATGCGACGGCGTCCCACGCGACGTCGTCTCGTGCGGCGTTGTCGTCGGCGTCGTTCGTAATGTTCGACAGCGATACCGACGGTGTGCCATTGAACTGGAACACCCCAACGGATGACCACTTGTTGGACCAGTTGCGTTGTGGGAGCACACGGGTTTTGGTGCGTCCGTCGCCAAGATTGATGTCGTAGCGGGCGTCTTTCGCCCATGCCCCGTTGTCCGGGGTGTGGATCCAGACTCTTCCCCACTGTTTGAGACTGCCGCCGAGCGTCCACGTGCCAGTCACGGAAGAGGCCGGGGTGTTGTTGGATGCCCACGTGTGGGTGAAGTAGAAGTGATCGTTGAAGCCGCCGCCGAGCTGGTGCGTGTCGATCTTCGACGGGTACGAACCGGATGCACCGGCAGCACCGAAGTCGAATCGGAATGACCCCTCTGTGGCTACTCGAGAGCATCCAGCTCTCGTCGGGTTGGCGGTGAGGGTTCCCGCGTCCGTCGTGATCGGGACGTCGTCAATGACTCGCGCGGTACTCGGCAGACCGGTACGGGTGCAGGCAGGCGGGAAGCTTTCCCCGTTGGGCTGTTCGGTCATGTAGTCGGCAGCGGGGGCGAACCGGTAGAGCTCGTTGCCGCAGGTGGTGTCGCAGTCCTTCTTCCAGGTCGCGTTTCCATGCCACCAGCAGTGCAGGTCGGAGCGGGAGCAGTAGCCGGTGTAGATCGGTGCGCACTCGTTTACGCCCTGCTGGCAGAAGGTTGTCAGCGGGGGCTTCACCGCCGTGCGGTTCTTCGGAGCGGTCTCGTCGGTGCCGTTCCACCAGGCGGTGCGGTACCCGCCCACTTCGGTCGGCGGTGCGTCGGCGGTCTGCTTCTCGGTTAAGGTCAGCGAGTTCGCCGCGAACCCCATGATCTTCTCTGGGTAGGGCCAGTCCTGTGGGTGTGCGGCGTCCGCCGCGTTGCCATCGAGGAAGGCCTTCCGGTTCGCCGGGTAGGCCGGATTGACCGGGTTGTTCAGCCAGCCAAGCCCCCACGCGCCGTTCGACTCGGGCTCTCCCTTCGCGTGGTAGCCGGAGTTGTACGCCCAGGCCGCTGCAAACCAGTTCTCGATCTTCGTCGGGTCGCCGTTGTTGATGGTGGTGCCGTCGGCGCGGCTCTGGTTCCACTTGTCCGTCAGGATCTGCGCCGCAGCAGCGATGTTCACCGTGTAGTCGAGGGCGATGGCTTGCTGCTTCGCGACCGGAAGTGCGGTAACGCGGCCTTGCTCGCGGCCGGCGAGACGCATCCCGTCGGTGACCTGCCCGACTCCATAGCCGCAGTCGGCGTTCGAGAAGTCCACCGCCCAGAACGCGTTGTCATTCACACCTGCGGCCTGCGGGTTGCCGTAGAACACGCCAATCTGCGGGTTCCCGGTCGCTCCAGGCTTCGTATAGCGGGACGCTTGCCACAAATTAGACTCCTGCGCGAGGATCCCGAGGAGCACCTGCGAGGGGATGCGTCCGCCGCCGGAGAGCGCCTTCGTCGGGAACAGGTCTGCTGGCTTGTACGCGGCCATGCCGGTGCTGTTCCAGTTCGCGGGGCGAGAGATGGTCAGCTGGCCGGAGACGATCCGGTTGACGGCCCACTCGACCTGCCGCGGCTTGGGCTGCAGCGCCTGTGCGCGCGGGTCGTTGCGGGGCACCGCGCACGTGCGCTCCGTTTCGGATGGATTCGACTTCGAGCCCACCGCAGCCGCGGCGACCCGAGACCGTGATGCGGCAGGAGAACCGACTGGCGAAGAAGTCACGTCCCCGCCCGCCGGAGGGACTTCGAGCGTTGTGGCTTTCCCCGTCTCGAGAGACTGCACCCCGATCGTTGCGTCACCAGCGGCGCTACCACCAAGGGTGGACGGGGATGCCGCGTCGCTTGTCGCCACTAGCCCCGTCGTCGAGATGTCCGCACCCGGCTGCACCTCTGGTGCCGTACGGATCCCATCCGGGACCGAACCAGCTGCCTTGAGGTCGCCGAGGACGTAGGTGTGGCCGCGGGAATCCGCTGCAACCCCGACCTGTTCAAGTTTCCCGGAGCCAAGTGAGCGGAGCGCAGCCGTCCCCGTCGCGGGCACTGTCCCCGTCTTCACCGTGGCGGTCGCACCCTTGTACTCGGCATACGTCAGCCGACTTCCGGCGACGACCAAATCAAAGGCGGTACCGGTTGTCTTGGCGACCATTTCCACCGCACCACCGTCACGGACTCGAACAATCTTCCCAGCAGTGGCGCCGAGCACTGACCCGTCGGCAAGTGGCACGGGGGATGTCAGCTGCCGCGGATGTCAGCCGTCCACTGGCTCGATTTGTCCACCGCGTCAAAGCTCGCAATTGACGTCGCATCGTCCACGGACCGCATCAAAGCGACTCGTTGCCCTGCTCCACAGCCCGGATTGGAATACGAGATGCTGTACCCCCGGCCGAGAGAGGACTGCTCCCCCGTCTTCGTGTCCACGACACTTGCCCAGGCACCCTCCCCGAACCCCTGCTCCGAGTTCGTCGTCGTCCGCGGGGCATAAACCACAACCATGCGCGACGCATCAGCGGTCAGGCAGAAGTTCCCAATCCACCGGTCCGTCTCAACACCCGGAACGGTGATCTGCGCCAACGTCTCCCAGCGGTACCCCGCCTTCGCGGTGCCGCGCACCACCGCGAGACCGTCAGCCGTCCCCACCAGCTGATACGCGGCATCTCCCGAGGACGCCCACTCAGATCCAAGAGCCTGACGCCGGTCGCCTTCCGGAACCTGCTGCGATGCATCCCCCTGGCTCTGAACCGGCGGCAACGAGGCGTCCGGATCCGCAGCAGGCGGCGCGGCAGCCAGTGCTGGACCTCCCGCAAACACTGCCACGCACGCCAGAACCGCCACTGCGGTGGTACGGAACGAACGTCGACGCAACCACAACTCAGCCATCTCTCCCCCAAATGACGCCCACACGGCCCTGCCCATGCTGGACGTGCCTCAGATCTCTACTAACCGGCCCAATGACTCATGGCCGCACGCACAACGTGCGACAACACGAAGTTCCAAACGGCAACCAACCCCACGGCCACAACAACACCGATACCCGCAAGCAAGCCCACCGCACCGAGGACTCGACGAGAGGTTTGCGCCTGCTCCGGCGCAGAAACCACTGACCCGGGCGACTCAGCAACGAGGCGCTCAAGCCGTTCCGCGGGCTGGTCCTCAGCGCCAGCCCCCCGATCCGTCCCCATGACACTCACCTTCGACCCCAACCTGTGGATCTGTCAAGAGACGAGCAAGAAAGGCGATGCGGAGATCAGGGCGACAGGCGTGCGTCGTCCCACCCGCGCAAGCGGATAGGGCAAATCCCTCAGCTCAAGGGGAGGAAGAAGAAGTCCAGTAGCCGATTTCGATCCGGGCGTCGGCGGGCGGGACCGGCTTACCGTGAGGCAGCCTCCTAGGCTTGCAGGGTGACTACCAACGTCGAGCCGCGTCCTTTCCGTCCTGAGGACGCAGTGGAGCTGACGGCTCTTCTGAACTCGGCCTACCGAGAGCTTCAAGATGCGGGATTGAACTTCACCGCAGCGACCCAGGACGTCGAGACGACCCGTCAGCGGGTGGCAGGGGGCGTCTGCTGGATTGTGGAGAACGACGGCCGTGTCGCAGCGAGCATGACGATGTCCGCGCCTCCACCGGACGACGTCCGTTCACTGTCGGAGCATGCTCAGAAGCCAGGCACCGGATGGCTGTGCCAAGTGGCGGTCGGGCCGGAACTGCGCGGTCGCGCCGTCGCCAGAACGCTGTTCGACGTCGCGTGCGCGTGGGCCGCGAGGAACGGTATCACGCGGATTGGACTCGACACTGCGGCACCGGCCGAGCACCTTGTCGCCATGTACGCGCGTTGGGGATTCGAGCACGTCGACGACGTGCGCTTCCCCGGTAAGCGCTACGGCAGCATCGTTATGACACGAAGTGTGACCGGCTCATAGAACCGGCCCAAATGTCTCAGTAGCCGATGCGCTACTGGACGCCGGAACTCATCTGGCCTCGTCGGCCCACACGTGTCGAGGGACCTCAGCATCATGTTGCGCGCCGGTAGCGGCTACGGGGCGTATGAACCACTCACTGGAGTGAGCAGCTGCCCGCCGTTCAGGATCAATACGAACGCGATCCCAGCCGCGGAGGCGACAGCAACTGCAACCAGGGTTGCGATCATTCCCGTCCACCGGTGGCACCGTCCCTTGACTGCTACCGCGCCAAGGACGACCAGTCCGAGGACATGGGTGAGCGCCAGCGGGTTGCCGCCCACGAGCAGCGTCGTGCCAGCCATAGTGGTGCCCGCAACAACGGCCTTCGGCTGTTCTGTAGCTTCCTCTAACGAGGCAAGACTGAGCCACAACCACGCGCCGGCCATGATGGGCAGCCCGACCACCGCGAGTCCCCAGAACAACACCGCACTTGGTGTTGACTTCCAGCCGTGCTGGGTAGGCGGACCCTGCAAGTCTCGCTCTCGCATGGTCAGTACACGCCGTCTGGGTAGGGCTGGTCGCACTGCTCCGTTGTATGACCCGGTCCGACCATCCGGCGAATAGTGAGCTGCTGGCCGACCGCAAGCTCGTGCCCATATACCTCTGGGTCTTCATTGGCCAGGTAAATGTCGGCAGTGCAGAGACCGAAACGCGCAGCAATTCCTGTCACGGCGTCCCCCGATGCCACGGTGTAGACGAATGATGAGGGACCGCCGGTGACGCTTCCATTCGCCGTCACGGTCCTCTCGTGATCTTCGGCCGGAGCACTCTCGGAGACCGCAGATGCCGAAGCCAACGGTTGGTCGGAGGATGGGGCCGGAGTGACGTCAGGCTTGGAACTGTCAGTGCAACCGACAACGGTGCAAGCGAGAACGGCCATCACTGCAACCGACACGATCCTGCGCATCGAGATCCCCCATCTCGTCCGCTTCGGCGTTCGCACCGACTCTACCGGGGCCGCCGAGTGACGGCAGGTGAGGTCGGATCGGCTGCCGATAGGGATCCACAACCGGGCGGGGCTGACGGCCCTGACCGTGTCCTGCATGACGAGCGCTCAACGGTCCGGCAGGAGTGACATGTGTCGTGGCTACTTCTTCTCGTACTTGCTCCAGTAGCGGGCGAGCGCCGCTTGGCCCGGTCGAGCCGTGGTGAACACGACTAGAGCGAACCCGGCGAAGATGACGAGAAAAGCCACCAGACGGTCGAGCCTGCTGTCCGAGTGGGCCATCAACACGAAGCCGATGATGATGACCAGTGCACCCAGCGTCACGAGTACAACGCGTCGAGGGGTCATGCCGCGAATCTATCGTCGCCGTCATGAGCTGGTGTCCGACTCGCCTCGATGGACAAAGGCACTCGTTCGGTGACGAGCCCCGGTAGGAACGTCTCGTAAGCCGGTCCCGTCGCGCAACGCGGTGTCTGAATCGACCGGGCCGCAGGGGTCAGAAGACCCATGTCGCACACGGGTGGTCCGCTAAACGTCGCAGTGAGGCACCCCATGCGTACGACCCAACGACAGCCATGAGAACGAAGAAGCCCACCGAGATCCTCGGTGGGCTTCTGTCGTCGTGTCGGACACGTTTCGGTCGGGCTGACAGGATTTGAACCTGCGACCCCTTGACCCCCAGTCAAGTGCGCTACCAAGCTGCGCCACAGCCCGCGAGTTCCGGAGAACTCAGGACCCCTGAGGATCCTCGCCCGCGTCCGACCGGAGCGCGAGCGACCGGTCCAGCATAGCGGACGTCAGACCCCCTCCGTGCCACGGCGAGTCGAAGCAACGCGACCCGAACGACACGCTCAGCCCGGCCGCACCACCTCCCGCCGCGCCGCCAACCACGGCAACCCGAGCCCGACGAGCAACCCGCCGGACCCGTCCGCCGCCAGGTCCCCGATCGTGTCGTCGTACCCGACGAAGATCTTCGAGTCGACGAAGTTGTGCCCGAGCCACTCCCCCATCTCCCAGACCGCCCCGACCGCGAGTCCCGCACACAGCGCGAGCACCGCGACGACCACCCGGCGCTCGGCGTGCGGCGCCGGCACCGCACGCAGGTCCGCACCGATGACGTAGAGCACCGCCGCGAGCAGCCCCGTCAGCACGACGTGCATGAACTTGTCCCACAGGAAGACCGTCGTGTACCACTCGAGCACGCTCGACCACCCGGCGACGAGCACGAGCACGCACACCGCCACGTCGAACGCCGGTCGCAGCCCGAGCATCCGCGGCACCACGACCCCGAGCAGCGCCAGCGCCATGACCGGGAACGCCGTCCCGCCCCACCCGACACTCGCCACGACGACGCTCACGAGCGTCAGCGCCCGCACCACGTCGGCCACCAGGAACCGCGGCCGCAGGAACGTCGGTCCGAGTGTCGCGATCACGACGCCCACCGCACGACCGCGTGCACGGCAGCGTGGTCGGACGGCCACACGCCGCCCGGCCGCCGCACGTCGACCGCGACGCGTTCCACCTCCGCCTCGGACGTCACGAGCACCCCGTCGATCCGCCGGCCACCGACACGCGGACTCCCGTAGTGCGGGTACGTCCCGTAGGGCTCACCCACCTGCCTGGAGGCCCGCCCCCAGCTGTCCTCGACCCCCGCCTCCGCCAGGGCTCGCCATGGTGCGGAACCGGCCGGGCTGTTCCAGTCGGCCATGACCACGGCGGGCAGGCCGCGCTGCCGGACGATCCGGCCGAGCAGTTCGGCGGAGCGGACTCGGGCCCACGGCGAGGCGACGTCGAGGTGGGTGGCGATCGCCAGGAACCGAACGCCGGTCGCGCGGTCGTCGACGACGGCTCCGACGGCGTGCCGGGGGAAGGACGTCGCCCACGACCGCGAGCCGGGGCGGTGGGGCGTGCGGGAGAGCGCCCAGGTGCGGCGCTCGACGACGTCGAGGCGGGAGCGGTCGAGGAACAGGCCGACCTGTTCGCCACCGCCGCGCGCTCCCCGTCCGGCCAGGACGGGCTCCCAACCCGACCCGAGGCCGGACGTCAGGTCGTCTGCCTGCGTGGGCAGGGCCTCCTGGACGGCGAGGACGGTGGGCGCTTCGGACGCGACGAGCGCGAGCACGGCCTCTCGGCGACGCTCCCAGGCGTCGGGGTGGGTCGGCTGTCGCGGCACGCGGCGACGCACGTTGAGCGTCATGCAGTGCACCTCGGGCGACCGGACCGGTCCGATGAGCGGGCGGTCGTCGGGGTGGTGGGGCATGCCTCCCTTCTACGAGACGACACCCGTCGGATTCCCAGGGACCTCTCCGTCTGGCTCGTATGGTGGCTCGATGCGTTCTCGTTCCACCCCTCGTCTCCTGGTCGCGATCGCGGTCTCCGGGCTGCTGCTCGGAGCCGCCGGGTGCACGTCGAGCGGACCGGACACGAGCCGCCCGACCCTGGCGAAGGCCTCGGCCGACACCGTCACGGTGGCCGACGCCTCGGACGCCGCAGCCCGGTCGGTCCGCGTCAGCAAGGCGTTGTTCGCAAGTGCCCCGGGAGCGGTCGTGGCCCGGGCCGGCGACACCGACGGCATCCGCGATGCGGCGAAGGCTGCGGCGAGCGCACACGTCCCGGTGCTGGTGACGACCAAGGACACGAGCGCCGCCGTCGCCCGCGAGCTCGACCGGCTCGACGCCGACTGGTACCAGGCCGAGGGCGACGTGTCGGTCGACACGGACGTCGAACAGCGGCAGGCGCCGGACGGCGGTGACGCGCCGGAGTCGACCCGGGCCTCCCGGCAGGCGACCGTGGTGGTGGCGGACGCGAGTGCGGACGCTGCTGCCGTGGCGACCGCGAAGGCCGCCGGCGCGCGCGTCGTGACCATGCCGAAGGGCGTGACGGACCCGGCTGCCGCACCCGACGTGGTGACCGCGCTGCACGAGCGGGCGAAGCACCCGACCGTCCTGGTCGGCGCGGCGTTCGACGCCCTGCCGGACCCGGAGTGGACGGTCCGGGCTGCCGAGGGCGGGTTCCAGCTGCGGAACGGCGGCCAGCGACCGTTCGACGGGCACCGGTACGTCGCGCTGTACGGGGCTCCGGGGGCGCCGGCGCTGGGCGTGCTCGGTGAGCAGGGGCCGAAGGAGACCGTGCAGCGTGCCGAGCAGGTCGCGAAGCCGTACCGGGCCGAGTCCGACGAGCTCGTGACGCCGGCGATGGAGGTCATCGCGACCGTCGCCGCGGGGGACGCCGGAGCCGACGGCGACTACTCGACGGAGCTGCCGGTGTCGACGCTCGAGCCCTACGTCGACGCCGCGCACGATGCGGACATGCCGGTCATCATCGACCTGCAGCCGGGTCGGTCGGACTTCCTGTCGCAGGCCAAGAAGTACGAGTCGCTGCTGAAGAAGCCCGGCGTTTGGCTGGCGCTCGACCCGGAGTGGCGGCTGACGAAGGACCAGGTGCCCCTCAAGCAGATCGGGAGTGTCTCGGCGTCCGAGGTGAACGAGGTCTCCTCGTGGCTGGCTGGACTCGTGCGCGACGAGGGGCTGCCGCCGAAGGCCCTGGTGCTGCACCAGTTCCGGCTGTCGATGATCCAGGACCGCTCAGCGCTGCAGACCCACCCGGAGCTCGACATGCTCGTGCACGTCGACGGGCAGGGGTCGCAGCCGGACAAGCAGGCGACGTGGAAGGCACTGCACCAGGGCGCGCCGGAGGGGTTGCACTGGGGCTGGAAGAACTTCTACGACGAGGACATGCCCATGCTGACGCCCGCGCAGACCATGCAGGACGTGAGGCCGACACCGTCGTTGGTCACCTACCAGTAGGGCCCGGTTGGTCCGGTTGTCCACAGCCTGGAGGCGCGGGTCGGGTTTCGTCGGTTGCTCCTGACAGCATGGGGGCATGTCTGGTCTTGGTGTCGGGTCCACCGCGTCGTCTTCCGTGTCCCCCTCTGCGGACATCGCCGCCGAGGCGCAGCAGGCGCTCGCTGCGCTCACGGGGCGCCCCGACGCGGTGTTCCACCCCGGCCAGCTCGAGGCCATCTCGGCGCTGGTCGAGCACCGGCAGCGCGCCCTCGTCGTGCAGCGCACCGGGTGGGGCAAGTCCGCCGTGTACTTCCTGGCGACGCTGCTGCTGCGCCGACGCGGGGGCGGCCCGACGGTCCTGGTCTCGCCGCTGCTCGCCCTGATGCGTGACCAGGTCGCCGCTGCCGCGCGGGCCGGTGTCCGCGCGGTGTCGATCAACTCCGCGAACGCCCACGAGTGGGGCGAGACCCAGGCCGCCCTCGCCCGTGACGAGGTCGACGTGCTCCTCGTCTCCCCCGAGCGGCTGAACAACCCGAAGTTCCGCGACGAGCAGATGCCGACCCTGATCGCCCGGATGGGGATGCTCGTGGTCGACGAAGCGCACTGCATCTCGGACTGGGGCCACGACTTCCGGCCGGACTACCGCCGACTGGCCGAGCTCATCCGGTCGCTCCCCCACGGCGTCCCCGTCCTGGCGACCACCGCGACGGCGAACGAGCGCGTGGTCGAGGACGTCGCCGAACAGCTCACCGCTGGTCCGGCCGACCCGGTGTTCACCATCCGCGGGTCCCTCGCTCGCAAGTCCCTGCGCCTCGGCGTGCTGACGCTGCCCGATGCCCGGCAGCGGCTCGGGTGGCTCCTCGCGCACCTCGGCGACCTGCCCGGCAGCGGCATCATCTACACGCTCACCGTCTCGGCAGCCGAGGACATCGCACGACTGCTGCGCGACAACGGGTACGCCGTCCGTGCCTACACCGGGCGCACCGACACCGACGAGCGCGAACAGCTCGAACAGCAGCTCAAGGGCAACGAGCTGAAGGCCCTGGTCGCCACGAGCGCGCTCGGCATGGGGTTCGACAAGCCCGACCTCGGGTTCGTCGTGCACGTCGGAGCGCCCTCGTCGCCCGTCGCCTACTACCAGCAGATCGGTCGTGCGGGTCGTGCGACCGACAACGCCGACGTCCTGCTCCTGCCCGGACGTGAGGACCGCGAGATCTGGCAGTACTTCGCCAGCGCCTCGATGCCGACCGAGGCCCGCGCCGCCGCCGTGCTCAGTGCCCTGTCCACCGACACCGCGATGTCGACCGTGGCGCTCGAGGGCCTGGTCGACATCAAGCGCTCCACCCTCGAACTCCTGCTCAAGGTGCTCGACGTCGACGGCGCCGTCCGACGCGTCACCGGCGGCTGGGTGTCGACCGGGCAGCCGTGGGAGTACGACGCGCCCCGGTACGAGCGGGTCGCAGCGGCCCGCGCTGCGGAGGCCGCGTCGATGCTCGACTACGAGTCCACGTCGGCCTGCCGCATGCAGCTGCTGCAGCAGGACCTCGACGACCCCTCGGCCGAGCCCTGCGGCCGGTGCGACAACTGCGCCGGTGCCTGGTTCCCGACCGCCGTGTCCGACACCGACTCGTCCGGGGCCGCGGCCGCGCTCGACAAGGTCGGCGTCGAGATCGCTCCGCGTGCCCAGTGGCCCTCGGGGATGTCGTCGCTCGGGGTCTCGGTGCGGGGCAAGATCGGCGCGGACGAGCTCGTGCAGCCCGGCCGTGCGGTGGCGCGTCTGACCGACCTGGGCTGGGGCGGTCCCCTGCGTGCGCTGTTCTCGACGTCCACCCCCGATGCCCCGATCTCGCGCGAACTCGTCGACGGCTGTGTCCGGGCGCTCAAGGACTGGCCGTGGGAGGCCCGGCCGACCGGCGTCGTGGCGATGTCCTCGCGGTCACGGCCCGAACTGGTGGGGTCCCTCGCCCGGGCACTGTCCACCATCGGGCGGCTGCAGTTCCTCGGCACGCTCGGCCGTGCCGGCGGGACCCCTCGTGGCGACGGTGCGACGAACAGCGCCTACCGACTGTCCGGCGTGTGGGACACCTTCGTGGTCGATCCGTCGCTCGCCGCCGCCCTGCAGGCGCACGAGGGCCCGGTGCTGCTCGTCGACGACCTGGTCGACAGCCGGTGGACGATGACCGTCGCCGGCCGGGAGCTCCGGCGCGCCGGGGCCTCCGCCGTGCTCCCGTTCGCCCTGGCCACGGTCGCGTAGCCCGCTCGCGCCGCCCCCACATCTGTTTTGCGACAGTCCACGCGTCGATCGACTCGTGTTCTGTCGCGGAGCCGGTCCACCGCCCGCCGGAGCCCTAGCGCCGCGCGGGCTTCGGGAACGTGGCCCGCATGTGGTCGCTCGTCAGCACGTCGCCGATGCCGACCATGAGCACCGAGAACAGGATCTGCTCGATGACCATCCAGAACGGGTAGAGCCCGGGGATCGCCGCGACGATCAGCGTCACGATGGGGAAGATCCGGCTGAACAACCGCAGCCGCTGGTACGCCCAGTAGTACCCGAGCTGTGCCCGCCAGGCGAACACGTAGAGCGTCAGGGTGATGAGCAGCACCACGGTGGACCGGAACCACACCGCCCACGACAGGGACTCCCCTGCGCGGGTCAGCAGCACGGCGACCACGATGGCGGTGAGGCCGACGACGGTCTCCGCGACGAGCAGCCACCGGATCCACCGGAACGAACGGACAGTGTCCGGGTGTTCGAGCATGTCCTCGCGGATCACGTAGCCGGCCTGTCGACCTCCGGCCAACCGGTCGAGTCGCAGACGGCACCACACACGGTCGGCGAGCACACCGAGTCCGTCGTTCTGCTGCGTCACCAGTACATGGTGCCCCATCCCGAGGCCCCCCGCAGACGCAGCCCGGGTCGGCGACGGCTCAGTCGGACGGGACGAGTGCCGCGCCGCCCAGCACGGTGCCGGTGTCGGCGTCGAGCAGGACCAGGGAACGGACCTCGTCGGGCAGTGACCACGGGTCGCTGAGCACGACGGTCAGCCCCTGCTCGACCCCGGCGGCCTGGAACAGGTCGTAGGACTCCCCGGCGGGGGTCCACACCGGCTTCGAGCCACCGCGCACCGTCCCCGCGGACAGCACGACGTCGACCGGGCCGTCCCCGCCGGTCTCCAGGTGGTCGATCTCCACCGCGAGGGTCTCGTCACTCGTGTTCGCGGCGATCCGGACGTGCCCGGAGGCCGCAGCCCCGATGCCGAGGATGTCACCGGACACCGGCGGGACGCGGCGCCACCACGGGTCGATGGGCGAACCGTCGACCGGACGGACGGGTTCGGGCTCGATCGGTTCCTCGAGGCCGTTGGCCGGCGGCAGTCGGACGTCGGGCGACCGCGCCGGCTCGGAGGGCACGGGGTCGGCACGGGTGACCGAGTCGCCGTCGTCCGGTGCGTGCGAGATCGTCCACAGGGACACCGAACCCACGACGACCACACCGACGAGGACACCCACCAGGGCGAGCCGACGTCGGTCCGCTGCCCACGGCCCGGTACGCACGCACCCATGATGCCGCACCGGCGCGCCGGACCGGCCCCGGGCCTCCAGACCGACCGCGAACGCAGAACGCGCCCCGACGGATCGAGGCGCGTTCTGCGTGACGGGTGGGAGCGCTCAGCGCTTCCGGCGCTCGCGCACCCGCATGTTGACGTTGATCGGCGTGCCGGAGAAGCCCCACACCTCGCGGAGTCGACGCGTGATGAAGCGTCGGTACTGCGGGTCGAGGAACGCCGACGTGAAGAGCACGAAGGTCGGCGGCTGGCTCGACGCCTGGGTCCCGAACAGGATGCGGGGCTGCTTGCCGCCGCGCACGGGGTGGGGGTGTTCCTGCACGAGCTCGGCGATGAAGGCGTTGACCTTGCCGGTCGGGATGCGGGTGTCCCACGACTCGAGGGCGGTCTCGAGCGCCGGCACGAGCTTCTCGAGGTGACGGCCGGTGCGGGCGGAGATGTTCACGCGCGGGGCCCAGGCGACGTGCGCCAGGTCCTGCTCGATCTCGCGCTCCAGGTAGCGGCGGCGCTCGTCGTCGAGCAGGTCCCACTTGTTGTAGGCCAGCACGAGGGCACGGCCGGACTCGAGGACGAGGTCGATGATGCGGAGGTCCTGCACGGACACCGGCTCGGTGACGTCGAGGACGACGACGGCGACCTCGGCCTTCTCGAGCGCTGCGGTGGTGCGGAGCGAGGCGTAGAAGTCGGCGCCCTGCTGCATGTGGACGCGCTTGCGGATGCCGGCGGTGTCGACGAAGCGCCACACCTTGCCGCCGAGCTCGATCTGCTCGTCCACCGGGTCGCGGGTGGTGCCGGCGATGTCGTTCACGACGACCCGCTCTTCACCGGCGGCCTTGTTGAGCAGCGAGCTCTTGCCGACGTTCGGGCGGCCGAGGATGGCCACGCGGCGGGGGCCGCCGACCTCCTGCTTGGCGACGGCCGAGGTGTCGGGCAGCGTCTTGATGATCAGGTCGAGCAGGTCCGCGACGCCGCGACCGTGCAGGGCCGACACCGGGTGCGGCTCGCCGAGCCCCAGGTTCCAGAGCTCGTAGGCGTCGAGTTCACGGCGCTCGTCGTCGGCCTTGTTCGCGACGACGATGACGGGGCGGTCGGTGCCGCGGAGCATCTTGACGACGTGCTCGTCGGTGGCGGTGATCCCGACCGTGACGTCCACGACGAACAGCACGGCGTCGGCGAGGTCGATCGCGACCTCGGCCTGCGCGGCGACGGAGGCGTTGATGCCCTCGGCACCGGGCTCCCAGCCGCCGGTGTCGACGAGCGTGAAGCGCTTGTCGTTCCAGTCGGCCTTGTAGCTGACGCGGTCGCGGGTGACGCCGGGGACGTCCTGCACGACGGCCTCACGACGACCGAGGATGCGGTTCACGAGCGCGGACTTGCCGACGTTCGGACGGCCGACGATCGCGAGCACCGGGTAGGCGGGCAGGTAGTGGACGCCGTCCTCGCCGACCTGACCGGCCTCGAGCAGGGCGAGGTCTTCATCCTCGAGGTCGTACTCCTCGAGTCCGGCGCGGAGCGCGGTCGCGCGCTGCTCGGCCTCGGCCTCGTCGAGTCCGGCGAGCCGCTCGCCGAGGGCGTCGTCGTACCGGGGGAAGTCGTCGTTGTCCGGGTTGTCCAGCTGAGCCATCTTGGGTTCCTCGCGAGCGGCCGGGGCCGCGGTGTCGGTGGCCGTTGCCGGCCGGGGCCGGGGGTCCGGCCGTGGTGTGACCAGGCGGCCGAGGCCGTCCGGTCGTGCGTCAGTGCGTGGCCGCGCGGGCCAGGTCGACGACCGCCTGCACGGTCTGGTCGAAGTCGAGGTCGGTGGAGTCGAGCGTCGTGACGCCGTCGGCGGCGTTCATGAAGTCGACGACCTTCGCGTCCGCCGCGTCGCGACGAGCGAGTGCTGCGGAGGTCTCGGCGGCCGACTGGGTCGTGACCTCTGCCGAGCGTCGGGCCATTCTAACGGACTCGTCGGCCGTCAGCAGGATCCGGACCTCGGCGTCGGGTGCGACGACCGTGGTGATGTCCCGGCCCTCGGTGATGATGCCCGGGGCATCGGTCTTCCGCATGACGTTGCGGAACAGCTGGACCAGGCGCTTCCGGACGTCCGGGAGCTTCGCGATGTGGGCGACCGCGCCGGTGACGTCGGGGGTGCGGATGGCCTCGGTCACGTCGGTCTCCCCCACCTTGACGTAGTAGTCGTCGGGGTCGGTGCCGATGGCGTAGTCGAAGGTGTCCCAGCTCGCCAGGATCGCCGCGGCGTCATCGAGGTCGACCCGCTGCTGCAGGGCGTGCCACGCGAGCGCACGATAGGCGGCGCCGGTGTCCTGGTAGCCGTAGCCCAGGGCGCGGGCGGCCGCACGGGAGACGCTCGACTTGCCGCTGCCGGCGGGGCCGTCGACCGCGATGACGATCTTCGCCACGTAGGCGCCGTCGGCCAGGCCGGACGGCATCGGGGCGCTGGTCGAGCCGGGCTCCCCGCCGGGTTCGCCGAGGCCGCCAGCGGGACCACCGAGGGGGCCACCCTCAGCACCGCCGCACGCCCCGTCGCCGGGGGTCGGGGTCGGCAAGCCCGAGTCGGGCCCGTCGGTCCCGCCGGCCGGAGCGCGCCCGCCGGTCACACCGGAGTCGTTCGTCGCTGCGTTCGTGTCGTCGTTCAGGCCCATGCTGCTGCGATCCTCCATCCGCGCCCCTCGAGTTCCTCGACGAGTCGCTGTTCCTGCTCGGGCAGCACCGACACCTCGACGATGCCGATCTGTGCGCCCGGTGAGTGCTCGAGGCGCATGTCCTCGAGGTTGATGCCGATCTCCCCGATGAACGTCAGGAGTGCGGCGATCTGCCCGGGGGTGTCGTCGACCAGGACGACCACCTGGGCGAAGCGCTTGGTGGTGCCGTGCTTGCCGGGGAGTCGTTCGACCCCGCGGTTGCCGTCGGCGATGGTCTCGGCGATGGTGCGCGGCGATCCGGCACCGTCCGGGTCGCCGAGCGCGTCGATCACACGGGACAGGTCGTCGCGCAGGTCGGTGAGCACCGGCCGGATGTGCCCGGCGTTCGCCCCGATGATCTGCACCCAGAGCCCCGGGTCGCTCGCGGCGATCCGGGTGACGTCGCGCACGCCGCCGCCGGCCAGGCCGAGCGACCCGTCGGGGGCGTCCCGCAGGCGCGAGGCCATCAGCGTCGACACGAGCTGCGGCGCGTGCGAGACGTAGGCCACGGCGAGGTCGTGCGACTCGGAGTCCATCGGCACGACGGTGGCGCCGACGTCGAGCGCGAGGTCCTCGACCACCGCGGCACGCTGGTACGTGATGCCGTCGTGCCCGGCGATGACCCAGGGGCGGCCGACGAACAGGTCGGCGCGGGCGGCGGTCGGACCGCTGCGCTCGCGTCCGGCCATCGGGTGCGACCCGATGTAGCGGGAGACGTCGGCCCCGGCCGCCACCAGGGCGGCGAGCGGCCCGGACTTCACGCTGGCGACGTCGGTCACGACAGCGTCGGGGTGGGCAGCGAGCTCACGCTCCACCAC
The DNA here is from genome assembly GCF_003234485.1 of Curtobacterium sp. MCLR17_034. Classification (NCBI taxonomy): domain Bacteria; kingdom Bacillati; phylum Actinomycetota; class Actinomycetes; order Micrococcales; family Microbacteriaceae; genus Curtobacterium; species Curtobacterium sp. MCLR17_034. The sequence goes on from NZ_QKTH01000009.1 coordinate 87,988, forward strand.
CATCGCCACGACGTCCGGCGGCACCGCGACGACGATGAGCTCCGGCTGGTCGCCGGCGGCCGGTCGACGCCCGGCGCCGTAGTCCACGGCGAGCGCCAGTGCGGCGGGCGAGACGTCGTCGAGGACGACGTCCACGCCCTTCTCGCGCAGGGCGAGACCGATCGAGGCGCCGAGCAACCCGGCACCGACGACCCGGACCGGGCCGCGCAGACGGCGGTCGATGTCGGTCGGGGTCACGTCGGTCACCGGGCAAGCCTACCGATCGAGGCTCGGGCATCGGTCGATGCCCGAGCGTCGGGTTCGGTCAGTCCGCCGACTCGTCCTCGTACTCGTCGTCGTCCTGGTCGAGCGCGACGTCACGGTCGTCACGAGCGGACGGCTTCGCGTCACGGACGGTGCTGAGCAGCTTGCCGACCTCGACGGTGCCGAGCTCGCGCATCTTGCCCGGCGGCAGGCTGCCCAGGTGCAGCGGTCCGAACGACCGGCGGACGAGTTCGAGGACCGGGTGGTCGACGGCCTCGAGCATGCGACGGACGATGCGGTTGCGGCCGGAGTGCAGCGTGATCTCGACGAGCGACTCACCCCGCGAGGACTCGAGCAACCGCACCTTGTCGGCCTTGATCGGACCGTCCTCGAGCTCGACGCCCTCGGTCAGGCGCTGCACCACGGCGGGGTTCACGTTGCCGTGGACCTTCGCGATGTACGTCTTCTGCACACCGAACGACGGGTGCGCGAGCACGTGTGCCAGGTCGCCGTCGTTCGTCAGGACGAGCAGCCCGGAGGTCTCGGTGTCGAGACGGCCGACGTTGAACAGGCGCTCCTCGTACCGGTCCACGAACTCGGTCAGGTCGCGGCGACCGCGCTCGTCCTGCAGGCTCGAGACGACACCGGTCGGCTTGTTCAGCACGATGTAGCGCCGCGACGAGTCGATCTGCACGGGCACGCCGTCGACGCTGATCGCGTCCTTCTCGGGGTCGACGCGGCGCCCGAGGGCGTCCACGACCTCGCCGTTGACCGTCACGCGGCCCTCGACGATCAGGTTCTCCGCGACCCGGCGGGATGCCACGCCGGCAGCGGCGATCACCTTCTGCAGGCGCTCACCCTCTGCCTGGAGGCTCGGCTCGGCCCCGGCAGGAGCCGTTCCGTCCGCCGCGTCCCAGTCCTCGATGATCGGCCGTTCGGGCGTGCCCTCGGCCGGGTTGCCCCGGTCGTCGCGCTGCCCGCTCGGCTTCGGCGTGGTGCGGTCGCTGTTGCGGACGCTCGTGGTGCCGCCGACGTAGCGGCGGCCGTTGTGCCAGACGCGGCTCTGCTGGCCGTCCGGGGTACGGCGGTCGTCGCGGCCGCGGTCGTCGCGTCGGTCGTCGCGGGGAGCGGAGCTGCCACGGTCGTCGCGTCCGCGGTAGCCACCACGGTCGTCACGCGGAGCCGAGCTGCGGTCGTCGCGACCCCGGTAGCCACCACGGTCGTCACGCGGAGCCGAAGCCCCACGGTCATCCCGCCCGCGGTACCCACCGCGGTCGTCACGCGGAGCGGAGTTGCCACGGTATCCACCGCGGTCGCCGCCACCGGATCGGTCGTCGCGACCCCGGTACCCGCCACGGTCGTCGCGAGGTGCCGAGCTCGCACGGTCGTCACGGCCGCGGTAGCCACCACGGTCGTCACGCGGCGCCGAGTTGCCGCGGTACCCACCACGGTCATCGCGGGGTGCCGAGCTCCCACGGTCGTCGCGACCCCGGTAGCCACCGCGGTCGTCACGCGGAGCGGAGCCCCGGTAGCCACCACGGTCGTCACGCGGCGCCGAGTTGCCGCGGTACCCACCACGGTCATCGCGAGGTGCCGAGCTCCCACGGTCGTCGCGACCCCGGTAGCCACCACGGTCGTCACGCGGAGCCGAGTTGCCGCGGTAGCCACCACGGTCACCACCGCGGTCGTCACGCGGAGCGGACGCACCACGGTCGTCACGGCCGCGGTAGCCACCACGGTCGTCACGCGGAGCCGAGTTGCCGCGGTAGCCGCCACGGTCGCCGCCACCGGCGCGGTCGTCGCGACCCCGGTACCCACCACGGTCGTCACGCGGCGCCGGAGCCCCGCGGTACCCACCACGGTCGCCGCCGCGGTCGTCACGCGGCGGGCGTGCGCCCCCGCGGTCGTCGCGACCGTACCCGCCGGAGCGGCCACCGGCACTGGAGCCGGCCCCACCGCGTCCGCCGGCCGGGCGGCCGGAGCGATCCGGGCCTCCCGAGCGTCCGTTGCGGTCGTCTCGGTCTCGGGGCGCGCCGCGCCCCCGGTCGTCAAACCCTGCCATCGGGGATCCCTTCGTTCTGCTCGAAGCCGTCCGCACCGTCGTCCAGGAGGGGCGAGATGAGCGGCAGCTCGTCGAGCGAGTTGATGCCGAGCTGCTGCAGGAGCAGGTCGGACGTGACGTAGTTGATGGCGCCGGTCTCGGCGTCGGTGAACGACTCCTCGATGAGGCCGCGTGCCACCAGGGTTCGGACGACGCCGTCGACGTTGACGGCGCGGATCGCAGCGATCTGCGAGCGGGTGATCGGCTGCTTGTAGGCGACGACCGCGAGGGTCTCGAGTGCGGCCTGCGACAGCCGCGAGGGGCGCTCGGCCTCGACGAACTGCTCGACCACGGGGTCCAGGTCGGCGCGGACGTAGAAGCGCCAGCCGCCACCGACCTCGCGGAGTTCGAAACCACGGCGGATCGTGCCGTCGACGCCGTCGAAGTCCGCGACCAGGCGTTCGATCGCCTGGCGGACGGCGGGGACGGGCGAGCCGACGGCAGCACCGAGGGCGACGAGTGACTGCGGCTGGTCGGCGATCATCAGGATGGCCTCGAGCTGCCGGTCGATGGGGATGGCGGGGTGGGCCTCGGACGCGGCGCGCTCGTGGATCTCGCGCTCGATGGCGCGGGCGTCGGCCATCTCGTCGGCGCCGCCGGGTTCGGCGCTGGACGTGTCGTGCACGTCATCCGTCATAGTCGGCTCCCAGGTTCGCGAGGCTCTCGTCGGACCAGTCCTCGGCGGTCCACCGCAGTGTCAGCTCCCCGAGCGGCTCGAGCTGCTCGAACGAGATCGACGCGTTCCGGTACAGCTCGAGGATCGCGAGGAAGCGAGCCACCACGATACCCGTCTGGTCGACGCCCGCGACCAGTTCACGGAACGAGACGCCCTCACCATCGCGGGTGCGGAGGATCGAGACGACGATCGCGGCCTGTTCGCGGATGCTGATGAGCGGGGCGTGCAGGTGGTCGAGGCCGACGGTCGGGATCTCCCGCGGGGCGAAGGCCAGCGCGGCGAGTGCGGCGAAGTCCTGCACCGACAGGGTCCAGACGAGCTCCGGCGTCCGCGCGCGGAACCGTTCCTCGAGCCGGACGCTGCGGACGTGCCGGCGCGATTCGACGCCCCAGCGCTCCCCGAACCAGTCGGCGGCCTGCTTGAACGCCCGGTACTGCAGCAGCCGGGCGAACAGCAGGTCCCGGGCCTCGAGCAGGGCCACGTCCTCGGCGTCCACGAGCTCACCCTGGGGCAGCAGCCCGACGATCTTCAGGTCGAGCAGCGTCGCCGCGACGACCAGGAACTCGCTGGCCTCGTCGAGCTCGTCGGCGGACTCGGCCTGCCGGACGTACTGGATGAACTCCCCCGTCACGGCACCGAGCGACACCTCGGTGATGTCGAGCTCGTGCTTCGTGATGAGCGACAGCAGGAGGTCGAACGGTCCGTCGAAGTTGGCGAGCCGGACCCGGAACCCCGCGTCAGGCGACGGCGCCACGCTGGACGAGCTCTCGTGCGAGCTGCCGGTAGGCGTGGGCGGCAGGGTGGTCCGGCGCGGTCTGCGTGATCGGGCGTGCGGACACCGTGGCGTCCGGGAACTTCACGGTGCGGCCGATGACGGTGTCGAGGACGCGGTCGTCGAAGGTGTCGACGACCCGCTCCATGACCTCGCGGGAGTGCAGCGTGCGCGAGTCGTACATGGTCGCCAGGATGCCGTCGAGCTTGAGCGCCGGGTTGAGGCGGTCGCGCACCTTGTCGATCGTCTCGATGAGCAGCGCGACACCGCGGAGCGCGAAGAACTCGCACTCGAGCGGGATGAGGACGCCGTGCGCCGCCGTGAGGGCGTTCACGGTGAGCAGGCCGAGCGACGGCTGGCAGTCGACCAGGATCACGTCGTAGTCGTTCGCGACCTTGCGCAGCACGCTCGCCAGGATCTGCTCGCGGGCGACCTCGTTGACCAGGTGCACCTCGGCCGCGGACAGGTCGATGTTCGCCGGGATGACGTCGAGGCCGGGGGTGTTCGTCGGCTGGATGACCTGGTTCGGGTCCTTCACCGCGCCCATGAGCAGGTCGTACACGGTGTGGATGTCGTGCGTCCGGACGCCGAGGCCCGCGGACAGCGCACCCTGCGGGTCGAAGTCGACGGCCAGAACCTTGCGGCCGTACTCCGCGAGCGCGGCGCCCAGGTTGATGGCCGTCGTGGTCTTGCCGACGCCGCCCTTCTGGTTGCAGAGCGCGATGATGCGGGCGGGGCCGGTGCTGTCGAGCTCCTCGGGCACGGGGAAGTCCCGGACGGGACGCCCCGTCGGACCGTGGGTGGTCGCGCCGGTGGGGTTGGTCGTCGGGTTCGGGCTCACCCCGTCATCGTACCGGCGACCTCGGGCTGGGCCGGGTCGCACCGCCGCACTGCTGCTCGTCAGGCAGCGCGCAGGGCGACGCGCATGCTGTCGACCCGCTCCGCGATCACGGGGTCGGTCGACCACCGCTGCTGCAGCCGACCGACGAGCTCGCCGACCTGCTCGCGGTCGAGCCCCGGGTGCAGCGCCAGTCCCACCGTCAGCTCCGGCCCGGCGAACCGTCCGACCGGGTCGCCCGGCGCGAGTTCGACACGGGCGACGCTGGACTCTCCCTCGACCGAAGCCGCGAAGGCGCGGGCCACCTCGGGGTCCTCGAAGCACGGGGTCCACGGCAGGTCCTGCCCGAGCGCCCACACCGCCGGACGACGCAGCACGAACTCGGTCGGCGACTTCGGGTCGAGCACGACGAGCTGGGTGTCCTCGCTCGCCGCGGCCATCGCCACACGGCGGGACTCCACCGGCACCGGGCGCGCGTCCGGGTCCCACGCGTGCATGGCGTCCACCGAGGTGAACGCCGGCATCACGCTGCGACCGTCCGGACCGGCGACCGTCACGATCGAGAGTTCCTGGGTCTTGTCGACGAGCTTGCCCTGATCGGTCTCCCCCACGTCACCGGCCTCGGCGATGAGCGGGATGAGCAGGCGGGCGGTCCGGAGCGCCTCGACGATCGCCGCCTGGGACGCACCGTCGGCGATCGCACCGATGGCCGCGACCACCGCGGGGTCGGCGAGTCCGTCGTCGTCGGCGAACGCGGTGTCGTGGTGGTCGAACGTGCGGCCTTCCCACGAGAAGCCCGCCGAGTCCGCGGCCCCGCCAGGGGTGTGCGCGTCGTCGGCGTCCGGCCCGGTGCCGCGGCCGTTCGAGATGCCCGCCACGGCGCTACTCGGAGGCGATGTCGAGTGCGGCCGGCAGCGTGAACGCCCCGGAGTACAGCGCCTTGCCGATGATCGCGCCCTCGAGCCCGTACGGCACGAGTTCGCGGAGCGCACGGAGGTCGTCGAGCGTCGAGATCCCGCCGGAGGCCACCACGGGCTGGTCGGTCCGGTCGCACACCTGGCGGAGCAGTTCGACGTTGGGCCCCTGCAGCGTGCCGTCCTTCGTGACGTCGGTCACCACGTAGCGGGCGCACCCGGCGGCTTCCAGCCGGTCGAGCACCTCCCACAGGTCGCCGGCGTCCTCGGTCCAGCCGCGGCTCGACAGCGTGGTGCCGCGGACGTCCAGCCCGACGGCGATCTGCTCGCCGTACTCACCGATCACCCGCGCGGCCCAGTCCGGGTTCTCGAGCGCCGCGGTGCCGAGGTTGACGCGTGCCGCACCGGTCGCCAGTGCCGCTTCGAGCGAGGCGTCGTCGCGGATGCCGCCGGACAGCTCGACCGAGACACCCTCGACCTCGCGGACGGCGTGCGCGATCACCCGGCGGTTGTCGCCACGACCGAAGGCTGCGTCGAGGTCGACGAGGTGGATCCACTCGGCACCCTGGTCACGCCAGGTCCGGGCAGCGGCGACGGGGTCGCCGTAGCCGGTCTCACTCCCCGCCTCACCCTGGGTGAGTCGCACGGCCTGTCCGTCGACGACGTCGACAGCCGGCAGCAGGACGAGGGGCGGGGTGTCGGTGAGGTCGGTCATGGTCCTGTCGGTTTCGTTGCGGTGGAGAAGGGGCTGCGGACAGCCGGGAGGCCCGGTGCGCGTCCGGCACGGCCGTCGCGCCCGGTGCCGGCCGGGTTCAGAGCGAGCGGACCCAGTTGGAGAGCAGGCGGATGCCCGGCTCGCCGGACTTCTCGGGGTGGAACTGCGTGGCGGTGAGCGGCCCGTTCTCGACCGCGGCGATGAACGGCTGCCCGTGCTCGGCCCAGGTCAGACGGGGCGCACGGAACGGCCCGTACGCCTCGAGCGGGAAGTCGGTCACCCCGTAGGAGTGCACGAAGTAGAAGCGCTCGTCGTGCAGCCCGTCGAACAGCACGGAGTCCTCGGGCGCCCGCACGGTGTTCCAGCCCATGTGCGGCAGCACCTCGGCCTGGATCTCCTGCACGGTGCCGGGCCACTGGCCGAGCCCTTCGACGTCGGCACCACGCTCGATGCCCCGCGAGAACAGGACCTGCATGCCGACGCAGATGCCGAGCACGGGTCGCCCGCCGGCCAGACGGTGGTCGACGATCTCGCCGCCCTGCACGCCCTCGAGCTGGTCGATCACGGCGGCGAACGCCCCGACGCCGGGGACGAGCAGGCCGTCGGCCTTGAGTGCCGCCTGCTTGTCCGAGGTCAGGGTGACCTCGGCGCCGGCGCGCTCGAGTGCTTTGGCGGCGGAGTGGACGTTCCCCGACCCGTAGTCGAGGACGACGACGTTCGGCTTGGCGGTTGTCACAGGGCGCCCTTCGTGGAGGGGATGCCGTCGACGCGCGGGTCCAGCTCGACCGCCTTGCGCATGGCTCGGGCGAACGCCTTGAACTCGGCTTCGGCGATGTGGTGGGGGTCGCGGCCCTCGAGCACGCGGACGTGGACGGTGATGCCGGCGTTGAACGTGATCGCCTCGAACACGTGGCGGACCATCGAGCCGGTGAAGTGGCCGCCGATGCGGTGGAACTCGAAGCCCGCGGGCTCGCCGGAGTGCACCAGGAACGGACGCCCGGAGACGTCGACGACGGCCTGGGCCAGCGCTTCGTCCAGCGGGACCAGGGCATCGCCGTACCGGCCGATGCCGGAGCGGTCGCCGAGGGCCTGCTTGATCGCCTGACCGAGCACGATGCCGGTGTCCTCGACCGTGTGGTGCACGTCGATGTCGGTGTCACCCGTCGAGCGCACCCGCAGGTCGATCAGGGAGTGCTTGCTGAACGCGGTCAGCATGTGGTCGAAGAACGGGACGGAGGTCGAGATCGACGAGGTTCCGGTGCCGTCCAGGTCGAGCTCGAGTTCGACACTCGATTCGCTCGTCGAACGGCTGATCGAGGCGGTGCGGGCGGTCATGCCTCAACCCTAACCGGCGGCTGCTCGGCGGCGACCTGCCGCATGGCGTCGAGGAACGCGGTCGTCTCGGCTTCGGTCCCCGCACTCACCCGCAGGTGGTTCGGGATCCCGAGGTCGCGCACGATGACGTCGCGCTCGAGCAGCGCTTCGAACGCGGCGTTCGGGTCGGCGACACCACCGAACAGGACGAAGTTCGACCAGGTCTCGTAGGTGCGGTACCCCATGTCCCGCAGCTCGGTGACCATGCGGTCGCGCTGCGCCTTGATGTCGTCGACCATCGCCAGCATCTCGGGGGCGTGCCGGAGTGCCGCGATCGCCGCCGCCTGGGTCAGCGCGGACAGGTGGTACGGCAGCCGGACCAGCCGGACGGCGTCGACGACGGCGGGGTGCGCGGCCATGTACCCGACCCGGGCACCGGCGAACGCGAACGCCTTGCTCATCGTGCGGGAGACCACCAGGCGCTCACGACCGGGCAGCAGCGTGAGGGCACTCGGGGCGTCGGACGGCATGAACTCGGCGTACGCCTCGTCCACCATCACGATGCCGTCGGTCGCGTCGTAGGCGGCCGCGATCGTCTCGATGTCGAGCGGGGTGCCGGTCGGGTTGTTCGGCCCGCACAGGAACACGATGTCCGGCTGGTGCTCTCGGATCGCCGCCACGACGGTCTCGGGCGAGATGCGGAACTCGTCGTCGCGCTGGGCAGGGATCCACCTGGTGCCGGTGCCCGACGCGAGGATCGAGTGCATCGAGTAGGTGGGCGGGAACCCGAGCACCGAGCGACCTGGTCCGCCGAACGCCTGGAGGAGCTGCTGCAACACCTCGTTCGACCCGTTCGCCGCCCAGAGTTGCTCGGCGGTCAGGTCGTGCCCGAGGTAGTCGGCGAGCGACTGCCGGAGCTCGGTGAACTCGCGGTCCGGGTAGCGGTTGACCGTCAGCAGGGCCTGCCGGATCGACTCGACGATGTCAGCAGCGACGTCGTCCGGAACGGGATGCGTGTTCTCGTTGACGTTGAGCTGCACGCGGACGTGCTTCTGCGGGGCGCCGTAGGGGCTCTGCCCGCGCAGGTCGTCTCGGATCGGGAGGTCTTGGAGCGTGAATGCCACCGATCCATCGTAGGCCGCTGTCACCGTGCGACGACCAGCCGTCTGGACGGCGCTGCCCGAGTGGCTACTCGCCGTCGGTGTACTTGGTGGGGATGGCGAGCTCTTCGCCGGCCTGCAGCGCGGAGCCGTCGAGCGCGTTGAGGCTCACGACGTCCTGCACGAAGTCACGCGGGTCCGAGTTCGGCGCGGTCTGCTCGGCGAGCTGCCAGAGCGTCTCGCCCGGCTGGATCGTCACGGTCTCGAACTGGGTGCGTGCGCCGCCGGCGGTGGCGTCTCCGGCGGAGGCCTGCCCGCCGTTCAGCACGCCGAGGGCGACGACGATGAGGAGCGGGAGCGCGGCGAGCGTCGTGAAGACGATGCGGCCGCGACGCGTCAGACGCAGGCGGGTACGCACGGCGGGCGCCGCGGTGCGCTGGATGTCAGCGATGGCGATGGTGCTCATGTCGTTCTTGCCTTCCCGTTCGGTGGAACCGAAGTCGTGTACCGAACATAGTTTCGAATCAGACGACGCACAAGTCCTGGGAGTGGATTTCTGCGGGGTTTTCTTGCGACACGCTCGAACAGGTGTTTGTCCGGCCCTGGCTGGTCGGATACTGTTTCGATCGACTGGGACAAGCCTGACGGGGACCACCGACATTCCCGCCGCGGCCGGACCGGCACCGACGAAAGCGAGACGACGTGGTGGACGAACTGCGGGGCCAGAAGCCGCTGACGCCGAAGCAGCAGGCGATCTTCGACGCGATCCGTGCGTCGATCGCTTCACGGGGCTACCCGCCGAGCATGCGCGAGATCGGCGACGCCGCCGGGCTCTCCTCGCTCTCCAGCGTCTCCCACCAGCTCGGCCAGCTCGAGCTCGGTGGCTGGATCCGCCGCGACCCGAACCGCCCGCGCGCGCTCGAGGTCCTGGTCGACGAACCGTCGTCCGACGTCGGCGGCCCGGACATCGACGCCACAACGCTCGTGCCGCTCGTCGGCCGGATCGCCGCCGGTGTCCCGATCACCGCCGAGCAGCACGTCGACGAGATCATCCCGCTCCCCCGACAGCTCGTCGGCACCGGCGAGCTGTTCATGCTCAAGGTCGTCGGTGAGTCGATGATCGACGCCGCGATCTGCGACGGTGACTGGGTCGTCGTCCGGTCGCAGCAGACCGCCGAGAACGGTGACATCGTCGCGGCCATGCTCGACGAAGAGGCGACGGTCAAGGTCTTCCGCCAGCGCGACGGTCACACGTGGCTGCTGCCGCGCAACTCCGCCTTCGAGCCGATCCTCGGCGACGCCGCCTCCGTGCTCGGCAAGGTCGTCGCGGTCCTCCGCTCCCTCTGACCGCGGCTCGCGCTGCACCAGCGCGAGACGCCGTCGTCACCGTACGACGCCCCATGCACGACGAAACGCCGCCGGATCCGGCGGCGTTTCGTGTGTTCCGGGGCGTCTCGGCGACGTGACGGCGTCCGGCGGACCCGTGACGGGCCTCCAGGCCGCGCGGCAGCGCTTCCCAGCGCCAGCGCCCGCCGGAGGTGACCGTCAGACGGTGGGAACCGGCGTGACCACGTAGGGCTCGAGCTCGGAGACCTGCCGCTGGAAGACGCGCACTCGCAGGCGCGTGCCGTCCTCGACGTAGTCGACGGACTCGACCGAGCCGGTGTCGTGCAGCGACGACACCAGGTCGCCGCGGTCGTACGGCACCACGATCGTCAGGTCGACGTCGGGCTCCGGCAGGCGGTCCTCGATGACGCTGAGGAGCTCCGGGATGCCCTCGCCGGTGCGCGCCGACACGAACACCGCGTCCGGCACGAGTCCGATGAGCACGAGGCGCTGCGCGTCGTCGATCAGGTCGGCCTTGTTGAAGACGACGATCTCCGGGATGTCACCCGCACCGACGTCGCCGATGACCTCGCGCACGGTGGACAGCTGCGCACCGGGGTCGGGGTGCGAGCCGTCGACCACGTGCACGATGACGTCGGCGTCGCCGACCTCTTCGAGGGTGGAGCGGAAGGCCTCGACGAGCTGGTGCGGCAGGTTGCGCACGAAGCCGACCGTGTCGACGAACGTGAACTCCCGGCCCTTGGCGCTCTCGGTCCGACGGACGGTGGCGTCCAGCGTCGCGAACAGCTGGTTCTGCACCAGCACGCCCGCGCTCGTCAGCCGGTTGAGGAGCGACGACTTGCCGGCGTTGGTGTAGCCCGCGATCGCGACGCTCGGCACCTCGTTGCGGTTGCGCTCGGCACGCTTGGCCTCACGGGCCGGGGTGAACCCGGCGATCTGCCGGCGGAGCTTCGCCATCCGCGTGTGGATCTTGCGGCGGTCGAGCTCCATCTTCGTCTCACCGGGGCCACGAGAGCCCATGCCAGCGCCTCCGGAGACCTGGCCACCGGCCTGCCGGGACATCGAGTCACCCCAACCGCGCAGTCGAGGCAGCAGGTACTGCAGCTGGGCGAGTTCGACCTGCGCCTTCCCCTCGCGGGTCTTCGCGTGCTGGCTGAAGATGTCGAGGATCACGGCCGTGCGGTCGATGACCTTCACCTTCACGACGTCCTCGAGCGCACGACGCTGCGAGGGTGCCAGTTCGGTGTCGGCGATGACCGTGTCGGCGCCGGTGGCCTTGACGACCATCGCGAGCTCCTGGGCTTTGCCCTTGCCCAGGTAGGTGGCCGGGTCCGGGTTCGGCCGACGCTGGAGGAGCCCGTCGAGCACCACGGCGCCCGCGGTCTCGGCGAGTGCCGCGAGCTCGCGGAGGGAGTTCTCGGCTTCCGAGGCATCGCCCTGGGGGTAGACGCCGATGAGGACGACCTGCTCGAGCCGCAGCTGGCGGTACTCGACCTCGGTGACGTCCTCGAGTTCGGTGGAGAGGCCGGCGACACGGCGCAACGCCGCACGGTCCTCACGGTCGTACTGGTCGCCGTCGCCGGTCCAACTGCGGTCGTCGACCGACTGCGTCTGGATGGCCTGGGCGGGTGCGAAGATGGACGATGCTGCGCGGTGGTCTGCGTTGCGCAACACCCTCTCGACGACACCGTCTGCGCTGTCGTCGTTGGTCTGGTGGTTCTGCTGATGGGTATCCGTCATCCTGTGCACAGGCTACCTCTGGAGGCCCTCCGACACACTCGGTTGCCGGTACGGTTCATCCATGGCGAACGACCACTACTTCTCGGCCAGCCCCGAGAGCGAACTCCGGCCGCGCCAGGTGCACGTCACGCTCGCCGGTCAGCCCCTCACCCTGTCGACCGCGGCGGGGGTCTTCAGCCCCGACGGCGTCGACCGCGGCACGAAGGTCCTGCTCGGTTCGGTGCCCGCACCCGCTGCCGACGGAGCGCTGCTCGACATCGGCTGCGGCTGGGGCCCGATCGCGATCACGATGGCCCTGCAGTCCCCCGACGCCCAGGTGTGGGGTGTCGACGTCAACGAGCGGGTGCTCGGGCTCGCGCGCGCCAACGCTGCTGCTGCGGGGGCGTCGAACGTCACGATCGCGCTGCCCGACGACGTGCCGGCCGACCTGCGCTTCCGCACGATCTGGTCGAACCCGCCGATCCGTGTCGGCAAGGACGAGCTGCACCAGATCCTGCTGACGTGGCTGCCCCGGCTCGAGGTCGGGGGCGACGCCTGGCTCGTCGTGTCGAAGGACCTCGGGGGTGACTCGTTGCAGAAGTGGCTCGTCGGGGCGCTCGGCTCGGGGTTCGCGGTCACGCGGGAGTCGACGGCGAAGGGGTTCCGCGTGATCCGGGTGCAGCGCAGCGCGTAGGGCGCGAGCGCGAGCGCTCACATCGTGAGCAGAAATGGTCGGGTCGCCGCTGGGCACCCGACCATTTCTGCTCACGAAGCGGCAACGAGGCGCCGCGTCAGACCGTCAGACCGTCAGGTCGCCGGAGAACACGAGCTCGGCGGGACCGGACAGCGAGACGTGCTCGCCGTCCTCGGTCGCCGTCATCCGCACCGTCAGCAGGCCGCCCGGCACCCGCACGCGCCAGGTGTCCGGCGCCCCCGCACCGACCCAGTAGCGCGTGGCGAGGGCAGCGGCGACCGCCCCGGTGCCGCACGAGAGCGTCTCACCGCTCCCCCGCTCGTGCACCCGCATCGTGATCTCGCCGACGCCGTCCTTGATGAGGGGGTCGCCGGGCAGCACGAACTCGACGTTCGCCCCGTGCTCCGGTGCCGGGTCGAGCACCGGCAGGAAGGTCAGGTCGAGGTCGGCCAGTTCGTCCTCGGTCTCGACGGCGACGACCACGTGCGGGTTGCCCACGTCGATGCCGATGCCGGGCCGCGCCCCGTCGAGGTTCTTCGCCCGGACGAGCACGTCGTCGGAACCACCGCCCTCGATGCCCAGGCCCCAGCGGCCGAGGTCGGCGGCGAAACCGTTCGTGGTGCGCCGGATGTCGACCAGCCCCTTGCGGCTGCCGACGGTGAGCGTCTCGCCGGGAGCGAGCTCGACCAGGCCGGACTCGGTCAGGTACCGGGCGAACACGCGGATGCCGTTGCCGCACATCTCCGCGACCGTGCCGTCAGCGTTGTGGTAGTCCATGAACCAGGTCGCCTCGGGCTCGACGGCCACGAGCGCCCGCCCCTCGGGGATCGCCTCGGACCGCACGGCGCGGATCACGCCGTCGCCGCCCACGCCGAAGCGCCGGTCCGCGATGGCGCGGATCCGCTCGGGGGTCAGGTCGACGGTGGCGTCGGGGTCGGCGAACAGGACGAAGTCGTTGCCGGTCCCCTGGCCCTTGGTGAAGTGCAGCTCGGTCACGGCACGATCCTACGGGCCAGTTCCGACAGGTCGCCGCGGTCCGCCCCCGTGACGTCGAGCGTCTCGGCCTCGGCGTACCGGCGGAACCACGACACCTGCCGCCGGGCGTACTTCCGGGTCGCGATGCCGGTCGCCTCGACCGCCTGCTCGCGGGTCGCCGTGCCGGCGAGCACCTCGAGCGCCTGCGAGTACCCGATCGCGCCCCGCGCGGTCTTGCCCTGCTCGAGTCCCTGCTCACGGAGCGCCGCGACCTCGTCGACGAGTCCGGCGTCGAACATCCGCGCGGCCCGCTCGTGCAGCGCCGACACGAGCTGCTCGCGGTCACGCCGCAGGTGCAGGATCCGGGACGGCCGCCAGGCGCGGGGCGCGGCCGGGAGGCTCGGGGTCACGACCTCGGATCGGCTCGCGATCTCGAGTGCACGGATCAACCGCCGTGGATTGCGCGCGTCGATCGTCGCGGCGGCCGCCGGGTCGAGGGCGCGGAGTCGCTCGAGCAGGATGCCCGGGCCGAGCTCCTCGTGCTCGCGCTCGAGCTGCGCGCGGAGCGCGGGATCGGTGCCCGGGAACGCCAGGTCGAACAGCACCGCGGAGACGTACAGGCCGCTGCCGCCGACGAGGACGGCCACGCCACCGTCGGCCTGGATCCGGTCGACGTCGGCTCGGGCGGCGACCTGGTACGCGGCGACGCTCGCCTCGTCGGTGACGTCGAGCACGTCGAGCTGGTGGTGCGGGATGCCGTGCCGTTCGGCCGGCGGGAGCTTCGCAGTGCCGATGTCCATGCCCCGGTACAGCTGCATGGCGTCCGCGTTGATGATCTCGGCATTCCGGCCGGCAGCACGCAGCCGTTCCGCGATCGCGATGCCGAGGTCGGACTTCCCGGTGCCCGTCGCCCCGACGACTGCGATCAGGTCCGCGGCGTCACCGGGTGCGGGCGACGCGGCGCTCGTCGGCACAGCCCCGGGGAGCTCAGCGCCCGACACGGAGCGTCGGCAGCCCGAGCGAGACCGGACGGGGCCCGTCGCCCGTGGCGGCAGCGGGCGTGGGCACGCCGCAGCTCTCGGCCTGCGCGCGGTCCCAGGCGTCGCCGGCCCGGGTGGGTCGGATGCGCAGCGGAGCGTCGTCGTCGGCGAGCAGGAAGTGCGGTGCGGCACGGGTGATGTCGACGGTGACCACGTCGCCCGGGCGCGGGACCTCGGACCCGGCGGGCACGGTGAAGTGCACGAGCCGGGAGTCCTCCGCGCGACCGGAGAGCCGGCGGGTGGCGTCGTCCTTACGCCCTTCGCCCGAGGCGACGAGCACTTCGACGCTCCGGCCGACCTGCAGTGCGTTCTCTTCCGCGGTGATGTGTTCCTGCAGGGCGACCAGTCGCTCGTAGCGCTCCTGCACGATGTGCTTCGGCAGCTGGTCGTCCATCGTCGCGGCCGGGGTGCCCGGGCGGATCGAGTACTGGAACGTGAACGCCGAGGCGAACCGTGCCTGCTCGACGACGCGCAGGGTGTCCTCGAAGTCGGCGTCGGTCTCGCCGGGGAACCCGACGATGATGTCGGTGGAGATCGCCGCGTGCGGGATCTTCGCGCGGACGCGGTCGAGGATGCCGAGGAACCGCTCGCTGCGGTAGCTCCGGCGCATGGCCTTGAGCACCCGGTCGGAACCCGACTGCAGCGGCATGTGCAGCTGGGGCATCACGTTCGGGGTCTCGGCCATCGCGTCGATGACGTCGTCGGTGAACGCCGCCGGGTGCGGGCTCGTGAAGCGGACGCGCTCGAGGCCCTCGATGGCCCCGGTGGCCCGCAGCAGCTTGCCGAACGCCTGACGGTCGCCGAACTCGACCCCGTAGGAGTTCACGTTCTGCCCGAGCAGCGTGACCTCGATCGCGCCGTCGTCGACGAGCGCCTGGATCTCGGCCAGGACGTCACCGGGACGGCGGTCCTTCTCCTTGCCACGGAGCGAGGGGACGATGCAGAACGTGCAGGTGTTGTTGCAGCCGACGGAGATGGAGACCCACCCGCTGTGCGTCGAGTCGCGCTTGGTGGGCAGCGTCGACGGGAAGACGTCGAGCGCCTCGAGGATCTCGATCTGCGCCTCGTCGTTGTGCCGCGCCCGCTCGAGCAGGGTCGGCAGCGACCCCATGTTGTGCGTGCCGAAGACGACGTCGACCCACGGCGCCTTCTCGAGGATGACGTTCTTGTCCTTCTGCGCCAGGCACCCGCCGACGGCGATCTGCATCCCCGGGTGCTCGCGCTTGATCCCCGCGAGCTGCCCGAGGTTGCCGTACAGGCGGTTGTCCGCGTTCTCGCGCACCGCGCAGGTGTTGATGACGACGACGTCGGCCTGCGCACCGTCCGCCGCGGTGTAGCCCGCGGCCTGCAGTGACCCGCTCAACCGCTCGGAGTCGTGGACGTTCATCTGGCACCCGTAGGTGCGGACTTCGTAGGTGCGGGGGCGCGCTTCGACGGTGGCCATGGTCGTCCCAGTGTAGGTCGGAGCGGCTACTCGAAACGGACGGTCCCGCGGCCGGAAGGCGGCCGTTTCCCGCCGCCGTCGAGTGCCCGCGCGACGGCGATCCGGACGACACCGGAGCTGTAGCCCTTGCGCATCAGGAAGCCGGACAGCCGGCGTTCAGCGGTCGCCCGGTCGAGCCCGCGCATCTGCGGGGCCCGCTTGTCGGCGAGTTCCTGCGCGCGGAGGAACTCGTCGTCCTCGTCGTCGGCAGCCTCGTCGAGTGCGGTGTCGATCGCCACCTGGTCGATCCCCCGGCGACGGAGCTCGGTCACGACACCCTGTCGACCGAGGCCCTTGCGGGCGTGCAGTCGATCCACCAGGTCGGTGGCGAGGGCGACGTCGTCGAGGAGCCCGACACGGGTCAACCGCTCGATCTCGTGCTCGACCACGTCCGGGTCGAGGTCCTGCTGCAGCAGCAGGGTCCGCATCTCGGACTCGCTCACGCCCTTGCGCCCGAGGGCACGCAGGCTGAGCCGTTCGGCGTCCGCCCGCTGTTCGTCGAGCGGACGGGGGGCGTCGGCCGGGTCGATCTCCTCGCCGCCGGCGATGGAGAACACCGACGCCGTGGTGGCGTCAGCCGTCTCGGAGTCGTAGCCGTCCTGCTCCGCACGGCTCGAGCGCCCGCTGCCGTCACCGATCACGGGCGACACCCATGCTGCCGGCCCGCGGGCACCGTGCAGGGGCACCGGCGAATCGGCGTCGAACGACGCGGGGAACTCGTCCGCACGACCTTCGTCCGACTCGGGCAGCGCCCAGCCGTCGGTGTCGCGCGGTTCATCCGGTGACACCGGAGGATCGGGGATCGCCGGCGCCACGGGGGTGACGGGGGCACGGCGACGCGACCTCGCACCGAACAGGTCGGTGACCGGTGCGAGGCCGTCGTCGTCGTGGTCGGTGCTCACGCGCCCTTGCGCTCCGCGAGCTTCGGCGCGATCGACTCGACCGGGGCGTCCTCGGCCTTGGCGCCGCCGACGCCGAGCTTGGCGAGGATCTTGCCTTCGATGTCGGCAGCGATCTCGGGGTTCTGGATCAGGAAGGAACGCGAGTTCTCCTTGCCCTGCCCGAGCTGGTCGCCGTCGTAGGTGTACCAGGCGCCCGACTTCTTGACGATGCCGTGGTCGACACCGAAGTCGAGCAGCGAGCCTTCACGCGAGATGCCGACGCCGTACAGGATGTCGAACTCGGCCTGCTTGAAGGGCGGCGCCATCTTGTTCTTGACGACCTTGACACGCGTGCGGTTGCCCACCGCGTCGGTGCCGCTCTTGAGCGTCTCGATGCGGCGGATGTCGAGGCGGACGGACGCGTAGAACTTCAGCGCCTTACCGCCCGAGGTGGTCTCGGGCGAACCGAAGAACACGCCGATCTTCTCGCGCAGCTGGTTGATGAAGATCATCGTGGTCTGCGTCTGGTTCAGGCCACCGGCGAGCTTTCGCAGGGCCTGGGACATGAGGCGGGCCTGCAGACCGACGTGCGAGTCACCCATCTCGCCCTCGATCTCGGCACGGGGCACGAGGGCCGCGACGGAGTCGATGACGATGAGGTCGATGGAGCCGGAGCGGACCAGCATGTCCGCGATCTCGAGCGCCTGCTCGGCGGTATCGGGCTGCGACACGAGCAGGGCGTCGATGTCGACACCGAGCTTCTTGGCGTACTCGGGGTCGAGCGCGTGCTCGGCGTCGATGAAGGCCGCGATGCCACCGGCGCGCTGGGCGTTGGCGATGGCGTGGATGGTGAGGGTCGTCTTACCCGACGACTCCGGGCCGTAGATCTCGACGATGCGGCCACGGGGCAGGCCACCGATGCCGAGCGCGACGTCCAGCGCCACCGACCCGGTCTGGATGACGTTGACGGGGGCGCGTTCGTCCGAACCGAGGCGCATGATCGCACCCTTGCCGAACTGCCTGTCGATCTGTGCGAGTGCGGTCTCGAGGGCCTTCTCGCGGTCTGCCGGTGATGGCATGGGGTGCTCCTTCGTGCTCGTGTTCGGCCGCCTGTAGGCTGTCGCGTCCACGCCGGCCGATGGTGCAAGGCCGATGGTTCTGCGACAAGGCTTCGGGCTGTTCCCGATGTCCATCAACTTATGGCGAGCCACCGACATCACTGCCGACGGTCACGCGATCTGTGGATGGAACATCCGGGCGACGCCGCTGTGGAGGAAGCTACCACCGATCGAACACGCGTTCGAGCAACACGCCGAACACAGTTTCGGGTGCGCCGCCCCGCGGAACCCGCTCAGTCCTGGGGTTCGGCGAGGCCCTTGCCGTGCCGACGGTCCATCGGGACGTCCTGCGAGTCGCACAGTGCGTCCCACACCCGGCGGGCGTCGATGCCGGCAGCGAGGGCGTCCACGGCGGAGCGACCGCCGAGCCCTTCGAGCACGACGTCACGGGTGACCACGGAACCGTAGGCCTCACCGAACACCTGGTCGACAGCTCGCCAGAACTCACTCACGCGCATCCGACCAGCCTAGGCGCGTGGTCGTGGGCGGAACGCAGAACACCCCCGCCGGGAAGGACCGGCGAGGGCGTTCGGTGCGGTGCGCTCAGCGAACCGCGAGGTCGTTGTCGAACTCGGCGACGAGGTCGTCCGGGAGCGTGTCGGGGACGGGGGTCAGCCCCTCGACGATTGCGAGGCGGTCGCCCACTTCGCGCATGATGGTCGAGATGGGCGTGTCCAGAGCATCCGCGACGGACGCGAGGATCTCCGAGCTGGCTTCCTTCTGCCCGCGCTCGACCTCACTGAGGTACCCGAGCGCGACACTGGCCTTGGACGCGACCTGACGGAGGGTCCGGCCCTTCTGCAAGCGGAAGTCCCGGAGCACATCGCCGATTTCCTGACGAACGAGAACCATGAGAACTCCTCCTCTCTGTCGTCTCCGCGCCCGCTCGGTCCGGTGGATCGAGTTCGGGTTCAGCAACAATAGCGTTGCCGGTTGCAGCATGTTAGCCAGGCTGGCTGCCGTACTGCTGGAGATTTCGTGAGATGTAACCCAGTGGAAACGGGACCTATTCCCGGCCCCGGACCTCGGATGACATCCGTGCAAGGAGTTCGGAGACGGTGGCGTGCCGGATTGCTCCCCGGTCACCGTCGAGGTGCAGCTCGAAGGCCTCTGCCCCCGCGGCGGAGGCGATCCCCACGTACACGGTGCCGACGGGCTTGCCGTCCTGCGGATCCGGGCCGGCGACGCCGGTCGTGCTGATCCCCCACGTCGCGGGTTCCCCGTCGACGGACAGCGCGATCCGGACACCGGCGGCCATCTGCCGGGCGACCTCGGGGTGCACGGCCCCCTCGGTCTCGAGCAGCTCCGCCGAGACCCCGAGGACGGAGTGCTTCACGGGCGTCGCGTAGGCCACGACGCCACCGCGGACGACGGCGCTCGCGCCCGGCACGTCGACGAGCGTCGCGACGACGAGGCCGCCGGTCAGCGACTCCGCCACGGCGAGGGTCTCGCCCCGCGCCGTCAGTTCGGCGATGAGTCCCGGTGCGACCGGGACGGGAGGCGCGGCCTGCGTCGAGCGCTCGGGTCCGGTCATGCGGTGGTGCGGTTGTGCTTCCATGCCTGCCAGAGGTAGTCGATCCCGCTCAGGATCGTTGCCAGGAACGCGGCCGTCATCAGGATGCCGTTGACCCAGTGCGCCCAGTCGCCGACCAGGTTCCACCACGGGAACAGCGCTGCCGTCAGGGCCACGGCCTGCAGCACGGTCTTGATC
Organism: Curtobacterium sp. MCLR17_034; assembly: GCF_003234485.1. Taxonomy (NCBI): domain Bacteria; kingdom Bacillati; phylum Actinomycetota; class Actinomycetes; order Micrococcales; family Microbacteriaceae; genus Curtobacterium; species Curtobacterium sp. MCLR17_034. The sequence continues at coordinate 107,629 of NZ_QKTH01000009.1, forward strand.
TTGCCGCCGCGGCTGGCCGGGATCACCCGGTCGGAGAGCACCGCGAACCGGAAGACCGTGATGCCGATCTCGCGCACCATGATCAGCACGGTCACGTACCAGGGCAGCTCCTGCAGGATCGACAGCGCGACGAGCGCACCACCGATGAGCACCTTGTCGGCGATCGGGTCGACGAGCTTGCCGAAGTCCGTGACCAGGTTCTGCCGACGGGCGATGATGCCGTCGGCGCTGTCCGTGACGATGGCCACGACGAAGACGACCGCGGCCCAGATGCGCAGCGGCCCGTCGTTGCCGGCGTCGGTGAGCAGCAGGACGAAGAACAGCGGCGCCATGAGGATGCGCACCACCGTGATGATGTTCGCGACGTTCGCGGTGGACGCCGGGCCGGGGCCCTTGCGCAGCAGCCGCCCGCGCCACGGGAACCGTGCGCCGTGCGTGGTGTTCGTGCTGTCCGAGGCGGTCATCGCCGTCACTCCCTGCCCGTCAGTCCCCACGCGTCCTCATCGGGCTCGTCGTGGACTTCATCGTACCCGCGGGTCATGTCCCCGACGGGGTCTGCTCCGTAGCGGTCACCGTCGCCGGACGGCGTCGGGGCCGGCGCTGCCGGAGCGGCCGCGGCGGGCGGCTCCTCGCCACGGAGCTTCGCGAGCACCGCGGGCAGCTGGTCGGCGGTCACCAGGACGTCGCGGGCCTTCGAGCCCTCGGACGGCCCGACGATGTCGCGCGACTCCATCAGGTCCATCAGGCGACCGGCCTTGGCGAAGCCGACGCGGAGCTTGCGCTGCAGCATCGACGTCGAGCCGAACTGGGTGGACACGACCTGCTCGACGGCCGCGAGCAGGAGTTCGAGGTCGTCACCGATGTCGGCGTCGATCTCCTTGCGCTCCACCACGGCCTGGACGTCCTGGCGGTACTCGGGCTGCGCCTGCCGCGTGACGTGCTGGACGACCTCGGCGACCTCGCCCTCCTGCACCCAGGCACCCTGCACGCGGAGCGACTTGGACGAACCCATCGGCAGGAAGAGCGCGTCGCCCTGACCGATGAGCTTGTCGGCGCCGGGCTGGTCGAGGATGACGCGGGAGTCCGTGACGCTCGTCACCGCGAAGGCGATGCGCGACGGAACGTTCGCCTTGATCAGGCCGGTGATGACGTCGACCGAGGGGCGCTGCGTCGCGAGCACCAGGTGGATGCCGGCGGCACGGGCGAGCTGGGTGATGCGGACGATCGACTCCTCGACGTCACGCGGTGCCACGAGCATGAGGTCGGCGAGCTCGTCGACGACGACGAGCAGGTACGGGTACGGCTTGAGCTTCCGCTCGCTGCCCGCCGGCAGGACGATCTCGTTGTTCTCGATCGCCTTGTTGAAGTCGTCGACGTGGCGGAACCCGAACGACGCCAGGTCGTCGTACCGCATGTCCATCTCCTTCACGACCCACTGCAGCGCTTCGGCCGCCTTCTTCGGGTTCGTGATGATGGGCGTGATGAGGTGCGGGACACCGGCGTAGATCGACAGTTCGACGCGCTTCGGGTCGACCAGGACCATGCGGACCTCGGACGGCTTCGCGCGCATCAGCAGCGACGTGATCATCGAGTTGATGAACACGGACTTGCCGGAACCGGTGGAGCCGGCGACCAGCAGGTGCGGCATCTTCGCCAGGTTCGCGACGACGAAGCCGCCCTCGACGTCCTTGCCGACACCGATCGTCATCGGGTGCTTCGACTTGCGGGCGGCGTTCGAGCGCAGCACGTCACCGAGCGAGACGATCTCGCGGTCGGTGTTCGGGATCTCGACGCCGATGGCGCTCTTGCCCGGGATCGGCGACAGGATGCGGACCTCGTTCGAGGCGACCGCGTACGACAGGTTCTTCGACAGGGCCGTGACGCGCTCGACCTTGACGCCGGGGCCGAGCTCGATCTCGTACCGGGTCACCGTCGGCCCGCGGGAGAACCCGGTGACCTTCGCGTCGACCTTGAACTCGGTGAGCACCCCGGTGATGGCGGCGACGATGTCGTCGTTCGCCTGGCTCCGCGCGACCGAGGGCGTTCCGGAGCTCAGCGTCGTGGCGGCGGGCAGTCGGTAGGGCTTCGACGGATCGTCGTCGGAACCGGCGGCGGCCGCGCTGAGCTCGGCGGCGGCGTCGATGTCCTCGGGCTCGTCGACGATCTCGGGCTCGGACAGCACCTCGGGCACCGCGGGACGGATGTCGGCCGTCGGCTCCGGCCGCGCGGGGACGTCGGTGCCGAACGCGCGGAGGGCCTGCTCGGCGTCCTGCAGGTCCTGCTCGACGGAGTCGTTGAGGTTGACCGACGCGGGCTCGGCCGGCGTGAGGTCGACGAGCCCGGCGGCGGCACCGGCGTTCGGGCTCACGACGGGCGCAGCGGGCACGACGGGCGCAGCTGGTGCGACAGCAGCAGCAGCCGGGGCGGCCCCCGCGGCCGGCGGCAGCACCGGGCTGTCGTACGCCGGGTCCTCTTCGCGCCCGGACCTGTTCCGGCGCCACCACGGCACGTTGTCGCCACCGGCTTCGGCCTCGGCAGCGGCCTGCTCGTCACCGAACCCGAGGTCGTCGAACAGCTGGAAGTCGGTGTCGCCCTTCTTGCCGCGCTTCGACGTGCGGGCGCGGGCGGCGGGCTCCGCCGCAGCAGCGGCGGCGTCGGCCTCGGGTTCTGCTGCGGGGGCCGGGGCGCCGAACAGGTAGGCGTAGAGCTCGTGCAGGCGTCGCCCGAGCTTGTTCGGCGGCGTCTTGGTGATGATGAAGAGCGAGAGCACGAGCAGCACGATCGCCACGGGGACGGCCACCCAGGCGGTCGCGATCGTCACGAGCCAGCCGATGACCACCCAGCCCAGCACCCCACCGGCGGCGGCCAGCGCGGGCATGCCGTCGGCCGCGCTCGGTCGGCCACCGAAGACGTGGCAGAGCGAGGCGATCGACACGATCAGGATGCCCAGGCCGATGCCGATCCGGGTGTTGTCGTGCACGGAGGCCGGGTGCCGGAACAGCCACCCGGCGAACACGATCATGATGACGGGCAGCGCGAACGCCAGGCGGCCGAACAGCCCGCCGAACGTGTACGCGTCGAGTGCGACGGAGACGCTGTTGGTCGGGTTGAGCCACTCGACGACGCCGCCGGCGATGGCCAGCAGGAACAGCAGGAACGGGAACCCGTCGCGCCGCTGGTCCTTCTCGAGGGTCTCCTTGCCGAGCAGCCGGAACATCGCGCCGACGCCGTGCGCCATCGCGAGCCAGAAGGTCACGAGCGGGTTCTGCTCGCGGAACACCGGCGTGGGTGCGGCCTGCGGCAGCTTCTTCGTCGTGGCCTGGGTGCGCGACGAACCGCGCGTCCCGTTGCCACGGGACGACGTGGACGCGCGCGAGCGCGTGGTCGACTTGGTGCCTCCGGCCATGGGCAGAACCCTAACGCCCGCTCAGGACAAACGCAGGAAGGCCCGCCGCAGCGTCCGTGACGGACGCTGGACGGGCCTCCCGGGCCGGACGGACGCGAACGCGGACGCGCGCCCACCCCGCGAACGGGCCCTACGCCTCGATGACCACCGGGACGATCATCGGACGACGGCGGTGCTTGGTGTTCACCCAGCGACCGACCGTGCGACGGACGACCTGCGCGAAGGCGTGCGAGTCGCGCGTGCCGTTGGCGGCGGCCTCGGAGATCGCCTTGGCGATCTGCGGGCGGACGTCGTCGAACACGGAGTCGTCCTCGGCGAAGCCACGCGACTGGATCTCCGGGCCGATCACGCACTGTCCGGTGGTGAAGTCCACCGCGCAGAAGATCGAGATGAAGCCCTCTTCCGCCAGGACGCGGCGGTCCTTCAGGTCGGCGTCGGTGATCTCGCCGACGGTGGAGCCGTCGACGTAGACGTAGCCGATGTCGAGCTGGCCGGCGACCGTCGCGACGCCGTCCTTCAGGTCGACGACGATGCCGTCCTGCCCGAGGATCACGTTGCGCGGCGGGACACCCGTCTGGATCGCCAGGTCGGCGTTCGCGTACAGGTGGCGGTGCTCGCCGTGGACGGGGAGCACGTTGCGCGGCCGCAGGATGTTGTAGCAGTAGAGCAGCTCGCCGGCGGAGGCGTGTCCGGAGACGTGCACCTTCGCGTTGCCCTTGTGCACGACCTTCGCACCGAGCTTGGTCAGCCCGTCGATGACGCGGTACACGGCGTTCTCGTTGCCCGGGATGAGCGACGACGCGAGGATGACGGTGTCGCCCTCGCCGATCTCGATCTGGTGCTCGAGGTTCGCCATGCGGGCCAGGACGGCCATCGGCTCACCCTGCGACCCCGTCGACATGTAGACGATCTGGTCGTCGGGGACGTTCTTCGCCTTCTTCGTGTCGATGAGCACGTTCTCCGGCACCCGCAGGTACCCGAGGTCGGCGGCGATCGTCATGTTGCGGATCATCGAGCGCCCCATGAACGCGACCTTGCGGTTCGCGGCCGCGGCGGCGTCGAGGACCTGCTGCACGCGGTGCACGTGCGACGAGAAGCTCGCCACGACGACCTTCTTGCGGGCGCGCATGATGATGTTCTCGAGCACCGGGCCGATGTCGCGCTCCGGAGCGGTGAAGCCCGGCACGTCGGCGTTCGTGGAGTCCGGCAGGAACAGGTCCACGCCGGCCTCGCCCAGACGGGCGAACGCACGGAGGTCGGTGATGCGGTCGTCCAGCGGGAGCTGGTCCATCTTGAAGTCACCCGTGTGCAGCACACGACCGGCGGGGGTCGTGATCGCGACGGCGAGGGCGTCCGGGATGGAGTGGTTCACGGCGACGAACTCGAGGTGGAACGGGCCGATCTGCTCGGTCTGGTCCTCGGCCACGACGAGCGTGTACGGCTTGATCCGGTGTTCCTTGAGCTTCGCCTCGACGAGCGCGAGGGTCAGCGTGGAGCCGATCAGCGGGATGTCGTCGCGGAGCTTGAGCAGGTACGGGACGGCACCGATGTGGTCTTCGTGGCCGTGCGTGAGCACGACACCGAGGACGTCGTCGAGGCGGTCACGGATCGGCGAGAAGTCCGGCAGGATCAGGTCGACACCGGGCTGGTGCTCCTCGGGGAACAGCACGCCGGCGTCGACGATGAGCAGCTTGCCCTCGTACTCGTAGACGGTCATGTTGCGACCGATCTCGCCGAGGCCCCCGATGGGGACGACGCGGAGGGTGCCGGCTTCGAGCGGCTGCGGTTCGGAGATCTGTGTGGGCATTCGGTCCTACGGATTCGGGCGACGCGCGTGCTGCGCGCCGCGGTGTTCGCTAGCGGGTGGTGCCTGGCACCTTCGGTAGTGCACCGCCGGCCGCCGCGTTGCGGTCGGGGCGGAAGTTCGAGAAGTCGGCGCCGGGCACGTCGCGCACGGCTTCGAGGGAGGTCTCGATGGCGTACGCCTCGGAGTCCTCGGGGCCGACGAGCGGCAGTCGGACACGCGGGCTGCCGATGCGGCCGAGCCCGTGCAGGATGTATTTGGCGGCCACGGTACCGGGAACGTGCGTCATCACGGCGCGGACGAGCGGCTCGAGTCGCTTGTGCTCGGCCGTCGCGGTGGCCAGGTCGCCCCGGTTCACGGCGTCGACGATGGTGCGGTACGGCGCGCTCGTGATGTTCGCGGTCACGCCGATCAGGCCGGTGGCGCCGATCGACAGGTGCGGGAGCACGTTCGTGTCGTCGCCGGAGAAGTACATGAGGTCGGTGTTGTTCAGCACCCGCGAGACCTCGGCGAAGTCGCCCTTGGCGTCCTTCACGGCCAGGATGTTCGGGTGCTTGGACGCACGCAGGATCGTGTCGTACGTGATCGGGATGCCGGTGCGGCCCGGGATGTCGTACAGGATCACCGGCAGGTCGGTGGCGTCCGCGATCATCCGGAAGTGGGTGAGGACACCCGACTGCGTCGGCTTGTTGTAGTACGGCGTGACGATCATCACGCCGTCCGCGCCGGCCTTCTCGCTCTGCTTGTACAGGTGGATCGCGTGCGCGGTCTCGTTCGAGCCACCGCCCGTGATGATCTTCGCGCGGCCGGCGGCGACGGACTTGCCGACCTCGACCAGACGGAGCTTCTCCGGGTCGGTCAGCGTCGACGTCTCGCCGGTCGTGCCGGTGACGACGATGCCGTCGGCGCCGGCGGTGATGCAGTCGTCGATGTGCTGCTCGACGCCGGGCCAGTCGACCTCGCCGTCGGCCGTGAACGGGGTCACGAGGGCGACGAGGACCTGACCGAAGGGATTCTCACGCGGGGACACGGGCACCAGCGTACCGGGGATGCGCGCGAGGACCGCCGTCCGTGTGGACGGTGGACAGCCTGCGGCGCGGCCGGGAGGCCCGGATCACGTCCGTCCCGCCGGTCACGCCCGGCGCGTGCGGGCGCTCAGGCGCGGCGTTGCCACTCCAGGAACCGGTAGCGGGTGCCCGTGCGGGATTCCTGCCACGGGCCCTCGTCGGCGAGCGTCCAGCCGGCCGCCTCGTCGAGCGTGGGTGCGACGGTGTCGCCGGGCACGTCGACGTCGATCAGCGTCTCGGAGACGTGGTCGGCCGCGTCGAGTGCGGCGGCGTAGACCTGACCGCCGCCGATGACCCACACGGTCTCGTCGGCGCCCTCGGCACGCTCGAGTTCGGCCTGCAGGTCGTGCACGACCTCGGCGCCGTCGGCCGTCCACGTCGTGTCCCGGGTGAGCACGACGTTGCGCCGACCGGGCAACGGCCGGAAGCGCTCGGGCAGGGACTCCCAGGTGCGCCGGCCCATCAGCACGGTCGCGTCGCCGGTGACCTGCTTGAAGTGCGCCAGGTCCTCGGGCACGTGCCAGGGCATGCCGCCGTCGGCACCGATGACGCCGGTGGTCGAGCGGGCCCAGACCATGCCGATCATCAGACGGCGACCGCGGCCTTGATCGCCGGGTGGTGCTCGTAACCGACGACGGTGAAGTCCTCGTACTCGTAGTCGTCGATCGAGTCGCGCGGAGCGAGTTCGAGCGTCGGCATCGGGTACGCCGTGCGGGACAGCTGCTCCTCGACCTGTTCGACGTGGTTGTCGTAGATGTGGCAGTCGCCGCCGGTCCAGACGAAGTCGCCGACCTCGAGCCCGGTCTGCGCCGCGATCATGTGGGTCAGCAGCGCGTACGAGGCGATGTTGAACGGGACGCCGAGGAACATGTCGGCGCTCCGCTGGTAGAGCTGGCACGAGAGCTTGCCGTCGTTGACGGAGAACTGGAAGAAGGCGTGGCACGGGGCGAGCGCCATGTCCGGCACGTCGGCGACGTTCCACGCCGAGACGATGAGCCGGCGGCTGTCCGGGTTGGTCTTGATCTGCTCGATGACCTGGGCGATCTGGTCGACGTGCTCGCCCGAGGGGGTCGGCCACGAGCGCCACTGCACGCCGTACACCGGGCCGAGGTCGCCGTCGGCGTCCGCCCACTCGTTCCAGATCCGGACACCGTGCTCCTGCAGCCAGGTGGCGTTGCCCTCGCCACGGAGGAACCAGAGGAGCTCGTACGCGACCGACTTGAAGTGCACGCGCTTCGTGCTGACGAGGGGGAAGCCCTTCGACAGGTCGTAGCGGAGCTGTGCGCCGAACAGGCTGCGGGTGCCGGTGCCGGTGCGGTCACCCTTCGGCGAGCCCTCCGTCAGGACCCGGCGGAGCAGGTCTTCGTAGGGCGTCGGGACGGAGGCGTCGGGCTGTACGGTCTCGCTGTCGGTCACACACAGAAGCCTACGTCGGTGTGAGTAGCGTTGCGGGCATGCCCGACACGACGGAACAACCGCTCTCGATCCTGGTGGCCGGCTCGTCCGGGTTCATCGGGACGCCCCTCGTCCGCGCCCTGCGCGAGGCGGGGCACCACGTCACCACGCTCGTCCGCCGCGAAGCGCGCACCGCGACCGAGTTCCGCTGGGCACCGGGGCGACGACCGCTCGACCCGGCGATCCTCGACGGCGCCGACGTGGTGATCAACCTGGCCGGCGCGAACATCGGCAAGCTGCCGTGGACGGACGCGTACCGCAAGGAGATCCGCAGCTCGCGCATCGACGCCACCGACACCCTGGTCGAAGCGATGCGGCACGCCGCCACTCCCCCGGCGCTGTTCCTCTCGGGCTCGGCCTCGGGCGTGTACGGCGACCGCCCGGCCGACGTGCTGCAGGACGACGCCGCCCCGGGCACGGGGTTCCTCGCCGACGTCTGCACCGCGTGGGAAGCCGCCGCGAACGCCGCTCCCGCCGGGGTCCGGGTCGTCACGCTCCGCACCGGCATCGTCATCGGCAAGGGCGGCGGTGCGCTCGCGCCGCTCGTCCCGCTGACGAAGCTCGGCGTCGGCAGCCGGCTGGGCACCGGCGGCCAGCACTGGCCGTGGATCGCGCTCGAGGACGAGGTCGGGGCCATCGTGCACCTGGCGACCGCGGCACCGGACGTGTCCGGCCCGGTGAACCTGGCGGGCCCCGAGCCCGTCGTGGCCGACCGCATCACGAAGCACGTCGCCGAGGTCCTGCACCGCCCGTACCTCTTCCGGATCCCCGAGTTCGCCCTGCGCCTGGCGCTGCGGGACGCCGCCGACGACATGCTCCTGTCGAGTCAGCGGATGGTCCCCACGAAGCTGCTCGAGTCCGGCTACACGTTCCGGTACACGCAGGCGGCGGACGCGATCGACGCCGTCTTCTGATCCGCCTCCGGCCCCGGGGTCAGCGGTCGGCGGCGCGCGCCAGGGCGGTGCGCATCGCCGAACGCGCGCGCTTGCGGTCACCGGCGGCGTCGTAGACCACACCGAGCCGGTACCAGGCACGCCAGTCGGCCGGGTCCTGCTCGACCGCGTCGCGGTACCGCGGGAACAGCTCGTCGGCGGCGTCGCGGATCGGCCGGCCCGACGGCCGCACCGGGACGACGTCGTCCGGGGTGCCGCCCTCGGCTTCGAGCCGCGCGCCGAGCCGGGTGATGCGGATGCCGAAGCGGAACTCCAGCACGAGCAGGAGCGCCCCGATCGCGGCGACGACGAACAGCGCGACGCCGATGCCGATGCCGATCGGGATCCCGGTCGCGATGAAGGCGACGGCGCGCTGGCCGACGAGCACGATGTACAGGGCGAGCAGCACCGCCATCAGCGCTGCACCCCAGAACGGCGAGCGGATCGTGCGTCCGGCCCGCTCCATCCGACCCACGGCGGTCAGCCGATGCCGAGGACGCTGCCGAGGCCCACGGTGAGGCCCCGCGCCGACACCACGTTCGCCAGCGCCGCACGGATGCCCGCGACGTAGGCGACGTCGTCGTTGGTGTCGTGCCGGATCGTCAGTGTCTCACCGGGGCCGCTCAGCACGACGTCCTGCACGGCCTTCACCCCGGGCAGGCGGAGCGAGTGGATGGGCACGCTGGCGACCTGCTGGCCGCGGGCGCGCTGGTCGACGTGCGGGGCGTCCACGGGACCGACCTCGCGCCGGGCGTCGGCCATCAGCTCGGCGGTGCGCACCGCGGTGCCCGAGGGCGAGTCGATCTTGCCGGCGTGGTGGGTCTCGACGATCTCGGCGGCGGGGAACCACGGTGCCGCGATCGTCGCCAGGTGGGTGCCGAGCACGGAGCCGATCGAGAAGTTCGGGACCACGAGCACCCCCTGGTCCGGGCGTTCCCGCAGCCCGGTGCGGAGCTTCGCGAGCCGGTCGAGCGACCAGCCGGAGGTGCCGACGAGCACGTTCGCGCCGCTCGACAGCGCGTTCTCCACGATCGCCGGGCTGAGCGACGGCACCGTCACGTCGACCACCAGGGCCGCGCCGCCGAAGACCGACGGCGGCGCCTCGTGCGCGCCGTCCTTCGACGACAGGCGGGCGACGAGCTCGAACTCCGGGAGTTCCTCGACGACGGACGCCACGAGGCCCCCGAGACGACCGGTGGCGCCGACGACGGCGACGGGAGTGACCATGCGGTCCATCCTAGGATCGACGCATGTCAGTCGAGGTCAGGACCGTGCCGGCCGATCTGCCCGAGGTCGACGCGCTGCTCGACGCGTACCTGGACGAGCGCGAGGCGACGTTCCCGAGCACGCAGGGCACGTACTCGCGGAAGCGCACCCCCGCGGCCGAGTTCACGCCGCCGAACGGGGTGTTCGCGGTGGCGTACGTCGACGACGTCGCGGTCGGCTGCGGCGGCCTCCGTCGGATCGCGGACGGGGTCGACGCGACCGGTGCCGTCGACGTCCGGTTCGAGGTCAAGCACGTCTTCGTGGCACCGGCCGGGCGCGGCACGGGCGTGGCGACGGCCGTGATGGACCTGCTCGAGCGGGCCGCGGCCGACCTCGGTGCGACGAGCATCGTCCTCGACACGAACGACTCGCTCGTGGCGGCCGGTGCGATGTACCGCGGCCGCGGGTACCAGCGGGTCGAGCCGTTCAACGACAACCCGAACGCGACCGCCTGGTACCGCAAGCCGATCGCCTGAGCCGCCACGGGCCTCCCGGCCGCGCCACCGCGGACCGGACGGGCAGCCGCTAGACGGGCTGGTCGACGGGCAGACCCGTGCGCAGTTCCACCGGCAGGTGGGCCAGGTCGTTCAGCGTGACGACCTCGGCGGGCTTCGCCGACCGGATCCGGATGATCGTGAGCGCGGTGTGGGCGACGTTCGTGCCCATCCAGCGCCACTCGGGAGCCTGGAACGCCTCGCGCACGAACCAGCCGATCACGGCGTTGTGGGTGATCAGCAGGTCGTGCCGGTCCTCGCGCGCCGGCGTGAACCACTCCGACACGGCGTCGCCCATCTGGGCCTGCCCGGCGACGATCTCCTCTTCGGTGATGCCGCCGTACCAGCCCTGGTAGGCGTGCGGCATGTCCGGGGTCGGGCCCGAGGGGATGCAGTCGAACAGCAGTGTCGAGGGCTCGGGCTGGATCGACGGCAGGCGCTGCGACAGGAACGCGGCGGTCTCGCTCGGGGCCTCGAGCGGCGAGTGGTACACGCCGTCGAAGGGCACGCCGCCGAGACGGTCCGCGATCAGGGTCGCCTGACGCTTGCCGCGTTCGGAGAGCTTGCCGTCCCGCAGGCCGTGCTCGGCGTCCTGGTGTTCGCCGTGCCGGACGAGGTACAGGTAGTGCGACATGTCCGTGCTCAGCTGCCGATCCCGATGGCCGCGGCGAGTTCGTCCTGCTGCACGGCACCGACGACCGAGGTGATCGTCGGCCGGGTCAGCAGGTCGCGCGCGAGTTCGAGCACGCCGTCGGTCGTGACACCGTCGACACGCTCGAGCGCCGTCGACAGGTCGGTGTACTCGCCGGTGCCGAGCTCGGAACGGCCGAGCCGGGTCATGCGGGCGTCGGAGTCCTCGAGCGAGAGCGTCAGCGCGCCCTCGATCTGGCCCTTGGCACGTCGGAGCTCGTCCTCGGTGATGCCGTGGTCGACCATCCGGCGGAACTCGGCGTCGACGATGTCGATGACACCGGCGACGTTGTCCGGCGCGCAGCCGGCGTAGACACCGAAGGCGCCGTTGTCCAGGTACGCGGGGGCGAATGACGACACCGCGTAGGCCAGACCGCGGCGCTCGCGGACCTCCTGGAACAGGCGCGAGCTCATGCCACCACCGAGCACGGCGTTCAGGACGCTGAGCGAGGGACGGCGGTCGTCGCGCAGGTCGAGGCCCTGCGAGCCGCGGAGCATGCTGACCTGCTCGGTCGGGCGGTGCACCACGGACAGCTTCGCCTCGACCGGGTCGGCCACGGTCTCGGGCGTGCGTCGAGGCAGCGGCTCGGCGGCGGGGGCGTCGTGGAAGACGCCGGCGACCAGTTCGCAGAACCGGTCGTGGTCGACGGCCCCGGCAGCGGTCACGACGATGCCGTTCGGTGCGTAGTGCTCGCGGTAGTGGGCCAGCACCTCGTCGCGCTGGACCGCACGGATGCTGTCCGGGGTCCCGCCGATCGGACGGCCCAGGGGGTGTCCGCCGAAGGCCGCGGCGAAGAACGCCTCGCCCGCGACGTCGGCCGGGTCGTCGGCGGCCATCGCGAGTTCTTCGAGGATGACCCCGCGCTCGACGGCGAAGGCGTCCGGTTCGAGCACCGAACCGGTGACCATGTCACCGATGACGTTCACGGCCATCGGGACGTCGGTGTCCCGGACCCGTGCGTAGTAGCAGGTGTACTCCTTGGCGGTCGCGGCGTTGTGCTCACCGCCGACCGAGTCGAACGCGATGGCGATGTCGAGCGCCGATCGGGTCTCGGTGCCCTTGAAGAGCAGGTGTTCGAGGAAGTGCGTCGACCCGAACTGCCCGTCGCGCTCGTCACGCGAACCGACGCCGACCCAGAACCCGATGCTCGTCGACGCGGCACCCGGCACCGCCTCGGTCAGCACACGGACGCCCGAGGGCAGCACGGTGCGACGGACGAAGGCCCCGCCGGACGTCAGGAACGACGTGTCCGGGGCCCCGAGCGGCAGTGGCACTGGCTGGTTCATCGCAGACGAGCCTACTGATCCGTCGATGCCTCCTGCCCAGTTTCCCGGTCTCGGTCGCCTGCCACTCGAAGTGGGGTACAGAAAATGTGGACAGACCGACTCGTCTGTCTGTCCTCCTTGTGCTACTGTTGGCGACGCCGGATCGAAAGCCCCCCTAAGTTCCGATCCGGCGGCTCGGGGCATCAGTCCTGCGCGACCACCGAGTCCCCCCACTCCGGTCGCGGAGCCGATGAGTCCGAGGAGTACACGCTGTGACGGTCGATTCCCCCCAACCGGCCGTCCAGCGTCTCCCCGGCCCGAGCACGAACCTCGCGTCGCCGGACGGGTCGAGCGTCCCCCCGACTCCCCGCTCCGGCGGCGCGAAGGTCCGTGTCCTCGAGACCGCCACGCGACTCTTCTACGAAGAGGGCATCCACAGCGTCGGCGTCGACCGCCTCATCTCCGAGGCGAGCGTCACGAAGGCGACGTTCTACAAGCACTACGGGTCGAAGGACAACCTGATCCTGGCCTACATCCGCACCCAGCACGAGCGCGTGCAGGAGCGGATGGAGCAGCTGATCGCCGATGCCGGCTCCCCCGACCGTGCCGTGCGTGCGTGGGTCGCTGCACTGGCCGACGACGTCAACGACCCAGCGTTCCGCGGCTGTGCGTTCCTGCACGCCGCCGCCGAGTACCACGACCCGCGCGACCCGGTCCGCCAGGTCGTCGCCGTGCACCGCGACTGGTACACCGAGCGACTCGCGACCCTGCTGCAGGAGGCCGGACACCCCCTGCCCGGCGACGGCGCCGACGAGCTCATGCTCGCGCGCGACGGTGCGATGGCCGGCGCGTACGCCGGTGACGCGATCGCCGCCACCGCCGCGCTCAACCGCGTGGTCGACCGGGTGCTCGCGGGCTGACGCCCGGCTCGCCGCCAGCGCTGTCGCCGTCGGCTGTCGGCTGTCGCTTTCGCGAAAGCGACAGATAACCCCGAACAGTTCGCGGCATCCTGTCGCCTTCGCGGCACGGACGCACCCGCGCGACGCACATGTGTCGCTTTCGTGGGGCGGTCGAGGCGACCGCGGCCGGACGGGAGGCCCGTGGCGGGCCCGCACCGTGCCTCCAGGCCGTCACGTGCGAACTCCCACAGCCCCGCGTGCGCACCGAGCGCAGCCCGAGCCCGCGGGTGTTGGCTGGGGGCATGGCCAACGACCCCAACTGGAACCTGCCCGACGTCCCGTCCTTCACCCTGACGAGCCCCGACTTCACCGACGGAGGCGAGCTGCCCACCTCGGCACGCGGCTCCGACGCCGGCGGTGAGGACCGCTCCCCCGCACTCGAGTGGTCGAGCGCGCCCGAAGGCACGAAGAGCTTCGTCCTGACCGTCTACGACCCCGATGCCCCGACCGGCTCCGGCTTCTGGCACTGGAGCCTGACGGACATCCCGGGCTCGGCGACCTCGCTCCCCGCAGGTGCCGGCACCGACGACGCCCTGCTGCCCGCCGAGGCACTCCGCCGCCGCAACGAGTTCGGCACGGACACGTTCCTCGGGGCTGCTCCGCCCGCGGGCCACGGTGTGCACCGCTACTTCTTCACACTGAGCGCCCTCGACGTCCCCGTGCTCGAGGTCCCCGCCGACGCGACCCCCGCGGTCGTGGGCTTCATGCTCCGTGGACACCTGCTCGGGCGCGCGCAGCTCATGGGCACGCAGGAGACCCCCGCGGCCTGACCGGCACGTGGCACGGCGCGGCGATCGTTCGCGCACAGCGACAGTTCACGCGGAGCCGTGCCCGTGAGGTGTCGCTGACCGCGAAAGCACGCGAGGCCAACGCACGCGTGGCACCTGCCCTGCAACGGCGAACGGCCGCCGCCCCGGAGGGGACGGCGGCCGTTCGTGCGTCAGGACGCGGAGAGGATCAGCCCTCGGCCGGGTCCTCGGCGTGGGCGCGGACCGTCTCGGCCGAGGTGGAGTCACCCTCGGTCTCGTCGGCCACGACCGGCGCGAGCGACAGCTTGCCGCGGTCGTCCACCTTGGTGACCTCGACCAGGACCTTCTGGCCGACGCCGAGCACGTCTTCGACGTTCTCCACACGCTTGCCACCGGCGAGCTTGCGGACCTCGGAGACGTGGAGCAGACCGTCACGGCCCGGGAGCAGCGACACGAAGGCGCCGAAGGTGGCGATCTTCACGACGGTGCCGAGGAACTGGTCCCCGATCTCCGGGTTGGTCGGGTTCGCGATCGCGTTGACCTGGGCACGAGCGGCCTCGGCCGACGGACCGTCGACGGCGCCGATGTAGACGGTGCCGTTGTCCTCGATCGAGATGTCGGCGCCGGTGGTGTCCTGGATGCCGTTGATCGTCTTGCCCTTCGGGCCGATCAGCTCGCCGATCTTGTCGACGGGGATCTGCACCGAGATGACGCGAGGAGCGGTGTCCGCCATCTCGTCGGGGGCGTCGATGGCCTCGTTCAGCACACCGAGGATGGCCGAGCGGGCCTCCTTGGCCTGCTTGAGCGCCGCGTCGAGCACCGTCGACGGGATGCCGTCGAGCTTGGTGTCGAGCTGGATCGCGGTGACGAACTCCGAGGTACCGGCGACCTTGAAGTCCATGTCGCCGAGGGCGTCTTCCGCACCGAGGATGTCGGTCAGGGCCGCGTAGCGGGTCTGGCCGTCGACGGTGTCGGACACGAGGCCCATCGCGATGCCGGCGACCGGGGCCTTGAGGGGCACACCGGCGTTGAGCAGCGACAGGGTCGAGGCGCAGACGGAACCCATCGAGGTCGAGCCGTTGGAGCTGAGCGCCTCGGAGACCTGACGGATGGCGTACGGGAACTCGTCACGCGACGGCAGCACCGGCACGAGGGCGCGCTCGGCGAGGAAGCCGTGCCCGATCTCGCGACGCTTCGGCGAACCCACGCGGCCGGTCTCACCGGTCGAGTAGGGCGGGAAGTTGTAGTGGTGCAGGTAGCGCTTCTTCGTGACGGGCGACAGCGAGTCGATCTGCTGCTCCATCTTGAGCATGTTCAGCGTGGTGACGCCGAGGATCTGCGTCTCGCCGCGCTGGAAGATCGCCGAACCGTGGACGCGCGGGATCACGGCGACCTCGGCGTCGAGCGGACGGATGTCGGCGAGGCCGCGGCCGTCCATGCGGATCTGCTCGGTCAGGATGCGGCCGCGGACGACCTTCTTCGTGACCGACTTGTACGCGGCACCGACCTGCGAGTTGGCGACCTCGGGCAGCGAGCCCGCGGTGACCTGCTCGGCGATGGCAGCCTTGACGCGCGACTTGAGCGCGTCGTCGGCGTCCTGACGCTCGGTCTTGGCGGCGATCTTGTAGACGTCACCGAGCTCGGAGAGCGCGAGGGCCTCGACGGCCGAGTAGACCTCGGGCGCGTACGGCGGGAAGACCGGGAAGTCCTGGATCTCCTTGGCCGACTGCGCGGCGAGCTTGGCCTGCGCGTCGACGAGGGACTTGAGGAACGGCTTGGCCGCCTCGAGACCCTGGGCGACGATGGCCTCGTCGGGCTTGGTGGCGCCGCCCTGGATGAGGTCCCAGGCGTGCTCGGTGGCTTCCGCCTCGACCATCATGATCGCGACGTCCTCGTTGCCGGCCTCGTCCGTGACGACACGGCCGGCGACGGTCAGGTCGAACACGGCGTCGGCGAGCTGCGAGGCCTTCGGGAACGCGACCCACTGGTCACCGATGAGCGCGAGGCGCACACCGGCGATCGGGCCGGAGAACGGCAGACCGGAGATCTGCGTCGACGCGGACGCGGCGTTGATCGCCAGCGCGTCGTAGAACTCGTCCGGAGCGATGCTCAGGACGGTGATGACGATCTGCACCTCGTTGCGGAGGCCGTCGACGAACGACGGACGCAGCGGCCGGTCGATCAGACGGCAGACGAGGATGGCCTCGGTCGACGGACGGCCTTCGCGGCGGAAGAACGAACCGGGGATCTTGCCGGCGGCGTAGGAACGCTCCTCGACGTCGACGGTCAGCGGGAAGAAGTCGAAGCCCTCACGCGGGTGCTTGCCGGCGCTGGTGGCCGAGAGGAGCATCGTTTCCTCGTCCAGGTACGCGGCGACCGCGCCCTGGGCCTGCTGTGCGAGCCGACCGGTCTCGAACCGGACGGTGCGCTTGCCGTACTTGCCGTTGTCGATGACGGCTTCGGCGAACTTGATCTCGGGACCCTCCAAAAGGGCGCCTCCTTGATGTGTTTCCGGCAGGCCGTGGCGACGGCACTCGATGGTGCGTGCGCGCCGATCGTTCCGGACGCATGTCTGGCCAGCAGTAGAAGCACTCGGGAAACCGTTCCGGCCCGCGAGCCACCACCGATGACCAGCTCCGTGCCCGGCCTGCGCAGTGTTGTGTGTGACGTCCGGGGAATGAGTCCTCGGACACGATGGACTTTACCAGTCCTCAGGCTGTCGGCGGCGCGGCTCGCTGGACTCCTGGTGAACATCGGTAGCCTGCCGACATGCGCCTCACCCCCTCGCGGGGCGTGCTCGTCGCGGCCGCCGTGGTCGTCGGCGCGCTCGTCGCCCCGGCCCTGATCGCTGCCCCCGCGAACGCCACCGAGTACCCCACCTGGCAGGACGTCCAGCGCGCCAAGGGCAACGAGACAGCGAAGCGCGCCGAGGTGCAGAAGGTGCAGGCGGCGCTGCAGTCGGCGCAGGACGAAGCCGCCGCGAAGTCGCAGGCCGCCCTGGTGGCCTCGTCGAAGGCGGACGCGGCCGAGTCGGAGCTGGCGTCGGCCACCCAGGCCGCCACGAGCCTCCAGGCCCAGGCGCAGCACGCGAGCGAGACGGCGGACCGGGCCCAGCAGCGGGCCGGTCAGCTGGCCGCGAACCTGTACCGCGACGGCAGCACGAACCAGATGACCACCCGTATCGCGACCGCGAAGAACCCGGACCAGCTGCTCTACCAGCTCGGCGCGCTCGACCAGCTGTCGGAGACCTGGGCCGGCGTCATGGACGACGCGTCCGTCGCGGCCGGCACGGCGTCGTCGCTGCACGAGCAGGCCGAGCGGGCCGAGACGGAACGCGCGACGCGCGCGCAGGCGGCCGAGGAACGCTCGGCCGCGGCGAAGTCGGCGGAACAGGCAGCGGACGCCGCCGTCGAGTCGACGGAGCAGCACAGCGACGAGCTGTACGCGCAGCTCGCGTCGCTCAAGGACAGCACCGCGAAGCAGGAGGCCGGGTACGAACTCGGCCAGCGGGTCGCCGCGCAGAAGGCGGAGCAGCAGCGCAAGCGGGCCGCAGCGGCGGCGGCCGAGGCGGCGGCGAACACGGCGGCGAACGCCGGCAGCAGCGCTTCCAGCGGCGGCGCGACCAGCGGCGGCACCGGCTCGTCCTACCCGAGCACCGGGGGCGTCGCCGTGGACCCCGCGGCCGCGCAGGCCTACGCACGGAGCGCGCTCGGGTCGTACGGGTGGGGCTCCGACCAGTTCTCGTGCCTGGTGTCGCTCTGGACGCAGGAGTCCGGGTGGCGGGCGAACGCCCTGAACGCCTCGAGCGGCGCCTACGGCATCCCGCAGTCGCTGCCGGCCGAGAAGATGGCGGTCGCCGGAGCCGACTGGCGCACCAACGCGAACACGCAGATCGACTGGGGGCTCGCGTACATCAAGAGCGCCTACGGATCACCCTGCGGGGCGTGGGGCCACGAGATGAGCGTCAACCCGCACTGGTACTGAGCGCTGGGCCGGCCGGGCGCCGGTCGCCGGCTGCTCACCGCTCCACCAGTCGGAGCGCCTGCAGGGGGCACATCGCGACGGCGTCGGCCGCAGCGGCCCGCTCGTGCGGACGGACCGGGACGTCGCGGGTGCCGGCACCGGGGGTGCCGGGGTCGCCCGGGTTGCCGGCCCGGACACCGGGATCGCCGGGGTCGCCTCCGGCCCGGGCGCCGGGGGTGCCGGCCCGGGCGATCGGGTAGCCCCACTCGTCGCGCTCGAGCCGCTCGGCGAACAGTTCCGTGCACAACCCCCGGCCCCGGCAGCGCGTCCAGTCGACGTGCAGCGAGACGACACCCGCGCCTGCGCCCGCGCCCCCGCTCACCACGCACCCCCGCGCCGCAGCAGGCACCGGCCACCGAGGTGCGCCTGCACGTCGTCGTGGAACACGTCGAGCGCGCTCCGCACCATCCGCGCCACCCCGTCCGGGTGGTGACACGCCCCACGACCGTCCACCAGCGCGGCCACCCGACGCACCTCGCCCGCCAGGTCCCCCGCTGCTCGCCCCGAGGCCAGGTCCCCGACGACGTCGGCGATCCGCGGCAGTCCGTTCACGCAGGGTCCGCACCGTCCGGCCGACGCTCCGGCGAGCGCCGCCGCCAGCCGTGCCGTCACCGCGATCGGGCAGGTCCGGTCGTCGAGCACGGCGAGCACCCCGGCCCCGGGCGCGGCACCCCACCGAGCCAGTCCCTCGGGGTCGAACGACGCGTCGAGGGCCGCGGCCGGCAGCCACGTCCCGCCCCATCCGCCGACCAGCACGGCGCGCGTGTGCGCCGGATCGGTCACCGGCAGCCGGGAGGCCCGCAGCAGTTCCCCGAGCGGCGCACCCCCGGCGGTCTCCAGCACCACCGCGGTGGTCGGGTCCGTCACGTCGCTCACCGTGACGAGCCGGGTGCCGGGGGCACTCGGGCTGCCGACGCCCCGGGCCCACGCCGCCCCGAAGCGCACGACGAGTGCTGCCTGGGCGAGGGTCTCGACGTTCGACACCAGGGTCGGTCGCCCGCTCGGGCCCCGTTCGGCGAGCCGCACCACGCGGTCCTCGGGCACACCCCGGCCACCGGCGACGGCCGAGGCGAGGGCGCTGGCCTCCCCGGAGACGAAGGAGGCGTGGGGCAGGACCCGCAGTCTGATCGGCACGGGGTCGCCGCCGCGGTCGGCGCGTTCCGCGAGGGCCCGGCGGACCGGACCGGCGAGTCGGTCGCTCGTGGCGAGCACCGCCTCGGAGGCACCGATCGCGGCGGCCGCGACGACGATGCCGTCGAGTACCAGGTGCGGTGCGCGCTCGAGCAGGACGGCGTCCTTGCGGCTGGCGGGTTCCCCCTCGGCGGCGTTCGCGACCACGAGGGGCGCACCCCGACCCCGACGTCGACCATTCGCGGTCACGGCGGCGAGCTTCCGGGCGAGCGGGAACCCGGCTCCGCCGCGGCCGTCGACGCCGGCGCGGCCGAGTTCGTCGACCCGCCACGGGCCGAGCTGCGGCAGCGGGCCGAAGGTGTCCTCGTGGTCGGTGCGGGCCGGACCGGGTGCGGCCAGGAGCCGTCGGGTGCCGGTGGGTGGGACGACGGTGCGGGGGTGGGTCAGGGTCATCGGACGACCTCCAGCTTCGCGGAACGGAACTCGGTGACACGGGCGGTGCAGCGCCAGACGACGGCGCCGACGACGGCCGCGGTGCAGACGCCGGCGAGCACGAGGAACCACGCGGAGGTGCCGTCGGTCCCGGTGCCGACCGCGTGGGCCAGGGCGATCGGCCACATGGCGTAGGCCGCCCAGTGCACGGCGCGGAAGGCCCGCGGCCCGATCACACGGCGGAGCAGTGCGGTGACGACGAGCACGACGAGCAGGTCGACGGCCAGGGTGCCGAGCCCCAGCCAGAACCACCGGTCGGCGCCGACGAACGGCACGACCGTGTCGAGGAGGCGCAGTTCGGCCTCGGTGTCGAGCAGCAGCGAACCCACGTGCACCGCGACGAACACGGTGGCGGCGAGGGCGACGTCCCGGTGCACGAGCTGCACGGCGAACCGGGGCAGCCCGGGCAGCGGTCGTCCGCTCCTGGTGACGATGCCGAGGAGCACCGTGAGGGTGAGGAGCAGGACGGCGGTGACCCCGAAGCCCCGGCCGATCACCCAGAGAGCGGTGTCCATCAGGCGACCGCCGATCGGTCGTCGTCGGCGCGCTGGCCGTCGGTGCCCTGGTCGTCGGGCCAGCCGCCGAGCCGTACGACCGTGCCGTCGGCGGCGACGAGCCGGGCGGCGCGTCCGCTCTGCCGGAGCCACTCGGCGGCGGTGCGACCGCGCACCACGGCGGCGGTCGTCATCGTGTTGGCGGTGGTGCACGACGGGGCGACGACGGTCACCGTGCGCCAGACCGGCTCGGCGGGCAGACCCCACCGGGGGTCGAGGATGTGGTGCCGGGCGGTGCCGTCCTGCTCCCAGCGGCGCTTCTGCGTGCTCGAGGTCGCCACGGACCACCCCGAGGCGATCCGGACGTGGTCGACCGGGTCACCCTCGAGGTCCTCCACCCGCACCTGCCAGCCGCCGGACGGATCCGGGCCGGCGGTCGCGACGTCACCGCCGAGGGACACCAGCGCCCCGATGCCGAGCCGTGCGGTGATGCTCGCCGCGGCCATGTCGGCGGCAGCGGCCTTCGCCGTGGCACCGAGGTCGAGGGTGACACCCTCGGGGATGCGCAGGAACGTGCCCGACAGCAGGATGCGCTGCCACGCCGGACGGTCGTCGAGTGCACGCGACAGGGCCTCGGGCGACGGGACCGGCCGGGCGTCGGCGAAGGCGGCGTCGTACCCGAGGGACACCATCCGGCGCCCGAGGGTGGGGTCGACGTCACCGTCGGAGAGCCGGGCTGCGTCGAGGGCCTGGTGCACCAGTGCGGCGAGGAGCGGCGACACCTCGGTGCCACGCACCAGGTCGTCAGCGCGTGCGGTGAGTTCGGAGTCGTCGCGGAAGCGGCTGCACGCGGCATCGACTGCGGAGGTGACCTGCCGGACGCAGGACTCCGCGTCCGCGAGGTGCCGACGGTCCCGGTGGTCGAGGACGACCCGGGCGGTCGTGGTCCAGAGGTCCCACTCGGTGGCGGCGCGCACGGTCACGACCCCGTCGCCGTGGTGTCGGAGGTCCCGCCGGTGGTGCCCTGCGAGACGCCGGTGTCCGAGTCGCTGGTCCCGGAGTCACTCGTGGCGGAGTCGGTCGGCTGGGTCGACGAGTCGGTGCTCGTGTCGGCACTGCTACTGGACTCGCTGCTGCTGGAGTCGCTGCTGCTGGAGCTGCTCGTGCTCGGGTCACTGCTCGTGCTCGTGCTCGCCTGCTCGTGCCCGAGCCAGATCCCCGCACCGGTGACCATCGCCACCACGAGCCCGCCCACGCTGACGAGCGCACTCGTGATCCGTGCGGATCGCCTGCCGCTGCCTCTGGTGTCCATCGGTGCTCCTCGTCGTCACGACGAGGTTCCCGAGGGCACCGATGAGCCAGCCGCGCACCCGCCGCGCACCGACCGTACGAACCCTGTGGTCCGTCTAAGAGCACGTGCTCCCGTCGACGGCGGCGGGACGCGGGTCAGTGGCCGAGGCCGCCGAGCAGGCTCGCGAAGTCCGGGGTCGCGGGGAGCGCATCGGCTTCCTGCGGGGCCCGCCTGGAGGCCCGGATCGCCCAGGCCAGGTCGGCTCCGGCCCGGCGGATGCGACCGTCCAGGGCGGCCGCGTCACCGTCGGTCCCCCAGTCGTCGGTCGCGGCGAAGACCCCGGTGGGCACGATCGCCGCGCGCAGGTACGCGAAGACGGGCCGCAGGGCGTGGTCGATCGCGAGGGAGTGCCGCGAGGTCCCGCCGGTGGCCCCGAGCAGGACGGGCATGTCGGCCATCGAGTCCTTGTCGAGCACGTCCAGGAACGACTTCGCCAGTCCGCTGACGCCCGCGGTGAAGATCGGCGTGACGAACACGACGGCGTCGGCCTCGACCACGGCGGCCATCGCCGCGGAGAGCGCCGGGGCCGCGAAGCCGGTGAGCATCGCGTCGGTGATCTCGTGCGCGAGCGGCCGGAGTTCGACGTGCACGACGTGCACGACGTGTGCCGGGGTGCCCTCGGCGACGAGTGACGCGACGGCGGCCTCGCCCAGGCGGTCGGCGAGCAGGCGGGTGGAGCTGGGCTCGGAGAGTCCGGCGGAGACGACGGCGATGGTGGTCATGATGCTTCCCGACTTTCGATGCGTTTGCATGAACATAGCATCCAACCGGGTTGCCCTCGCAACCATTCCCGCCATCGAACAGCGTGCCGATCGGTCACGACTCCCCGCGCGCCGGCCGCCGATCGGTCATGAAGTGTCGAGTGGGACCGTGGTGGCCGACGAGTCGTGACCGCTGGACGAGCGCGGGCGACGTGTCGTGACCGACCGAGGACGGAGTGCGGCCGGAGCGGGGCCCCGCCGAGCGTCGAACGCCCCGCGGAACGAAGAACGCCCCGGTCCTCACGAGGAGGACCGGGGCGTTCGGTCAAGCGTGTGTCGGTCGACTAGCGACGCAGGCCGAGGCGCTCGATGAGCGTGCGGTAGCGGGCGATGTCGACGTCGGAGAGGTAGCCGAGGAGACGGCGACGCTGACCGACCATGAGGAGCAGGCCACGACGCGAGTGGTGGTCGTGCTTGTGCTCCTTGAGGTGCTCGTTCAGGTCGTTGATACGACGCGTCAGAACGGCGACCTGGACCTCGGGGGATCCGGTGTCGCCCGGGTGGGTCGCGTACTCTTCGATGATCTCCTGCTTGACCTGTGCGTCAAGTGCCATGGTGATCCCCTTCCTGTCCGTTGCGCGGTGCCCGTGCCTGATGCGCGAGCGCTCTTTGTCCGCGGCCGTTCGACGGCAACCGCACAAGACTACCAGAGTCCTAGGCGGTCCTGGGGTGCAGACGGCGTCGGCGGCGACGCTCCGGCAGCAGACTGCGGACGAGTCCGACCAGCGTGGCGCCGAGCAGACCGCCGAGGCCGTTCGACAGCACGTCGCGCGGGTCCGCGACGCGGTACGGCAGGTAGGTGGCCTGCGCGAACTCGATGCCCGTGGACAGGGCGACCGCGACGAGCGCGCCGAGGATCCACCAGCGCCGGGGCAGCCACAGCGCCGCGAGCATCCCCACGGGCACGAACATCGCGATGTTGGCGAGGAACTCGGTGCGCTCGTACGTGAACCAGGCACCGTGCGGCAGCTGCTGCACCCAGGCGATCGCGTGCAGCACGAGGGAGTTCTGGGCCGAGGTGAAGACCTGCGGGGTCAGCGTCATCCGCCAGATCACCCAGGCGTAGCCCGCGGTCAGGGCGAGGAGGAGGAGTCGACGGAACATCCGCACAGTGTGCTGCACGGTCCTGCGCGGTCGCTGGAGCGCTCCTGTCAGCCGTCGGTGCGACACCTGGGCGATCGCGGATCTGCGCTGGTCAGGACTCCCCCGCACCTGTCAGCATGGGTCCGGGCGCGATCGGTGCCCGCACCACCGACACCGCACGGTCAGATCAGGAGCACCGCAGCATGCCGGAGCACGAGGCACCCAGCACCCCACGCCGCAACCGCACCGGCGGCCTGCGGCAGTGGGGGTGGATCGCCGCTGCGGCCGTCGTCGTCGCCGCGGTCGTCACGACCCTCGTGGTCGTCGGCCCGTGGAACGGCGGCCAGCCGGACGGTGACCGTACCCCGAGCGGCCGCAGCGTCGCCGAGCGGAAGTCCGCGGCCGAGGCGTTCCCGGGCGGGCTCGCGCGCCAGCCGACCGCCGTGAACCAGGCCGGCCTCCGCGAGCGCCAGGCCCGTGCCGACGGTGACACCCAGACCGCCGAGCAGATCGCGGTGATCGCCGACCAGCCGATCGCGACGTGGCTGACGAACACCTCGCGGGCCGAGACCCGCTCCACGATCCGGTCGGTGGTCAGCACGGCCGAGCAACGCGGTGGCACCCCCGTGTTCGTCCTCTACAACATCCCGGACCGTGACTGCGGCAGCTACTCGAAGGGCGGCACCGAGGACGACGCCTACCTGCCGTGGGTCCGGTCCGCCGTCCGGGCGATGGCCGGTTCGCACGCGGTCGTGCTCGTCGAACCCGACTCGATCGCCCAGGTCCAGAACTGCGAGCGGCTGCGCGACGAACGCCTGCCCCTGCTGCGGAAGGCCGTCGACGCCCTGACCGGCCACGGGCTCACCGTGTACCTGGACGGCGGCAACGAGAACCGTGTGCTGACCGCCACCATGGCCGACTGGCTGCGGCAGGCCGGCGTCGACGAGGTGCAGGGCTTCTTCACGAACGTGTCGAACTTCTACCGGGTCGACCAGGAGCGCGCGTACGCCGACGAGCTCGCCGACGCGATCGGCGGCGACCCGCACTTCGTCATCGACGTCTCCCGCAACGGGCAGGGGTGGCGGGGCACCTGGTGCAACCCCGAGGGCGCCGGCCTCGGCCAGGAGCCGCACGTCACCGGCGGCAGCACCCGGCTCGACGCCCTGCTCTGGGTGAAGACGCCCGGGCTCAGCGACGGCACCTGCAACGGCGGCCCCGCGGCCGGCCAGTGGTGGGAGTCGTACGCGCTGGCCCTCGTCGAGCACCGCAAGCGCGACTGACGACGCCGCAAGACGGCCCGCGCAGGGCCGTGTCGGTGCCCGGTGGTTGCATGTGCGCATGACCGCGACCGACCGCATCCGCTCCGTCGTCCCGCCCTACTTGCTCCGCGCCGTCGCCGACGCCGATGCGTTCCCACGGGCGGCCTCGGCGGCACGCACCGCACTGGCCTCGCTCGACGCCGTGCAGGCGCCGAAGCACGCGCACCTGGTCGCACCGCGCAGCGTCAGCGGCGCCGTCGACCGCTCCCCGCAGCGGACGATCACCGACGCGCACGGCACCACGACGCTGCCCGGCACCGTCGTCCGGCGCGAGGGCGACGCCGACTCCGGTGACGCCGCGGTCGACGAGGCGTACGCGGGCCTCGGCGCCACGCACGCCTTCTGGCTCGAGGTGTTCGACCGGGTGTCGATCGACGGCGCCGGACTCCCCCTCGACGCGACCGTGCACTACGGCCAGGACTACGACAACGCCTACTGGGACGGCAACCGGATGGTGTTCGGCGACGGCGACGACGAGGTGTTCCGCCGCTTCACCGTCGCGCTCGACGTCATCGGCCACGAGCTCGCGCACGGCGTCACGCAGTACACCGCCGACCTGACCTACCAGGGCCAGTCGGGCGCCCTCAACGAGTCGATCAGCGACGTCTTCGGCTCCCTGGTCGCCCAGTACGCGGCGGGGCAGACGGCGGAGCAGGCGAGCTGGCTCATCGGCGAGGGGCTGTTCACCGACGCTGTGCAGGGCGACGCGCTCCGGTCGATGCGGGCCCCCGGCACCGCGTACGACGACCCGGTACTCGGGAAGGACCCGCAACCGGCGACCATGGCCGGTTTCGTCGACACCACGGACGACGCGGGCGGGGTCCACACGAACTCCGGCATCCCGAACCACGCGTTCTTCCTGGCGGCCACGGCCATCGGCGGCCCCGCGTGGCTGGGTGCCGGCGCCGTCTGGTGGGACGCCCTGACGTCGGCCGAGGTGACCGCCTCGATCGACTTCGCGGGGTTCGCCACCGTCACCGTCGACGCGGCCGGGCGGCGGTTCGGGGACGGTTCCGCCGAGCAGACCGCGGTCCGTCAGGCCTGGCAGCAGGTGGGCGTGCTCGACTGAGCAGGCCACCCGGGCGTAGCGTCGAGGGCATGCGCATCGAGGTCCGCCGCTCCGGGGGCTTCGCCGGCACCACACGGCGCTGGCGGGTCGACACCGACACGAGCAGCGACCCCACGGCGTGGTCCGACGTCGTCGACGCGCTGCGGCGCACCCCGGCACCGACGGCACCGCCCGTCCCCGACGACTTCAGCTGGACGATCACCGTCGAGCGCACCACCGTGACGATCCCGGGTCGCCGCCTCGACGGTCCGTGGGCCGACCTGGTCGCGCGGGTGCGGTCCGAGGGCGACCCGACCTGAGCCGGGAGGCCCGTGGCGGGCCCGCACCGCGCCTCCCGTCCGCCCCGCGGGGACGCCACCACCCACCGATCGTGAGCAGCAATGGTCGCGTGGGCCCAGCGGACCGGACCATTCCTGCTCACGAAGTGGGCGAGGACGCACGCGAGGACGCGCGCACGACCGTCAGTCGACGTCGATGACCGTCAGGCGACGGGTCGGACGCGTCATCGCGACGTACACCGCGGCGGCGGCGCGGGCGGCGTCGGCACCCACGCCGTCCGGGTCGACGAGCAGCACGCCGTCGAACTCCAATCCCTTGGCGTCCGCACCCGTCAGCACCGTGAGCGAGCCGGCGTTCGGCGAGGCGAGGCCCCGGACGTCCGCCTCGGTGCGGGCGAGCCGCTGCCGGACCGTGTCGACCTGGGCCTCGGGGACGATGACGCCGATGGTGCCGGAGCCGATCCGGGCACGCTCGGCGTCGGCGACCGCCACGACGGTGTCGAGCAGGTCGGCCCGGGCGACGCGGACGCGCTCGACGGGGTCACCGTCGCGAACGGCCTCGTTGCGGGTGACCGTGAGGCCGGCGCTGTCCGCGAAGGCCCCGGCGGCCTCGACGATGGAGCGCGGGGTGCGGTAGTTCACCGTGAGCTGCTCGATGCGGTGGTCGAGCGGCACCTGCGGCGCACGGCCGCGTCGGCGACGCGCGAGCGCCCCGATGACGTCGTCCCAGGTGCGTGCGGCACCCGGCGAGGAGCCCTGCGCCATGTCGCCGACGATCGTGAAGGAGCGCAGCGGGTTGCGGCGGGCGAGCACGCGCCACTGCATCGGCGAGAGCTCCTGCGCCTCGTCGACGACGATGTGCCCGTAGGTCCACTCGCGGTCGTCGGCGGCGCGCTCGGCGGTGGAGCGGGGGTCGCCGCCCTCGGCGAACGAGCCGGCGACCTGCTCGGCGCTGACGATGCCCTCGACACCCATGTTCTCGATGGCCTGGCGGGCGTTCTCGATGTCGCGGTTCCGGCTGGCCTTCGCCGCGCGCTTGGCGGCGCCGCCGGTCGGGTCGAACGGGCCGAGCAGTTCGGCGGCCTCGTCGAGCAGGGGGACGTCCTCGACGGTCCAGGCCGTGCCGCGGGCGCGCTGCAGCAGGGCTCGGCGCTCCGGGGTCCAGTCGGGGGTGAGCGAGGCGAGCCAGTTCGGCCGGGCGTAGAGGTCCTCGAGGAACTTCTCGGGCGGCAGCGGCAACCACGCGGTGTTGAGCAGCACGCGGGCGTCGTACGAGCTCCGGATGTCCTCGCGCAGGACCTTCTCGTCGGCCTCGTCCACCGTGGTACCACGCTCCCGCAGCTGCTCGGCGAGCAGGCGGGTCATCGCGTCGAGGGCGGTCTTGTTGAACGTGACGCGGGCGGCGTTGTGCGGCTTGCCGCGGTCCTGCGCACGCTTCATGGCGTCGGCGACGAGCTGCGGCGGCACGACGAGCCGCTCGCCCTCGATGTCGAGCGTGACCGACTCGGTCGGCACGACCTGGCGCGAGCGCACGGCCCGGCGCAGCAGTGACGCCATCTGCGCGGCGCCCTTCACGGCGGCGACGTCGCGGGTGTCGTGCGTCGTCGCGTGCACGCCCGGGTAGAGCGAGCCGAGCGACGCCATCACGACACCGGTCTCGCCGAGCGACGGGAGCACCTGCTCGATGTACGTCAGGAACGCCGGGGACGGGCCGACCATGAGCACGCCGGAGCCCCGCAGCCGCTCGCGGTAGGAGTAGAGCAGGTAGGCCGCGCGGTGCAGCGCCACGGCGGTCTTGCCGGTACCGGGGCCGCCCTGCACGATGAGCACGCCCTCGAGCGGGGAGCGGATGATGCGGTCCTGCTCGCCCTGGATCGTCGCGACGATGTCGGTCATCCGGCCGGTACGCTCGGCGGTCACCGCGGCGAGCAGCGCCCCTTCGCCCTGCAGGTGGGTGCGCTCGTCGTCGTAGAGCGAGGCGTCGAACACCTCGTCCTCGACGCCGACCACGCGACGGCCCTGCAGCGACAGGTGCCGGCGGGAGCGCATGCCCATCGGGTGCGCGGCGGTGGCCTGGTAGAAGGCGCTGGCACCGGGGACGCGCCAGTCGAGCAGCAGCGGCCGGTGGTCGGCGTCGCGCAGCCCCACTCGGCCGATGTACCGGAAGGTGTCGTCGGGGTTGTCGGGCTCGGCGACCTCGAGCCGGCCGAAGACCAGACGGTCCCCCACCCGCTCGAGCGTCGCGACGGTGTCCTCGTAGAGCCGCGCGTACGCGTCGCGCTCGCTGCGGCTCTGGTGGTTCCCGCCGACCGCCTGTCGGCGGGTCTCGGCGAGGCGCTGTTCGGCCTCGGCGGTCAGCTCGTCGAGACGACGGAAGAGGCCGTCGACGTAGCCGCGTTCACGGTCGATCTCGGTCGGTTCGGACACACGCAACCCTTCGGGAAGAGGGGGAACCAGTGTACTGCCCACCGGGAGCCCCGCTGTCCCCGAAGGGTCGCGTCGGAGTCACATCTCTTCGTGCGTGTCCGGGTCGCCGTCCCACAGACGACCGCGCTCGAGCGCGGAGATCGCCTGCACCTCGTCGTCGGTCAGCTCGAAGCCGAAGACGTCGAGGTTCTCCTTCTGGCGGGCGGCGTCACCCGACTTCGGCACCGGCACGGCACCGAGCTGGACGTGCCAGCGCAGCACGACCTGGCCGGGTGCCACACCGTGCGCCGCGGCGGCGTCGACGATCGGCTGCTCGGTGAGCAGTTCCGACCGCTTCGCGAGCGGGCTCCAGCTCTCGGTCACGATGCCGAGCTCCTGGTGCACCTTCCGCAGTTCCGCCTGGGGGAAGTACGGGTGCAGCTCCACCTGGTTGACGGCCGGGGCGACCCCGGTGGCGTCGACGATCCGGCGCAGGTGCTCGGGCGTGAAGTTCGAGACGCCGATCGAGCGGACCTTGCCGCTGTCGCGGAGGTCGACGAACGCCTTCCAGGTGTCGACGAACTTGTCCACCGACGGGTTCGGCCAGTGGATCAGGTACAGGTCGACGTGGTCGAGCCCCAGGTTGCCGAGGGTCTCGTCGATCGAGCGGTGCGCCTCGTCGTAGCCGTGGTGCCGGCCGGGGAGCTTCGACGTGACGACGAGGTCCTCGCGCGCCACCTCGGACTCGCGGACGGCCGTGCCGACGGCGTCCTCGTTGCCGTAGTTCAGCGCCGTGTCGAGCAGCCGGTAGCCGCTCGCGATCGCGGTGCCGACCGCGGCAGCGCCCTCGTCACCGTTCAGGCCGTACGTCCCGAGGCCGAGCTCCGGGAACCGGTGGCCGTCGTTCAGCTCGATCGTCGGGGCACCGACCTGCATCAGCGGACCCCGAGCAGGTCGATCACGAAGATCAGGGTCTTGCCGGACAGGAAGTGGCCACCACCGGCGGGGCCGTAGGCGAGCTCCGGCGGGACGACGAGCTTGCGGCGGCCGCCGACCTTCATGCCGGGGATGCCCTCCTGCCAGCCGCGCACCAGGGCCGCGAGCGGGAAGTCGATGGGCTCGCCGCGGTTCCAGGAGCTGTCGAACTCCTCGCCGGTCTCGTACTCGACGCCGGCGTAGTGGACCTTGACGGTCGAGCCGGCGGACGCTTCCTCGCCGGACCCCTCGACGATGTCGGTGATGACGAGCTCGGTGGGGGCGGGGCCCTCGGGGGCGTCGAACTCGGGCTTGCTGTTCAGGTCAGTCATGCCGATCAGTCAACCAGAGCGCGCACCGGGCACGCGCAACGAGCGTCCAGCCCGCAGAATGGTTCCACCGTGACACCATCGACTCCCGCACCGCCGCGCCGCCGCCTGCTCGCCGACCTCACCCCGCTCCGCCGCTCCCCCGCCTTCGCCCGGCTGTGGGCCGGCACCGCGATCGCCGGCATCGGCACACAGATGACCACCGTCGCCGTCGGGCTCGAGGTCTACGAGATCACCCGCTCGACCTTCGCCGTGGCCCTGGTCGGTGTCATCGCGCTCGTGCCGATGATCGTCGCCGGCCTGTACGGCGGGATGCTCGCCGATGCCTTCGACCGACGCCTCGTCGCGCTCGTGTCGTCGATCATCGCGTGGGTCGCCGTCGCCCTGATCGCCACGCACGCCTGGCTCGACCTGCACAGCGTCACACTGCTCTACGTGCTCGCGACGGTGAACGCCGTGGCCGCCACCGTCAGCAACGCCTCCCGCTCGGCCATCGTCCCGCGGCTCGTCGGCACCGACCTGCTGCCCGCGGCGAGCGCCCTGGGCGGGATCGCGTCGGGGTTCCAGGTCACCGTGGGTCCGGCGATCGCCGGTGTGCTCATCGCGACCGTCGGGTTCGCCCCGACCTACACCATCGACGTCGTGCTCTTCACGTTCGCGTTCCTCGGGGTCTTCACGCTGCCGCGGATGGCCGCCGACCACGACGCGCTGCGCCCCGGGCTCGGGTCGCTCATCGAGGGCGCGAAGTTCCTGCGGCGGTCGCGCAACATCACGATGACGTTCGTGCTCGACATCGTCGCGATGACCTTCGGGCAGCCACGTGTGCTGTTCCCC
Source organism: Curtobacterium sp. MCLR17_034 (assembly GCF_003234485.1). Classification (NCBI taxonomy): domain Bacteria; kingdom Bacillati; phylum Actinomycetota; class Actinomycetes; order Micrococcales; family Microbacteriaceae; genus Curtobacterium; species Curtobacterium sp. MCLR17_034. The sequence continues at coordinate 138,262 of NZ_QKTH01000009.1, forward strand.
GCCATCGGCGCGCTCGTCATCGGCGGTGGGTCGATCACCGTCGGTACCCTGACCGCCGCGTACGCGATCGGTGCGCTGCTGTCGAGCGTCTTCTCCGGGCCGCTCGGGCACGTCCGACGCCAGGGCGAGGCCGTCGGCTGGGCCATCACCGCGTACGGCGGGGCGATCGCGGCGTTCGGTGTGGTCATCGCGTTGGCGCACGTGCTCGGCGGCCGCTCGGGTGAGGCGTTCGGCGTCGAGATCCTGCCGGCGCTCGGGCTCGCGGCGCTGTTCCTGGCCATGGCCGGCGGTGCGGACAACGTCAGCTCGGTGTTCCGGAACACGATCCTGCAGGCGGCGTCGCCGGACGGCATGCGCGGTCGGCTGCAGGGCATCTTCATCGTCGTGGTCACGGGCGGCCCGCGGCTCGGTGACCTGTACGCCGGCCTGGTCGTCGCGGCCGGCATCGCGTACCCGCCGGTCATCGGCGGCGTGCTGATCATCGGCCTCGTCGCGCTGCTGCTCCGGATGGTCCCCTCGTTCCGCCGCTACGACGCCCTGCACCCCCACGCCAACTGACGGGCGGGTCCGCAAAACACCGGTGTTCGCGCCTGGAACACCTGCGTTCCGCGGTGCGGAGCGTGGACACCGGTGTCTTGCAGGAGCTCGCGACGCGACCGAAGGGCGGACGGGAGGCCCGGGGCGGGCCCGCCACGCGCCTCCAGGCCGTCACGTGTCGGGTACCGTACGACACATGCCGGACAGCGCATCGCGCGACCTCCAGCGGACGGGAGTCCGCGCCGTCGTCCGGCGCACCTACCACTCCGTCATCCGGCACCGCGTCGTCGACGCGGCAGCGTCGCTGACGTTCTTCGCGCTCCTGACGGTGTTCCCGACCGCGTTGGCGGTCGTGTCGGCGCTGTCGATCGTCGACCGCAAGGGCGACAGCCTGACCGACATCGTCGAGGTCCTCGGGTTCATCGTCCGGCCGGAGACCGCCGAGCACCTCGAGGGGCCGCTCCGGCAGCTGCTGACCCTGGACAACCCGTGGCTCGGGTTCACGATCGGCGTCGTGCTGACGCTCTGGTCGCTGTCCGGCTACGCGACGGCGTTCGGGCGGGCGATGAACACCGCCTACGAGGTCGAGGAGGGCCGGCGGATATGGAAGTTCCGCAGCATGATGCTCCTCGTCACGCTGCTCGTCATGGTCGGCGGTGCCGTCGCCATCGTCATCCTGCTCGGGACGCCGACGATCTCCGAGGCCGTGATCCGGCAGCTCGGGTGGGCGCCCTGGATCGACGACGTGTGGAACGTGGTGAAGTGGCCCGTGCTGGCAGCCGACCTCGTCGTGATGGTGGCGGTGCTCTACTACGCGACGCCGAACGTGAAGACCCCGCAGCTGCGGTGGGTGTCGGCCGGTGCCGCGTTCGCGATCGTGACCTGGGCCATAGCCACGGTGGGGTTCGCCCTCTACGTGGAGACCCTCGGTGGCGGGAACCGCGCCTACGGGTGGCTCGGTGGCGCGATCCTGCTGCTCGTGTACCTGTACATCTCGAACTTCGTGCTCGTGGTCGGCGGGGAGCTCGACTCCGAGGTGATCCGGATGCGGCAGCTGCTCGCCGGCATCGAGGCGGACGAGTCGATCCGGCTGCCGCTGCGGGACGTCACGCGGAACTTCACGCTCGCGCGCTGGCGGGACCAGGACATCGCGGCCGCCCAGCACGTCCGGGCCGAGGCCGCGCGGGTCGCCGAGGAAGAGGACGCCGAGCTGACCCCGAACGAGGAGCACCTGCGGGCGATGGCGCAGCAGGTGCGGGTGGGCGAGCGGCCGCTGCCCTGACGGGCGTGTGTGCGTGCGGTGCTTGCGTTCTTGGGGCGCGGACGCCCCGCGTCAGCCCTTGCGCGCCTCGGCGTCCAGCATCTCCTCGGTGATGATCGGGATCGCACCCGTCGCCAGCTCGATGCCCGACAGCCGTGCCGGGCTGAGCACGCGCATGACCTGGTCCTCGTCCATCAGGCCCGCGGCCACGACGAGCGTCGAGATCGGCGTCGAGGTGGTCAACGCCGTGTGCGCGATCGACGCCGCGGCCGCGTACCCGATGTACGGCGTGAGTGCGGTGACGACGCCGACGTTCGTGTCGACCTGGGCCGCGAGCTTCGCCTCGTTCGCCTCGATGCCGACGACGCAGTGCTCGCGCAGGGTCGCGCAGCCGCGGGACATCCACTGCAGCGACTGCAGGATCGAGTGGGCGATGATCGGCTCGAAGGCGTTGAGTTGCAGCTGCCCGCTCTCCGCCGCCATCGTCACGGTGGTGTCCGCCCCGGCGACCGCGTAGGCGATCTGGTTCACGACCTCGGGGATCACCGGGTTGACCTTGCCGGGCATGATCGACGAGCCGGCCTGGCGAGCGGGCAGGGTGATCTCGCCGAGACCCGCCTGCGGACCGGACGACAGCAGGCGCAGGTCGTTGCAGATCTTCGAGAGCTTCGCGGCACTGCGCTTCACGGTGCCGGACAGGGTCATGAACGCACCGGCGTCGCTCGTCGCCTCGATGAGGTCGGGGGCGGTGACGACGTCGATGCCGCTCGCCTCCTGCAGCTGTCGGCGGACCTCGTCGCGGTAGAGCGGGTCCGCGGTGATCCCGGTGCCGATCGCCGTCGCGCCGAGGTTCATCTCGGCGAGCAGCGGCATCACCTTGCGGAGCAGGTCTGCGTCCTCTTGGATCGTGTGCGAGAAGCCGGTGAACTCCTGCCCGAGGGTCATCGGCACGGCGTCCTGCAGCTGCGTCCGGCCCACCTTCAGCACGTCGGCGAAGGCGCGGCCCCGCTCGGCGAACGCCGCGGAGAGCTCCTCGAGCTGCACGATCAGACGACGGACCCCGAAGATCATCGCGATCTTGATGCTCGTCGGGTACGTGTCGTTCGTGGACTGGCTGCGGTTCACGTGGTCGATCGGGTGCAGGTACGCGTAGTCGCCCCGCTCCCGCCCGAGGAGTTCGAGTGCCCGGTTCGCGAGCACCTCGTTCGTGTTCATGTTCGTGCTCGTCCCGGCGCCGCCCTGCACGACGTCGACGACGAACTGCTCGCGGAGTGCTCCGTCGCGGACTTCCTGCGCTGCACGGTCGATCGCGTCGGCGCGCTCTTCGTCGAGGACACCGATCGCCCGGTTCGCCCGCGCGGCCGCCTGCTTCACGGTGACGAGCGCCTCGATGAGGTCCGGGTACACGGCGATCGGTACGGAGGTGATCGGGAAGTTCTCGAGTGCCCGCAACGTGTTGATGCCCCAGTACGCGTCGTTCGGGACCTCCCGTGATCCCAGCGAGTCGCTCTCGGTCCGCGTCGTCGTCGTCACAGGTGCCTCCTCGTTGCCGGTCACACGTCGAGGCTAGTCCCGTCCGTCCGGCCGGTCCGGGAACGCGCCGGGGCTGGGCGGAGCGGGCGGCGTGCCCGCGCGAGCGGGCGGAATGCCGCGGTCGCCTCGGCAACGCACGCTGGCATTCCGCCCGCTCGCCCGCGACGGACGGGAGGCCCGGTGCCAGGCCGCCACGGGCCTCCCGTCCGCCCGCGCACTTCGTGAGCAGAAGGGGTCGGGTTCCACACGGCGACTCGACATCTCCTGCTCACCAAGCGCGCCGCCCGCGCGAGCGGGCGGAATGCCGGGGTCACTTCAGCCACGCACGGCGGCATTTCGCCCGCTCGCCCGCGACGGCCTGGAGGCCCGGTGCCAGGCCGCCACGGGCCTCCCGTCCGTCCGCCCGCGCCCTTCGTGAGCAGAAGAGGTCGGGTCACGGACGGCGACTCGACATCTTCTGCTCACCAAGCGCGCCGCCCGCGCGAGCGGGCGGAATGCCGGGGCCACTTCAGCCACGCACGGCGGCATTTCGCCCGCTCGCCCGCGACGGCCTGGAGGCCCGGTGCCAGGCCGCCACGGGCCTCCCGTCCGTCCGCCCGCGCCCTTCGTGAGCAGAAGAGGTCGGGTCACGGACGGCGACTCGACATCTTCTGCTCACCAAGCGCGCCGCCCGCGCGAGCGGGCGCGGCGGGCCCGGCGAACGCGCGACGAGTGAGCGTGCCCGTCAGTGGAACTGCGGGACGATGAGGTAGATGCCGTAGAGCACGACGGCGCCGCACACGACGAAGCAGGCGATGGCAGCGGCGCGGAGTGCGCGTGCGGCCGCCGAGGCTCCGGCGGGGTTCGGGAAGCCGGCGGTGGCCGGGCCGATCGTTCCGTCGTCCTTCACGGTGAACTTGCCTTCGCGGGTGTCGGCGGCACTCCAGAGACGGAGGCCGACCGAGTACACGGCGACGACGAAGCACGACGAGACCACGGCGACGAGCGCCACGGTGAGGAATGCGAACCAGTCGATGCCCATCAGCGGTCTCCCCCTTCGAGGAATGCAAAACGGCGTCCGTCAAGCGCGATGCCCATCAGCGACGGCCTCCCTTGCGGGCCGCCATGCGACGGAGCGTGCGCTCGCGGCTCAGTTCGGCGCGACGCTGGGCGACCGCGTCGGCACGCTTCTTGCGCTGCATGTCACGCAGCTCCTTGCGGGTCAGGACCGCGTTCGCGGCGACGTCGACCTCGATCGCGGAGGCCTGCTCGTGCGGCTTGCGGAGCGACCACAGGTACAGGCCGAGGATCACGACGGCACCGATCACGGCGTCGAGCACGAGCCCGATGACACCGAGGCGGGCGATGCCCGAGGCGACCGCACCGACCGCGGCGGCCGCGGGCAGGGTGATGAACCAGGCGATGACGATCTTGCCGGCGGTCGACCACTGGATCTTCGAGCCGCGGCGGCCGAGACCGGCACCGATGATCGAGCCCGAGGACACCTGCGTGGTCGACAGTGCGAAGCCGAGGTGGCTGGAGGCGAGGATCGTCGCGGCGGTCGAGGCCTCGGCGGCGAAGCCCTGCGTCGCACGGATCTCGGTGATGCCCGAGCCGAGGGTGCGGATGATGCGCCAACCGCCCGTGTAGGTACCGAGGGCGATCGCGAGGGCACAGGCGACGACGACCCAGAACTGCACGCCCTGGTTCGACGACTGCGCGCCCGAGGCGATGAGGGTCAGCGTGATGACACCCATCGTCTTCTGCGCGTCGTTGGTGCCGTGCGCCAGGGACACCATCGAGCTGGTGAAGACCTGCCCGATGCGGAACCCGCCACGCTCGTTCGGGAACACCGGACGCTTCGTGATCCGGTACGCGATGCGCGTCGACAGGAACGACACGAGCGCGGCGATCACGGGCGAGGCGAACGCCGGGATGATCACCACCGTCAGCAGCGCGACGTAGTTGACCGACTGGAACCCGGCACCGACGATCGCGGCACCGATCAGCCCACCGAACAACGCGTGCGACGACGACGACGGCAGCCCGCGGAGCCACGTGATCATGTTCCAGACGACTGCCCCGATCAGGCCCGCGAAGATCATCTCGGGGCTGATGGCGACGCCACCGGGCCCCTCGTTGATCAACCCGTGCGAGATCGACGTCGCCACGGCGGTGCTGAGGAACGCACCGACCAGGTTGAGCACCGCAGCGACGGTGACCGCCACCTTGGGCTTCATGGCGCCGGTCGCGATCGGGGTCGCCATCGCGTTGGCGGTGTCGTGAAAACCGTTTGTGAAGTCGAAGAAGAGGGCCAACGCGATGACCAGGACGACTATGAGTGTGATGTCCACCGCGGGCAAGTGTCCCAGGCGTCGGCCCTTCGAGCAAACCTGATCGGCCACCTGTTGTTCACCGGAGCTTCACACTCGTTCAGGTTCGGAACCATGCCGATGGAAGAATGGGTCCATGGACACCGCTGAGCTCCTCATCCTGCTGATCGGATCGCTCGCGGTGACGGGGTTCGCCCGGGCCAAGGGACTCCCCGCTCCGCTGCTCGTCACGGCGGTCGCCCTGGCGGCGTCGTTCCTGCCCGGGCTGCCACCGATGGAGATCGACTCCGAGGTCATCCTCACGGTGATCCTGCCGCCGCTGCTCTACTCGGCGGCCCTCGACGTGTCGTGGCAGAGCTTCCGCGGCTCGATCAAGCAGATCCGACGGCTCGGCATCTTCCTGGTGATCGTCACCGCCCTGGTCGTCGGCGGGGTGGCGTACCTGCTCATCCCGGACATGACCCTGCCGGCGGCGATCCTGCTCGGCGCGATCGTCGCCCCGCCGGACGCGGTGTCCGCCGCCGCGATCGGCCGGAAGCTCGGACTCCCCCGCCGCGTCATGACCGTGCTGTCGGGCGAGAGCCTGATCAACGACGCGGCATCGCTGACCCTGGTGCGGGTGTTCACGCTCATCATCGCCGGGACGTCGCTGACCATCTGGCAGGACCTCGGCATCTTCGGCCTGGCGATCGGCGTCGGTCTGGTCGTCGGGATCGTCCTCGGTGTCGTCGTGCACTGGATCCGGATGCGCATCAACGACCCCGTGGTCGAGACGATCATGAGCATCCTGCTGCCCTTCGTCGCCTACATCCTCGCCGAGGACCTGTCCGGCTCCGGGGTCATCGCGGTCGTCACGGCGGGCCTGTACATCGGCTACAACTCGCCGAAGGAGGGCTACGCGACCCGCCTGCAGGAGCGTCCGCTCTGGACGAGCATCGACGTCATCCTCGAGGGCTTCGTTTTCGCGCTCATCGGCCTGCAGCTCAACACCGTCGTGCAGGACCTGGTCGAGAGCGAGCGGAGCCTCGGGCAGACGCTCACCGCCGCGGCCGTCGTGCTCGTCGTCGTGATCCTGGTGCGGCCGCTGTTCGTGTTCGAGTCCTACGCGCGCAACCGCATCAACGGGAAGTGGCTCCGGCCACTGCGGATCAAGCTGTCCCGCGGGCACCCCTCGCTGCGGTGGATGCGCGGTTCCGCGGAGCCGAAGCTCAACTGGCGGGAGCTCACCGTCATCTCCTGGACGGGCATGCGCGGTGTGGTGACCCTGGCCGCAGCGGTGTCGGTCGTGGCCAGCCCGACACAGATCCCGGCACAGGACACGATCTTCATCATCGCCTTCTTCGTCACCGTCGGCACCCTGCTGCTGCAGGGACTCACCCTGCCGTTCGTCATCCGCGCGCTCAAGGTGCAGGACCCGGCCGAGGGCGAGGAGGACGTGCGCAGCGAGATGCGGCTCAACCAGCGCACCACCGAGGCCGCGATCGAGCTGCTCGAGAAGCGGCGTCCGGCGTGGGCGAAGCAGTACGGCTCGGAGGCCGTCGACTCGGTGGTGAACCGGCTGAAGGCGCGGCTGGAGCGCCAGGCCGAGACGTTCCGTCAGGACGCCGAGGAAGAAGAGGACGAGGGGCGGAACGTCGCACTGCGCCTCCGGGGCTCGCAGATCCAGGACATCCGACGCGAGCTCCTCGACCGCCGCCGCGAGATCGTGCTCGAGGAGCGGGAGAAGGGGAACCTCGACGAGGAGGTCATGCGCCGCGTGCTCGTGACCCTCGACGCGGAAGAACTCGCCATGGACTCGGCGCAGGCGTCGCGCAGTCGCTCCTGAGTACCCCGGGCGTATCCTGGCGCTCCGATCGAGAGCAGGAGCAGAGCGCCGAGTGAGCACGCCGCGGAACGACGTCCCCAGGAACGACGACGGACCGGAGCGCCCCGGCGGTTCCCGTCCCACGCCGCCGAAGCCGCGCGGGACCCGGCCCTCCGCACGTGGGACCAAGCCGCGTCGTGGTGGCAAGGTCGCCGGGCACACGCGTTCGGGCCCCCGGCGACAGGCTCCGGTACCCGCGCCCCAGCAGCACGGCGCCTACCGCCGGTGGTACTCGACCCTGCACCCGTCGCTGCAGCTGATCGGCCTGCAGCTCTGGATGCCGCTGTTCTTCATCGTCGGGTTCTGCCTGTGCTACGTCTTCGCGTTCCACGCCCCGCACCCGCACGACGTCCCGATCGCCCTGATCGGCAGCGACCCGGCGTTCGTGCAGGCGGTGCAGCAGGCGTTGCCGGGCGAGTTCGTGTTCCACACGTACGACTCGCTCGCGCAGGCGAAGCGCGACGTGGTGGGTGGCTCGATGGCGGTCGCGTACGACCCCGCTGCGAACGAGTTCTTCAAGGCGAGCGCGCACCAGTTCCAGGTCGCGAGCCTCGTTCCGGCCACCCTCACCGCGGTGCTGACCGGCCTGGGCGGGGCGACCCCGAAGGTCACCGAGCTCGCACCGCTGCCGGCGTGGGACGAGTACGGCACCGTCGCGATGTACGTCATGCTCGCGTGGTGCATCGGCGGCTACATGGTCGCGATGTTCATCGGCATCATGGGCGGCCCGCTCCGGCACCGCACCCGGATGACGGTCATCGTGGTCGGCGGCCTGGTCATCTCGCTCATCACGAACACCCTCGCCGGGCCGGTGCTCGGCGCCATCCACGGGCACTGGATCCAGCTCGTGCTCATCGCCTGGGGCTGGATCGTGGCGATCGGCCTGGCGGTGAACGGCCTGAGCTACTTCGTCGGCCGGTTCATCGCCGCACCCGCGATGATCTGCTTCGTCTTCCTGTCGATGCCGTCGTCCGGCGGTGCCTACCCGAAGTGGTTCATGCCCGAGCCCTTCGCCTGGCTGAACAACGTCGTCGTCGGCTCGAGCATGGTCGACATGATCAAGCACCAGGTCTACGGCGTCGGCCCCGGCCCGGCTCGCGGCCTGATCACGATGGCCTGCTACGCCACGGCCGGCCTGGTGCTGATGTACTTCGGCAAGAAGTGGTGGGAGCGCCGACGGATCCGCGCGATCGTCACCGGCCGGACCACGATGTTCCAGGACGCCAACACCGCCAACCGCGAGTTCCTCGGCGGGCAGCGCGACGCCGAGCTCGAGCGCCACGGCCTGACCTCCACCGAGACCGGCACCCTGAGCGTGCTGCGTGACGACGACTGGGAAGACGACCGCACCGGCGGTGACGTCTTCACCGGCGGTCGCGACGGCCTCGAGCCGGATGCGACGCCGACCGGGCGCATCGCCGTGCAGCGCCCCGCGAACCGGAAGGAACCGCGACCAGCGGCGGCTTCGCACGGCAAGCACGCCGACCGCTGACGCGTATCCTGATCGGATGAACCCGCGCATCACCTGGCACCGCGTCCTCATCACCGTCGTCGTCGTGTTCCTCGTGATGACGGTCGGCTTCTACGCCGCGAGCGTCCTGCTCGCGCCCGCCGACGGCCGCGGCACCGCCGGGCTGTTCGTCGGGTGGGCGATGTTCTCGATGATCGGCGCGATCGTCGTCGGCATCATCGACTTCTTCGTGCGGCCCCTGGGTGGCCGGAGCGGCGACGCCGACGTCATGGCCGCCGCCGAGGAAGCGCGCACCGGCAGCACCCGCACCCAGCAGCCGCGCTAGCAGCAAGCAGCAAGCAGCTACTCACCCACGCCGACACCGACACCCGTCCCGGTGAACCCGGCGACGGTCGCGTCGTCCTCGGCGAACGTGAACCGCGCGCGGACGCTGCCGCCCGCGAGCACCCCCGGCAACCAGTACCGGGCGTCGTCCCACATGGCGTCGTACGGGACGGTGTCGACGGGGATCCACCGCGGCTCCAGTTCGTCGGAGCCCGACGGGTCTCCCTGCCAGCGGCGGCAGACGAAGACGTCCGAGACCTGGGACCAGGACGGTCGGTACGGGAACCGGTAGTCCAACGTGCCACGGGCCTCCAGGTCGACCGCGTCGATCCGCAGGCCGACCTCTTCACGCACCTCGCGCACGGCGGTCTCGACCGCCGACTCGCCGGGCTCGCGCTTGCCGCCGGGGCCGACCAGACGGCCCGTGCCGAGGCCGCGGCGCTTCTCCCCCAGCAGGACCTCGGGGCCTGCCTCGCCGTCGCGCAGCAGGTACACGACCACCACCCGGGGATGCTGGGACTTGCTCTCGTCGCGAAGGGTCACGCGTCCAGTGTGACCGATGGAGTGTCGTACGCTTTTCCCATGGCAGGCGTGCTGCGGGGGCACCATGGCTGAGCCCCGCAGGACCGGGCGCAGCCTCGAAGTGCTGCGCGCCGAGGCCGCCGAGGAGATCTCGATGCTCGTCGAGCACCGCAGTCGTCAGGGCGAGGACCCATGGGAGTTCATGCCGACGCTCCCCACCGTCGACGAGCAGGTCGTGCTGATCCTGCGCGCGGACGCCGTCGACCTGGACGAGGCGATCGGCAAGCGGCACGCGCAGTGGTCGAGCCACCCGGCGTCCGGGCAGGGCACCCGGCTGGGCGAGGAGTACCACCGGCTGCGCCGGATCGCGCTGCAGCACCCCGAGCTGACGCCCGCCGTGTGGAAGCTGCTGGGCGCGCTGCCCGAAGCCGGCTGAGCTGCGGTTGGATGGACGCATGACCGAAACCGTGCTCGCCGTCCTCAACCAGCCCTCCCGCGACGCTGCGCCGCACGACCCCGCGGCGGACGCCTTCACCTGGGCGAAGCCGCTCGAGGAGCACGTGCAGGTGCAGGACCTCGGCGTGACGCGCGGCGACGGCGTGTTCGAGACGATCACGGTGATCGACGGTCGGCCCCAGGCCCTCGAGGCGCACCTCGCCCGCTTCGGCCGCTCCGCCGCGATGCTCGACCTGCCCGCCCCGGACCCGGAGGCCTGGCGCCAGGCCATCGAGGCCGTCTGCGCCCGCCTCGACCCGGTGCGCGAGGCCTTCGCCAAGACCGTCCTGACCCGCGGCGTCGAGGGCACCGACCGCCCGACCGGGTGGGTCTACGCCGCGCCGTCGGGCGACTCCACGGCCGCACGTAACGAGGGCATCTCCGTCGTGGTCCTGGACCGCGGGTACCGGCACGACGTCGAGCGCACCTCGCCGTGGCTGCTGCAGGGCGCGAAGACGCTGTCGTACGGCGTCAACATGGCCGCCCTGCGCGAAGCCGTCCGCCGCGGCGCCGACGACGCCCTGTTCGTCTCGAGCGACGGATACGTGCTCGAGGGCACGCGCGCCAACCTGATCATGAAGGTCGGCGACCGGCTCGTCACGCCCCGCACCGACATCGGGATCCTGGCCGGCACGACGCAGGCCGACGTGTTCCGCTTCGCTGAGCAGGAGGGCATCGAGACCGCCTACGAACTCGTCACCCTCGCCGACCTGGCAGCGGCGGACGCGCTCTGGCTCGTGTCGAGCGTGCGGCAGGCTGCGCCGATCCGTTCGGTGAACGGCGACGCGCGTCCGATCGACGCCGAGCTCACGACGCGCATCAACGACTTCCTGCTGGCGCGCGAGGTCTGAGCACGGGCTGACCGCTCAACCCGGAAGACGCCGTCGTGTCCGCGAGACGCCGCGGAATCGAGCGGCGTCTCGCGGGCGTGACGGCGTCGTGCCGACACGACGGCGTCTCGCGACCGGGCACCTGACGGACGGGAGGCCCGTGGCGGGCCCGACACGGGCCTCCCGTCCGCCTGTGGCTGAGCCCACCGCGTCACGCAGGACGCCGGCGTCTCGTGGTCCCTACCAGCGCGGGGTGGTGACGCCCGCTCCGTCGGTCCACGTGAAGACGGGCTTGCCGTCGATCCAGACGCGCGTCGCGCGGCTGGTCGCGTCGAGCGGATCGCCGTCCCAGAGCACGAGGTCGGCGTCGTAGCCCTCGGCCAGCCGACCGACGCGGTCCCCGAACCCGAGGAACTCGGCCGGGTTGACGGTGAGCGCCTCGAGTGCGGTCTGGGCGGGCAGGCCCTCCTTCACGGCGGCGGTCGCCTGGTCGACGAGCATGTTGATCGGCACGACCGGCGCGTCCGTCGTGATGGCGACCCGGACCCCGGCCGCCGCGATCGTGGCGAGGTTCGGGATGCCGCGGTCGCGGAGCTCGACCTTCGAGCGGCTGGTGAACAGCGGGCCGTAGATGACCGGGATGTCCTTGGCAGCCAGCACGTCGGCGATCTTGTGCGCCTCGGTGCCGTGGTTCACGACGAGCCGGTAGCCGAACTCCTCGGACAGGCGGATCGCGGTGGCGATGTCGTCGTGGCGGTGGGTGTGCTGGTCCCAGACGAGCTCGCCGTCGAGCACCCGGACGAGCGTCTCCTTCGTCAGGTCGCGGGCGAACGGCTCGTCCTTCGCGGCTGCGGCGTCGCGGGCGGCCTGGTAGTTCTGCGCCTCCACGAAGGCGTCGCGGATGATCTTCGCGACACCGAGCCGGGTCGAGGGCGTCTGGCCCTTGCCGCCGTAGACGCGCTTCGGGTTCTCGCCGAGGGCGCTCTTCACGCTCACTGAGTCGGAGATGAGCTGCTCGTCGATCGTGCGGCCACCCCAGGTCTTGATGGCGACGCTCTGCCCGCCGATCGGGTTGCCGGAGCCGGGCTTGACGACGATGCTCGTGATCCCGCCGGCCAGGGCGTCCCGGAAGCCCTCGTCGTCGATGTCGATCGCGTCGATCGCGCGGACGCCGGCCATGTTCGGGGCGGTCATCTCGTTCGTGTCGTTGCCGGCCTCGCCGTTGGCCTCCTCGTGGATGCCGACGTGGCCGTGCGCCTCGACGAAGCCGGGGACGAGCCACGAACCCGCGGCGTCGATGACCGTCATCCCCTCGGGCGGGGAGACGTCCGGACCGATCGCGGTGATCCGGCCGTCCTCGACGACGACCGCGCC